>JBGTFW010000023.1:0-3537 GCA_041747075.1 Pirellulaceae bacterium
TTCGTCCGGTCCGCAATCGCCTGAACAGATGTACCGGACGGGCACCAGTGTTCTGCAACGCCGAAGTGCTTCTGTAGCGCATTTTCCACACTTCGGGAAACGTTAACGACCGGCTCCAGTTGTTGCGGGTCGCCGACAACCGCGCCGGCCTGCAACCCTGGCCCCGGCTGTTCCATGCGATGCGGGCGAGCCGCGAAACCGAACTGGCGAAGGAATACCCGATCCACGTTGTAACCGCGTGGCTGGGGAACACGCCCCGCATCGCCCTGAAGCATTACCTGCAAGTGACCGACGCCGACTTTGAGCGGGCGGCCGAAGGGCGAGAGAAAAGCGGCGCAGAATGCGGCGCACGAAGCGCACAAAAAGCGGCGCAGTCGGGACGCGTCACGAAGGGCAGGGAATCGCACAAAAGCGGCGCAACCCCTGTTGGGTGCGCCACTTTTGCGATTCAGTGCAACACGCAACTCGTTGCTACGAAAGGACTTAGCGGAGACGACAGGATTCGAACCTGCGGTAGGGTTTGACCCCTACGCCGATTTAGCAAACCGGTGCTTTCGACCACTCAGCCACGTCTCCTGATTAGGGGGCAACCCTCCGCTGCGCCCGTGGATGAAACTACCCGATTGGACCCGAAAAATGAAGTGGCGTTCGCCCCAAAATCATAAAAGCCGGGTCCTCTTCCCAATCAGCGTTCGACGGGCAGGGTCGGTTCAATTCGACCCAAATCCACCAATCGACCCAAACCGACGAATGTTGATCAGCCCCAGTCCACGGCACCCGTCCGGCTCCTGCCGTCATCCCCCACCGCCGGGGGAAGCGGACGCCGCCCGCCGCGATGCGTTCGCCTTGACTCCGGGGTAGCGAGTCAAGGCGACCCGCAGACATTCGATGGACGCCATCAGGTCGTCGCGCTTCAGGACGTACGCGATTCGCACTTCGTCGCGCCCCAGTCCCTCGGTTGCGTAGAAGCCTTCGCCAGGTGCCATCATCACCGTCGCTCCGTTGTGCGAGAATTCCTCAAGCATCCACCGGCAGAAATCCTCCGCGTCGTCGACCGGCAAACGGACCATCGCATAAAAGGCACCGCCGACCGCCGGGCAGAGCACGCCGTCAATATCATTGAGGCCGTGGTGCAGCAAGTCGCGCCGCGCCGTGTACTCCGAGTTGACCGACCGGTAATAGTCCTCCGTCAGGGCGTACATGGCGGTCGCGCCAATTTGTCCGAGCGACGGGGGAGACAACCGTGCCTGGGCCATCCGCAGCACGGCATCCATCAGTTCCGCATTGCGCGAGACGACGCAGCCGATTCGCGCGCCGCAGGCGGAAAAGCGCTTCGAGGTCGAATCGATGACAATCGCATGTTGCTCAAGGCCCTTGAGGCCAAGCACCGAGTGATGCTCAAGCCCGCCGTAGACGAATTCCCGATAAACTTCGTCGGCGACGAGGTAGAGGTCGTGGCGCAAGACGATCTCGCGAAGCTTTTCCAGAGACTCGCGCGGATAGAGCGCGCCGGTCGGGTTGCCCGGATTGCATATGAGGATCGCCCGCGTTCGGGACGTGATCATTTGCTCGAAGGCTTCGACAGGTGGCAGCCCAAAGTCGTTTTCGATGCGGCATGTCACTGGAACGACGCGCGCGTCGCGTCCAAGGCAAAACGACAGGTAGTTGGCGTAAAACGGTTCCGGCACAATCAATTCATCGCCCGGATTCATGACGACCGCAAAGGTGAACCCGAGCGCTTCCGAGGCCCCGGTCGTGACAAGGACTTCATCGGTCGTCAATTCATGACCGAGCGCCGCGTAGTAGCGGGCAATCGCCTGGCGAAGCGGCAGAACGCCCTCGGAGGGACTGTACGAAAGGACGCGCAGGTCGGCCTCGCGAATCGCCTTCCAGAAAACCGGCGGCGTCTCGATGTCGGGCTGGCCGATATTAAGTGGATAGACATGAACGCCGCGCTGGCGTGCCGCTTCGGCCAGCGGACTGAGCTTGCGAATCGGCGACGCCGGCATTTGGCGGGCGCGTCGGGAAAGTTCTGGCATGGTCCTCGTTCGTCGGTGGTCCGTTGTGCCGGTCGTCTATTGTTGTACCAATGTTTCAGTGTAGAACAATTGTCTCAAGTGTTCCTTAGTTCCGGTTTTGCACTTTTCTTTGGAGTGCGGGCAACCTGGTACCGCTTTGGATTCGCGAAGGCAGGAAATATCGGCGGTGTGGAAGGCAAGGCCCAAGCCAAAATCTGTCTCAATGCATCGCGTTTTTCGGGGCTAATCCAAAGCTCCGCCAAGCCGGAGCACTCCAAATTCGCAAAACGCGAACTCAGGCGGCTTGCAAGGACGACGTGGAACAACGGGGGCAGTGGTACTTTACAGCAAACGGGAACGCTGAAAAAAGCCGCGAATTGCCCTTGAAGCGTTAATTCCCGTTCCGCTACAAGGGGCGCTCATTTTCCGCGCGGATAGTCGCTTCGATCTTCACAATGCATTCATGATTCGGTCCCGTCCAATTCGCCATATCGCGAGATTCGGCGCCGTACTTTTCCCGGTGTTCGCGGCGATTGTCGCGCACGCCCAGGAGGCAGGCTCTCCGTATCGAGTGGCGGTGGTTGGCGAGGAGGCCGTTGTACGAAGTGGGCCGGGTACTTCCCATTATGGAACTGATCGGCTCGCTCCAGGAACGACCGTCGAAGTCTGGCGGGATGACCCCGGCGGGTGGATGGCGATTCGCCCGCCGGAGGGGAGTTTTTCACTTGTTCAGCTCGATGAAGTCGAAATGCTGGACGATGGCCTTGCGCGGATCAGCACCGAGGAAGTCATCGCGTGGGTCGGAACACGGCTCATGCAAGTCGAAAAGCCGATGTGGCAAATCCGCTTGCACAAGGGTGAAGTCGTCGAGGTGCTGGGGATCGTTGATCGCCAAAAGTATGAACTCGAAAATGACGAGCCGGACTGGGTTCAGATCAAGCCGCCCGCCGGTGAGTTTCGATGGATCGCGGCAAGCAACCTCGACCTGGCAAATCGACTTCCGGTTGCCGACGATGACGCGACGGGCAACGAAAACGACGACTGGTCCTTTGAAATTGACTCCGGCGACGCGCCCGCGGACGACTGGTCGGAGTTCCCGTCGCTGGACAACAACCAGTCCCGCGGCGTTCCGCAGGGCGATGGTGGATGGCAACCCGCGCGCCAGCCGATCGCCAATTTTGTCGATGAACGGTCGCGCTTCATGGCGGAATCACGGGAATTCACTGCGCCAGTTACGAACTGGAATCGGGATATCAACGATTCAGGCCCGTCTCATTCCCGCTCCAGCATTTTTGATTCGTTCGACAACGGGCACCCCATCGTGTCGGGTTCGACTCCGACCACCTCGCAAGCCATGACGGCGAGCCAGGCCGGACCTGGTGGAGCGTCGACGCTTGAGGCGCTGGAACTGCAACTGACACAGGAGATGCTCAAGGCACCGGCGGAATGGAACCTCGTTGACTTGGCGCGCGAGGCAACGCGTATTCGCGATACGACGACCAACGCCGCGGAACAGGCC
>JBGTFW010000024.1:0-8765 GCA_041747075.1 Pirellulaceae bacterium
TCGAGGCGGGCGTCGATTTCGACGCGGACCTCGCCGTGCGGATTGACGCGGCCGTCCATCACCGCCGCGCCGCGATCGCACGACTGCGCGATCGCGCAATGGAAACGTCGAACATCGTGCTCCTTGAGCAGACGGAAAAAATGGAAACGGTCCTCGACCTGTTTATTGGGGCCCGCGCCCGCGCCGCGGAACAATTGCGCGGTGCCGCCGGCACAAGCGCCGGATTGAGTACGGGTACGTCGCTCGAAAATTCTGCTCAATCGATGCCCTCCGGAACGTCGCTGAATGAGGCGACGGGGGCGGCGAGCGAAGTCGAATTCGGGGCCGCTGGCGAACGTCGCCCGGCAACCGAAAAAAGGTGACCAAGGGGCGCGAGGGCGCAAGGACGAGATATCCAGTGGAGCGAGAAGGATGTCTTTACAAGGCGAATCCGTTTGCGATTTCCGGAGGGGCGGGTTCGTATTGCAGCGGTTCCATGCTCGATCCGGCACGGCCCTGGCTGAGTGAACGCATCGCGCCCGCGTAACCGAACAGCTCGGCCAGCGGTGCGTGGGCCTCGATGAACGTGACGCCGGAATGATTGTCCGTGCGGACGACGCGGGCGCGGCGCTGGGCCAGGTCGCTGATGAATTCACCGTAGTAGTCGTCGGGGGTCGTGATGGTCAGCTTCATGACCGGCTCGAGGAGGACCGGCCCGCCCGCGCGAAGTCCTTTTTCAAAAGCGTCGCCGGCCGCGATGCTGAGTGCCATCGCATTGGTTTGCTCGTCGCGAAGTTCAACGTCCGTGACGAGAATGCGGATGCCGGACAACGGAAAGCTCCCGATCAGCCCCCCCCCCTGGCCGCGTGAGCGAAGTTCGTCCACCACCGCTTCGGGATATTCGTCCGATAGCGCTCCATCCGGCAACTGGTTGACGACTTCCACCTGGTCGAGTGATTCGTCGGGCTGGACGACGATCGTCAGCCTCGCAAAAAGCTGCTGGCCGGAAACGATGCGATGGCACTCGCCGGAAATCTCGACCTTTCGGGCAATCGTCTCGCGATACGAGACACGCGGCTTGTGGACCTTGACGTCGAGCCTGAAATCCCGCAGCAAGCGGTTCTTGATGACTTCCAGGTGCAGCTCGCCCATTCCCGCGATGAGCGTCTGGCCCGTATCGGCGTTCTCGCTGGCGCGGAACGTCGGGTCCTGCCGCTTGAGCATCTCGAGCGTTTCGGACAATTTTTTTCGTTCGGCGGTCGTCTCCGGTTCGATCGCCATTTCGATGACGGTCTCGGGAAACTGGATCGCCTCGAGTTGAATCTGTGCTTTCGGGTCGCAGAGCGTGTCGCCGGTGACGGCGTACCTCGGCCCGATAACCCCGACGATCTCGCCGGTGGAAACCTCGTCGACCTGGCCGTCGCGGTTTTTCTTCGTTGCGTGGATTTGCCAAAGTTGTGCGACGTTCTCTTTCTTGTCCTTGCCGGGACAGAGTACGCGGGAGTTGGCGCGCAACACTCCGGAATAGACGCGAACCCAGTAAAAATCGCCCGTCCTGGCGGGAAGTATCTTGAAGACAAGCCCGCAAAAGGGCTCGTCCGGATCGGGCTTGCGAATTTCCTCGGCGTTTTTCCGGAACGGATTGATGCCGTGGACGGGCGGGCGATCGAGCGGGCTGGGGAGGTAGCGGGCCACGGCGTCGAGCACCGTTTGCACACCGACGCCGTGAAGCGCCGAGCCGCACATCACCGGCTGAATATGATTTTCCAGGGTCGCCGAGCGGATGACGCGATGGATCAACTCATCGGGGATCGGTTCCTCGGCGAGGGCGAGAAGAATCAACTCCTCGGAATAATTGCACATTTGGCTGATGAGACGCGTGCGCCACGCTTCGGCCCGCGATCGAAAGTCGTCGGGGATTTCCGAGCTTGTTACTGTTTTGCCGTCGTCGCTGAAAGTGATCATTTTCATGCGGACCAGATCGATCACGCCGCGAAAGGGATCGTCGACATGTTCCGGTCCCTCACCGACGGGAATAAAGAGGGCGACGGGATTGGCGCGGAGCCGGTTTTTTATCTCGTCAAAAACGCGCTCGAATTCGGCGCCTTCGCGATCGAGCTTGTTGATAAAGGCAACGCGCGGAACGTGATACTTGTTGGCCTGCCGCCACACCGTTTCGCTTTGCGCCTCGACTCCCTCGCGGGCGCTGAAGACGACAACCGCACCGTCGAGGACGCGGAGACTGCGTTCCACTTCGGCGGTGAAATCAACGTGGCCAGGCGTGTCGATCAGGTTGACGTGGACGCCTGGCCAGTCGAACATCACGCACGCCGAATAGATGGTGATCCCCCGGTCGGCCTCTTCGGGATCGTCGTCGGTCGTCGTCGTTCCCTTGTCGACCATTCCGACGCGGTGCTTGGCCCCGGAAAGAAAGAGCATTCGCTCGGTGACGGTCGTCTTGCCGGCGTCAATGTGGGCAATAATGCCGATGTTGCGAATGGTTTCCAGCTTGCGGGGCATGACAGTAGCGGCGCACGAAAAAGGCCGCGTGGGTCATTGATCCAGCGCGGCCGGATTGGTTCACGGGGTTTTACCAGGCGAAATGGGCAAACGCCTTGTTGGCGTCGGCCATGCGGTGAGTATTTTCCCTTTTAGTCATGGCGGCCCCTTCTTTTCCAAAGGCGGCGACCAGTTCGTCCGCCAGTTTCAAATGGGTTGGCCGGCCCTTCTTGTCGCGAACAGCGTTGAGTATCCAGCGAAAGGCCAGCGATTGCTGTCGCTGGCGGCTGACCTGCATGGGGACCTGATAAGAGGCACCGCCGACCCGTTTGGAACGGACTTCGATGTGCGGTTTGACGTTCTCGATCGCCTCGGTAAAGACGTGGATCGCTTCCTGATCGGGGAGTCGTTTCTTGATCTCGGCGAGGGCATCGTAAAAGACGCGCTGCGCCGTGGTCTTCTTGCCGTCCCACATCATGCAGTTGATGAACTTGCTGGCAAGCATGGAATCGTGGACCGGGTCCCCCTTGAGCTGGGTTCGGCTGGCGGTGATGTTACCCATTTTAGGTGCGGATGCGAATGTCGAAAGGGAATTGATTCAGCGGGAAAGGATCAGGATTTTTTCTTGCCGTAGCGGCTGCGCGACTGCTTGCGATTCTCGACGCCGAGCGTATCCTGCGCGCCGCGGACGACCTGATACCGGACGCCCGGCAAGTCGCGGACTCGCCCGCCACGAACGAGAACGATCGAGTGTTCCTGCAGGTTGTGACCCTCGCCAGGAATGTAGACCGTGACCTCCTTGCCGTTGCTCAGGCGGACGCGCGTGATCTTGCGCAGCGCCGAATTGGGTTTCTTGGGGGTCATCGTGCGGACCTGAAGGCAAACGCCCTGCTTCTGCGGGCACTTTTCCAGGACCGGTGCCTTGGTAAACTTGCGTTTTTGCTTTCGGTTCTTGCGAACCAGTTGGTTGATCGTGGGCATACCGGTGTCGAGGAATCAGGAAAAGTCGCGCAACTTGAACCGCCATTGCGGAGTTCAGGAAACGTCCCAGCGTACCGCTTTTTGCCCGCCTGTCAACCGGAGCCGGTCGCGTTTTGAAATGTCGAGTCCCTCGGCCGGCCCACCGCGGAGAACCAGTCGACGGATTATCCATCAGCCCGGGGTGGGACCGGGAGCATCCGAGCACCAACTCCACTCAACTCTCAACTTTCCTGCGTCGCCGATGTCGTCGTTCGCCGGAGGCGGGGGGGGCGGGATGTCGTCCAGCGACGGGGGGATTGCGGGAACTTCGCGTGGCTCGTCGATTTGGGGTTCCAGTTCTTTCTCGTCGCCGCGCCCCGTTTCGTCGTCGAACGGCGCAACGCCCGTGTCGGTCGTCTCCTGATCGGGCGCAGCGCCGTACTGGTCAAGGTCGATCCTTGTGCCGATGTCCGGCGGCAAACAGATTTCTTCGGGTAAAATGCCGACGGCGGCCGCCGCCCGCCAGGCGTATGTGACATTGATGGTACCCGGATCGAGCCACACCCCGTCAGGAGTCAGTTGCATCGTCCCGAGGTCAAAATCGAGACCTCGCCGCAATACTTCATAGCGAACCCAGATGGTGACAAAGTCCGTTTGAGCGCGTTGCAGGGCGTCAAGGGCGCGTGTCAGGTCATTGGCCGCCGTCGGGCCAAGTCCGCCGCCTCCGCCTCCACCGCCGAAGCCGGGTTCCACCGGCTCGATCAAGCTCAGCTGGGCAAGTTCCACCTGCTGGATCGCCGTGCGAATGCTGCGGCGATTCAGTTCAAAGAGAACCTTGTTCTGTTCAATTGTGCGGATCGTTCGCCGCAGGTTCTGGTTGACGGCGTCCTCAAAATTGTAGTAACTCCGTCGCGCCTGCTGGTATTCAATCAGCGCCTGGCGGTAGGCATTGCGTTCGCTCAACCGGGTGATGGGTGCGTCAAAGCGCAATCCCATTCCAAACCGGTTGTTTTCACCGCGGATACGAAAGGGGTTGTCGCCAACCGAACCAACCGAGCCTTCAAAGATGACGTCGAGCGTGCTTTCCAGGTCGTCGGCCACAAACTCGATGCGGCGCCAGCGATCGACGAGTGAAGCGCGGGCGTTCATCAGGTCGCGGCGGAACTGAAGGGCGATCGCCAACGCCGCCTCGGCATTCAGGTCGATGTCCGGCAAGGTGATCGAATCGACCCGCGCGCGCGCCTGGAGGAGTGTCAGCTCAATCGCGACGTTGGCAATTCGCGTGAGGATTTCGGGGGCTTCGAGAAGGATTTCATCGTTCAGTCGTTCACGCAACTCATCCGCGGTGAGTCCCGGCCCGTCCACAATGATTCGTTCAATACTATCCTCGATGAGGGCAATGGATCGCTTGACGTCGGCAAAACGACCCAGCAGGTCCGTCAGTTCGTTATTCAGACGCTCGGACGATTCAACTTCCGATTCGCGAAGTATTGACGGCTCGATGTCGTATTGAATATCGCTGGCTTCAATGGCGGCCTGCAGGCTGGCGAGCTTTTTCAGTCGCTCTCGACGCATTCGCAGCAGTTTCGCGAAATCATCGCGCAGCAACGCAACGTCGGCCTCCTCCATGTCCGCGATAAGCGGTGAAAATCGCTCAATCCAGGGCCTGAGATTCTCCAGTCGCTGGCGCAGTTCATCGCTCCACTCGACGGCCTCCAGCTCCTCGCCGATGATTGAATACGGATTGATCAATTCCAGTTGTTCACCAATTTCCTCACGCAGGGCGGCGATTTCGAGTTGCCGCGCGAGGAGCTGATCGTCGATGAGTTCGAAACTCGAAAGCAGCGGATCGGTAATCCGGACCGGAACGTCAGGCGGCAGTCCCAGATCGCGCTTGAACTGGTCGAGCGAGTCCTCATAGTCGACCTTCGCGCCAAGGAGGCTCGCCTGGGCGTCGTAGAGGGTGTTTTCGGCCTGCCGCACCTGCAACAAGTCGATTCGTTCCTCCACGAAAAACGCGCGAAACTGGTCGAGCACGTTTTGCAACGATTGAACGTTGAATTCCGCAATGCGAATCTGTTGCTGGCTGAGCAACAGTCCCAGATATCCCCCGGCGTTGAAATTCGCGCCCGCCGGTTCCGCGAGGAAGTTGCCGCCGAGATTGGGTCCCGCGCCCGGACTGCGCCCCGTCACGATGCTGAGAAAAAATCCGCGGCGAAATCTTTCGATCTGCCGCACGTTGGCGAGCAGCGTCCGTTCGGCCAGCGTCAGTGATTCGAGAATCCGGTCGCGGCCCGCACGGAAAAGCAACGGCTGGACCAGCGAAAAATCGATGAGCGTCGAAGCCGTCTGGGTATTGGGTCCGGAAAAGTTCCAGATAATGGTGTTGGCGATTCCCACCGCCAGATTCGCCCCGGTTGTCGTGAGGCGAGTCAACTGCGTGCGGTTGGGTCCCGGTGTGATTTCAATCGACGATTGCGAGCCGCCCGGAGCCAGACGACCCTGTGTTCGAAAAAAGGAGTTGAATCCGAAAAAGGCCTGGGTATCAAAACCAAACCGTTCCAGACTGACGTCGAGCGCCGAAAGATAGAGGGTTTCCCGCTGCTCTTGCCAGGTGGTCGAATGAAGCTGTGAAAGTCGAACCGCCCCGTCAACGTCAAGGTCGAGAACCCCCTCCGCGTTCAGCGGGAGATAGCTTCTCCAGTCCGGACTCGATATGTATCCGGTGTCGCCGTTGGCATGCCAATGCGGATAGCCCTCCTTGCCGTCGACGCAGTGCATCAGCTTGTGGCTGGCCGGGTCGTCGGGAGGCACGGGAGGGTGGTCGGCCGAAAAGGGATCGTGCATCCGCGACTCGGGCGAAACCGATATCGACGGATCAAGTTGATTCCATCGCGGATCGGAGAGTTTTTCGCGGATCAGCAAGCGGGCTTCGGCATCCGCCTGGCGACGATAGTAACCGCGGTGGCATCCCGCCACGCCGACAATCATCAGCAACGCAACAGCACTGAGTGCCAACGACAGCCACTTGGCGCTGTGCCGCGCCCGGCTTGGGGAAACCGCGCGTGCCCAAATCCTGCTCCCTCTCCAACGACTTGGGGAAACCGCGAGTGCGCAAATCCTGCTCCCTCTCCCCCGGCCTTGGGGGGGAGAGGGTTGGGGTGAGGGGGTGTGCGACGGCTTCTCCCGGCGCGCGGTTGTTACGGGTTTGGGTCGATTGTTCACAGTCCACTCCATGGACTCGCCCCGCTACCGAGCGGACGTTCCCTGCGGCGGGTATTCAGTTAGCGGGATGTCCGTTTGTCGTGCGCGGCGCGTTGAACGGTGCGACCTCCTGTCAAAGGACACCGAAAATGCGGGCAGTGTCGATTGGGTCGTCGGGATGCCTGGCACGGCCAGACTTTACTGGTTTTCGGGATTCTGCCGGATATACTTGAAGGATTCTGTTGCAGCGGCAATACCGCGAGGGAATTGTCAACCGTAAGTCGTTCACTCGCTTGCGCTTCGGGCTTGCATTGTCTCGGCCCGGCGCGACGACAAGGGAAAACCGTCGATGATTTACGCCAAATGAACCGGTTCGAGTCACCCTCCCGGCACTTCGAGCAAAATGGCCTGAAAACTCGCGAAAACTTGACACCCCACATAGCCCAATTTATCATCCATAGAGTCCGGGTCCCTCGGGAAGTTGCCGGAATCGTTTGCATGTTCGGCGGACGGGACGACGATACGATTTCCGGGTCGGTCCCTTTTCAATTCGAGTCAGGGCGGGTTTAGCACCATGATTCCATGGATCATCGTCGGCGTCTTGTTGATCGCGCTGGTTATCGGCTTGATCAAGTCCGCCGGAACGTGGAACTGGGTGCCCATGGTCTTGCTGAGCCTGATTTTTATTACGGCGATTTTTGGCGTCTACCACGCGAGCAAACTGTACAAGGCCCGTGGTGCCTGGATTCATCGTTCCGAACAAAACGAAATTCTCGCCGAAAAAGCGATCGAAGCGGCGGACGAAGTTCTTTACGGACCCCCGGATGCGCTAGCCTACGGCGAAGAATCCGTTCTCGGTACCAACGGCGAATTGAACCTGTTAAAGATCGACCAGGGACGAATCTGGTCGGGCGGAGAACCGGCTGTTAACGGTCAATTGATAACACTGACCTTTCCACCCGACTCGAGCGGTGTTTCGCTTGCCTCCCAGATTCGACAGGACATGCACGTTTATGTGTTTGCCGAGCAGGGAATCGACGTTGGCGGGAAGGAAATGGCGCTGCCCGTCCGCTACGTGGGAACCTTTCAGGTTCAGTCGGTCGACGTGGCCGCGAACATGGCCACACTCAAACCGCTGTTCGTGACCAGCCAGTCGGCCAGTGAGGTCGCGACTCCCACGACCACGTGGAGCCTCCACGAGACGATGCCTCGCGACTCGCGGTCTGTGTTTCTGGAGGACCTCGGCATGGATATCGAAGAACGCGATATCACTGCCTATCGCAACGCCTTGCGCGACCGGTACTTGCCCGCCGAAATGTTGGGAATGGACCCGGCAAGCAAGGAATACGAAGCACTCCTCGACCAGTACGCCTTCGACGGCCTCTCGATGAACGTGATTCAGAGATGGATCGACCAACAGCCCGATCGCATTAACGACCTGTTCGATCCCGACGACATTGATCGCGATGTGTTGCTCAAGTTCACGAGCGACAGCGAGCCAATCGCGGTCGACGGAACGGCCAACCCCTCCGAGGGACGACTGGGTCCCGGAGGGCTGGCGAACGACCCCGGTCTGCATCACGGCTCGGACGTCACGATTCGCAAGGACCAGGAGATACTGCTGACGAAAGAGTATCCCTTGACCGGCGTGAATTTTCCCGCCGATGCGATTGTCGACTATTACCGGCGTCCACTTCGCGACTATCCGTACGTCCTCGAGGAACTTGGGCGACTGTCGCAACGGCTTCGCGAAGCGATCGGGGACATGAAGGCCGATATCGTTGTTTCCGACGCGATCATTGCCGACACAACGACACAAATCAGTCATCGCACGGACTTGCTTGCCAAATTGCAGTCCGACCTCGGCATGCGTCAACAGGAGCTGGCGATCCTTGACCAGCATCGCCAGCAACTCGAATCGCGCCTTGGAGAGTCGGAACAGACGATCCGGACCTGCTACCAGCAGATTCTTGAATTGCGCAAAACGCTGGAACCGGTCGAGGGTCTTAACGACACCAGCGTCCGTCCGATCGGCGAGGGCCTCATCGGCGACGCGCGCCAGGGGCGCTAACGCGCTAACGGCGTTAACGGGCAACCCGGATGACCGCACGGAAGCGTGGCGA
>JBGTFW010000025.1:0-8731 GCA_041747075.1 Pirellulaceae bacterium
GGGAATCCAGGCGTTTGAGCGCGGTCTTTCCTGGGCCTCCGCCTTCGCGGGGATGACCTGCCGCTGACGCATGGCGCTTCACTGAAATCTACCCTCATCCCGCCCCCGCGCGAATCCCCGCATTGCCTGTCCTTGTTCTTCCTTGTTCTTCCTTGTTACCGACTTGGCCCAAGCCAGTGTTTATCCGTCCCAACGTGTGCTTGCTTGCGCTTCGGCACAAACGTGTCACAGTCACTAGATAGCGATCCTTTTGGAAGTCCGTAGTCCTTTTCCGCATTCCGCATCTTGGGCTCCGGCTCGCAAATTACCCCCGAAAGCGGTTTTTGATCTTCACAGTGCATTGGCCGCCACGATCCGGGCAAGCCGGTCGGTTGGCAGTCATGGAACTGACGGTGCGGTTCGACGACGAGCCGACTGTCAACCGATTGCGGCGGCAATAGTTGGCCGAAAAACATGACAACTGATCGCCGCGAGGGCGGCGGCCAGTCTTTCGTATTGGTCATCGTCATCGAAGGAACCGATGATGGCACCGCCGGAACCGCAGAACTTGGCCGAGGCGCCCTCGGCACGCGCCGTTTCAACCATTCGCAATTGAGCAGACGCGATCTGGCAGCAGCTTTTTCGCAACTCGAAATTCGCGTCCATCATTCTGGAAAGCGCCGGTCCGTCGCCGGCCAGCCAGGCGCTTCGGCCCGTCTCCGCCAGTTCGCCGAGTTGTCGCATCGCCTCGACGACGACGCGATCACCCAAGCGAAACCGTTCCGCCAGATCGTGATGAGGGACTTCCGTCGGTTGGCCGGCTGCCGTGTTGAAAGCGACGTACAGGTTCACCGGCGACGTGGAGGGGAGGCACTCGTATCGTCCCTCGACGAGTCCCGCTTCACCCCGAATGATCTCCGGTGAAAAGTCCATATAAACGACACCGCCGAGCATCTGGATGACCCGGTCCTGCAGGCCCGCGGGGATGCCAAGCACGTCGCGCTCGACGCCAAGAGCCAATGATGCGAGCGTGGCGGGCGGAATCTCCAGGTCAAACCAGTCAACGAGCGCCTTCAGTGCCGCGGTCACGATCGCGCTCGATCCGGCGAGTCCGACGCCGCGTGGAATATCCGTCTGGTAGTGAATGGAAAAGTTTTCCTGTCGAAGTGGATGTCGTTCGCGGCAGTATTCGTGGAATCGCTTGAGCGTCGCTTTCAGTAACCGGATGCCCCCGTAAAGTCCGAGTCGCTCAATCCCCTGAACGAAATCATCGAGTGACTCAAATTCGTTGCGCTCGTCAGGCGCGGGGCGAATCGTCAACTTGCGGGCCGCGCGGATTTCGGCCGTGCAACTGAATTCGGAAAAGGCGAGTGAGATCGTCTTGCCGCCGTATCCGTCCGACGGGTTCCCGAGCACGCCCGCGCGGGCGAACGAGCGTCGCCGGATCATGATCCGCCGGACCCGGCGACCGGGAGTTCGTTGGCGACAATCGCGGCGCGAATCGCGGCGGCAGCTTCAGCGAGCACCCGTCGCGCTCGCTCGCGCACCTCGTCGGATACCTGCCCGATCGTCAGGACACTGACCTGCACGACGATCGACTCGGGGCGAAAGAGTCTCGGACGAAGCGGGTTGCGGACTCGATGCACGGCGCGTTGCCAGAAATTCACGGGGTTCCGCCAGGTCAACGGTGCCTCGAAAGGCTCACCGAACCCGTCCAGCTCGCAATAAACCAGGTAATTGAACTCGGCCAGCGTGTTGTGAAAATCCGCCTCATAAACCGGCACATCGGGAATCCCATCCAGACCGACTCGCGGATGGGCCAGTTCCGACGCGTCGGGAGTCCACTGATCGCGAACCTGATCGGCAACGGCGTCATGCCAACCGGGCCATGCCTGGCTGACGTTCACGGAATAGTTGACATCCGCGTGGTCGGGGTCCGCGTACGTCCAGATCGTCTCATAGACGCGGAAGGCGGTCTTTTTTTCCGGCACGACTGTTTCAACATTGACGAGTGAACAATCGGCAAGGCTTTCAGGCAGCGCCGAACCCGCGAGTTGAATCCAGTCGCCGTTGCCCTTTTCCAGTGCGTAACCCTCGACGCGCGCGCTGGCTCGACCCATGCCAATGATTTGAAAGGCCGCCATCACCGCGCAACCGATGGCGGCCACCCACAGGGCGGTCGAAAGGGTTCGCGAAGTCCGGGCGTTGCGCCACCGTGACCAGGCAACTTCGTGCTTGACGTGTTGATCGAAGACCTCGGACTCGTGGCCGGCGATGTAGCGGTTCCAGTACCTGCAAAGCCAGTATTGAAACTTCGCGTCCTCGTCGATGGCCGTGGAATCAACATGGCCAAAAAGAAAGCTGAGAAAGTGGTCCGTCATGATCGTCATCACGAAAGCGAACAGAAACGTGACCAGCCGAATCCACAACGGTGCCGGGCCGGAGAGCCCTTCCAGCCCGAAGGAAGCTGAACTGACGGCGCGAATCATCAGCTCAAGCGATTCGCCGGCAATCGCCCAGAAGACGCAGGCAACCAGCAAGACGATTCCGCGAAAAACGGGCCTTCTCCGAATCGCAACGTAAATGGCGACGAAAACCAGCAGCGAAAACACCGAAAATCCTCCCGCGCCGGAGTCGATCGAGTCGAGGTAGCCGTGTTCGACTTGCATATTGGAACCATAGACGACGTTGACGACGTCCCATTCGAGGTACGGCAAGTTGAGAACATCAAAAATATCCTGCGCAACAGCCGTTGCGGACGTGTTGACCCACGACATCAACTGGACGTCTCCCTGCACCGTGTCGAAATCGATTCCGGTCGGGGGGGGAACGAGGACGAGCAGCGGCGCGAGAATGGAAATCAGCGTTCCGAATTGCCCGTGGTCATTGGTCCGCGCGAGCAAGCTGCCGGTAAACGCCACGCAACTGGCAAGGCCAAACCATGGCGACAACCATAACGTTCCGCAAACCGCGGTGATCACGCCGACGACGAGCAGGAAGATTGCCAGACGGCTGCGAAAGAAGGGCTGAGTCTGGCCTCGCGGCCAGCGAATTCCGAGCAGGATTGCGACGGCGAGAAAAGCAAGCGGAAAAAGAAAATAGTGTTCGCGCGAACCGGCAACCTGCCAAAACCAGATCAGTGAAAGGGGAATTTGCGATCCAATCAGAATCAGCGACGGAACGAGGATTGAAGTCGTGGCACTCGAATTTCCGGAACGGGATTCGGAAACGCTGGCCGTCGCATCGGAGGAACTTGAGGACATTCGGAGTTTCCGAGGCACCTAACCGGCGACCCTTTCTGGTTCCATTGCCCCCCTCACCCGCGACGCGGTGTCCGGGTCGTTCCTGTCCGGACTGGTCTCATCCGTTGTCACGTCGACGGGATTGGCGTCGCGGTACTTGAGCAATCCCTTGCGAATCAGCTTCCGCGCTTCAAAAAACTGGTTTCGCAATTCTTCCTTTTGCTCGTCGGAAACGTCGTTTGTAAACGCGCTGAAGACCTGAATCTGGTAGGACTGGCCGCGAAACAGGTTCTCGCGAATCCGGTACGAAAGGCGGTTCTTGACACGCTCGTAAAACGACCGCAATCCGTCCCATTCGAGCGGGGCTTCGAAGGGTTCGCCGTTTCCGTCGCAGAAACAAAAGAGCAGAAATCCCCGCTGCAAGGTTGCCGGGTTCTCCAGTTCCACCTCGATGTAGGTCCAGTCGATCGTCTCGCCGGAATCGGTAGTCAGCGATTCGGTGAGCTTGCGGCGAAGTGACGTCAGTTTCCACCCGACGTTCTGGTAACAGGTCGTCAGCTCGTGCCATCCAGGAAAGGGCTGGTCGAGTGAAACAACGGTGAACATTCCGCTGGCCGAGAGATACGACCACGAGTCACTGCGCTGGCCAAGGTCGCTGCCCCGTTTTCGGTCGTCTCGTTCGTGCTCGCGCAACCTCCATCGGTAATTCTGGTCACCGGACGTGGCCGTCATCGTTTCCGGAAGAATCGTCTCGTCGACGTCGATAATCGGATTGGTGTCAAAAAAGCGAACGCGCAATTCGGGATTGTTGAGCGAACGAACGACGTCGGCAATCTGAAAAACACCCAACCCCGCGGCAATCACCGCCGCGACAATGAGGAATTTGCGGAAGACCGAACCGACGGGGGTCCGCCCCATATCTGAGTCGCCGGCGACTCGCCGGGAAGGCCACGGTCTTCGCCGCCCGGCTCCCGAACCGGCGTTGCGACCGCCAATAAGGTACTCGATCAACTGATCGGTGCTCAACAGCATGAGCACGGCAACGAGCATCACGCCGTAGCCGAGCAACTCGTGTCGCAACCCGTCCTTGAGATCGAGTCCAAAGGTGATATTCGCGATCGGGATCGTGACGATCCGCACGCTGTTCATGAGGACGGCCCAGAAGACCGCGGATACCATGAGAAACGTCCCGCGAAACCATCCGCGACGAAGCACCACGATGATGACCGAAGCGCAAAAGAGCAACGTGAAAAACGACTGGACACCACTGCACGCCCGTTCAATTTCGTAGACTTCACCACCCGGAAAAGTGAGCGTCGTTCCGGGCGAGTAATGGAGATATCCGAAAAGGTCGAGGTAGAGACTGCTCAATTGCGAACTGATCAGTTGCAGCCAGGTGATCAGGCGGAAATCCAGGTTGGCGGGCAATGCAAGGATCACGAGCAGCGGCAATACCACCCCGAGGAGGGAACGATCCGGGAACTCCCCGTCCTTCGTACGCGCGAGCAGACTCGTCACAAGGAAGACAAAACTGGCCGCCGCGAACCACGCCGTCACAAAAAGTGTTCCCAGCAACGCCATGGCAATGCCAATCCAGAACGTGATTGAACTGAACCGGCTTGCGAAGAACGGCTCCTCTTCCTTTTTCGGCCATCGATACCACGCAAACAGGCCGGTCACAAGCAATGCGAAGGGAAAGAACTGGTAATGGGGCCGCTGCCACAAATCGGAAAAATAGATGAGCAAAAGCGGAATTTGCGCCGCGATGATCAGGGCATACGGAATCCCGATGCTCCACACCGCGGGTCCGCGGCGCGTGAGGGATTCGGGCTTGTCGAATGAAATACTTGACATATATATGAACTCCGGCGCGTGAGCGGGAGGATTCCCTTGCGAGCGGGGAAGTACGAAAACCGAACCGGGGAGAAGGGGCCTTGGCAGGGGCAATTTGGGTCCGGAACGGGCACCTTAGCCTACCAAAAACAGCCGTTTGTTTCCAGGCCCTCGCCCGCGGATCACGATTTCCAGATTCTTTCGCGTCCTTCCACCACGTTTTTGGTGGCATTTCGGGTGTCGACGACCAGCGCAGCGTGCCGCACGACCAAATCCCAGTCAAACGCCGTGTGGTCCGTCGCAATCAAGGCACAATCGAGCGATTCCAGGTATTCGCTCGTCAGCTCCTCACTGGCGCGGGACTCCATCCCGAAATCCCGCTTGCCCGGCAGCCGCGGAATGTGCGGGTCGCAATAACTCAGTCTTGCACCGCGTACGGCAAGCAACTCCATCAGCTTGAACGCCGGACTTTCGCGCCAATCGTCGATGTCTTTCTTGTAGGCGACACCAAGGATTCCGATCCGGCTGCCGCTCACCGGTTTCCCGGCGTGGTTGAGCGCTTCGGTGACTCGCTGAATCACATAATGCGGCATACTGGTGTTGATTTCACCCGCCAGCTCGATAAAGCGTGTCGGCATCTCGTGCTTTCGCGCCACCCAGGTGAGATAAAACGGGTCAATGGGAATGCAGTGGCCGCCGAGGCCCGGCCCAGGATAGAACGCCTGGAAACCAAACGGCTTTGTCTTGGCGGCCTCGATCACTTCCCAAATGTCGATGCCAATCTTGTGAAAAAGCACTTTCAGTTCGTTGACCATCGCGATGTTAATACTGCGATAGGTATTCTCGAGAATCTTGCAGGCCTCCGCCACTTCGCAACTGGAAACGGGAATCGTCGATTCAATCGCATGGCCATAAAGTTCGACCGCGAGGTCCAGACTGTCGGGGCAATAGCCGCCGACGACCTTTGGAATCGTGCTCGCGCCAAACGTCGCGTTGCCGGGGTCTTCCCGTTCCGGGCTGTAGGCAAGAAAAAAATCCTTGCCAGCCACGAGGCCCGTTGACTCAAGGATCGGCAACATGACTTCGCGCGTCGTTCCGGGCCACGTCGTACTTTCAAGGACCACCAGTTGCCCCGCACGCAGTTGCCGGGAAATGGCCTCCGTCGAGTCGATGACAAACTGAAGGTCCGGGTCTCGACTCTCGCTCAAGGGAGTCGGCACACAAATGAGAATCGCGTCCGGCTCGCCGAGCCGCGAGAGGTCCGTCGTCGCCTCGAATCGATCGTCCTGTCGCCACGCGGCGATTCTCGAACTGTTGATGTGGGCGATGTAGCTGGAGCCATTATTGAGCGACTCGACCTTTTTCGAATCGACGTCAAACCCCAGCGCGGAAAATCCCCGCGAGACAAAGGCGTCGATCAGCGGCAGGCCGACATAACCCAGCCCGACGACTCCCACCAGCGCATTGCCGGATCGAATCCTCTCGCGCAGCAAATTCGCCGGTTCCACAAGCAATTCCGTCATTTCAAACCCTTGCCAAAAAACGCAACCTGGTGACACAGCCAGCAACCATATTAGTCACTGCGACCAGGATTCGTCCATAACGATGCCCGTTGCAAGCCTTGGCGTTTGAAATTCGTTCTGGATGTGACTGAAAAGCGGGTCGTATCGCCGGGGTGCGCCGTCGGCGTGTTGCACTTAATCAAGCGCGGCATTGAATGCCAGTCACCGGCTACCCTGTCGGCCGCGGTTGGTACGAGCCACTGCACGAGACACCGGAAACTGGCACCGCCGATCGGAGGCACTTCCGCCACCCCCGACGGGCGACAGCGGACTTGCCTGGGAAAGCGCAATAATGCGGATCGCGTTCCAGTCATCTCCGATTCGCAGCTTAGCCGGACGCATCGGGTCCGCGCGTCGACCGGGAAACGTCGTGCTCATCGGGTTCCTGTCAATAAGCCGTTTACTCAAGTGACCGCGAACAGCTCGCTGGTATTGAGTTTTGTCGAGGGTCGGCATTTGGGCGACGGCTGATTGGGCGGGACGACCACTTCAATCTTGCGGTAACTCTTGCCGTCGCTATCGCTCATCACGTGAATTCGCGATGCCGGTACGTCGACAACCCAATACTCCGCAACTCCGCTTTCCGCATAAATATCAGCTTTCTCCCGCAGGTCGGCGGCCAGGGAACTGTCGGCGACCTCGATCAGCAACAACACATCGGCCGCGGTTGGACGAGTTCGACCATAGCGTTTCGGTTTCAGCCAGAGCACGTCGGGCTCCGGTCGATTATCGTCGCAGACAAAACCGCATTGCACGCGAATCGTGGCGTCGCTCGCCGAAGCCTGTTCCGTGGACCAACGTGTCAAATAATCAATATAGTCGTCGTGGACAGGGCCGGCGGGATTCATGAAACGCAATTCTCCCCGGATCAATTCAATTTTTCTTGGCCCCATTCCGTCAAACGCCCCGCGCTCGACCATCGAGTCAAATTCGGCGCCGGTCAGGTTTGTCGTTGTATTCATGTATGTGTAGTCCGCAATCCTGCCAATCCCCTGGCGTGGAAACTGATGACTATTTTAACCAATGGGATCCCGCCAGGGAAAGATCGTTTTTTTAACGGCCACGACGCGCGCTCGGCGGCTCGAGCGCGGTTTCGCTGCGATTTGCCAGTCCCCGCCCCGGGGGAATACACATGCCGCCAGGTTGTGGCCTGTGAGATGCATTATGATGAATATCCTGCAACGACGCCTTTTGGCGCCGTTCGCAAGAGGAATCACAAGCTTCGCCATCCAACGGGCGACGAACTGGCAGTTCGTCCTGCGGGAAGAAATTTCAGGCGAACCGGCAGTTCGCCCCTCGAGAATTTGAATTGTGCGCTCATTTTTCGGTGGTGATGGTATCGCGTTGCCTTACGATAAGGATATGAACAACATCCATGAACTGAATCGGATCAAGGCATTGCCCTCGGAAGACGTCATGTACCGGGCGCTTCTCGATCGCGATTCCGAATACGAAGGCGTCTTTATCGTGGGAGTCCGCACGACCGGCGTCTTCTGCCGGCCGACCTGCACAGCCCGCAAACCGAAGCGGGAAAACGTCGAGTTTTTTGCTTCACCGGCGAGTGCGCTCCACGCCGGATACCGGCCGTGCAAGGTATGTCAGCCGACCGAGGACCGCCCCGGCGGGCAGCGCGCCGTCGGCCGCGCCAACGGCCAGAACCGTATCGCCATCGTCATCCCCTGTCATCGCGTCATCCGCGAGAACGGCGCAGTCTGCGGCTACGGCGGCGGAGTATGGCGCAAGAAATGGCTGCTCGAGCATGAACGGAATCAACGTTGCCCCGGTCAAGGACCAGGATCGGTCCCTCAATTTTTTCACGACCCGCCTGGGATTCAAGATCGCGAACTTTCCAATGGCATGGCCGAAGCCACAACGGTTACACATTAACCAGGTTTTTAGGGCGTCATCACGCCCGACGCCAGTTGACTTTCATCAGTGCAACTGACCCCTATGCCTTCCAACGAGGGTGCGACAAACCGCCGGCTACTTCATGCGCTGGTACTTCGTTTCGACAGCCTTGCCTTCTTCGCCCGTCGGCAGAATGTTGTACGCCGTGATCGTGAGGTGGTCGTCGTCGATAAGGACGAACTCAGTCCGCCAGCCCCATTTGGGTTG
>JBGTFW010000026.1:0-5229 GCA_041747075.1 Pirellulaceae bacterium
TGCGGCGCTCGCCAACACGGAACTGAAGTTGGACCCATCGGATGTCGCGGGAGTATGGAGTTCCGAAGTCCCCGCCCGGTATCCGATTGCCGATGATTTTGAGCACGGGCAGATCGTCGTCTCGCGGGAATTGCATCGGGTCGCCCTGAACGGCTCGATCGACTGGGAGAAGGGGACTCTGGACGCCGGCATGACGAACGGGAAGACGTTGCGCCAATCGATGGCTGCTGGTGAAAGCAAAGCGGAGGTCTCCGACGCTCAACCGGGCGATTTGGGAACCGAGCCTGGTGAGGAAGGAGGGCTTTCGCTCGTCGCGCTGCAAAACGTCTGGCTGGCACCCGCGCCGCAAAAGGCAGTCGGAACAGGGTTGTTGCGGCTTCGCGACGGCCAGCAATTTATATTGAATGGGGCGAGCGGGTTTACACTTCAATCGCTCGATGGCGACCGGGTGACCGTTTCGAGGGAGGGCCAGGCGCTTTCGTTCGCTTTCAACCAAATTCGTGCCTTCGAGTTGCCGCCGGGTCCGGCCTCTGGCGAGTGAGTGGCGTGTCGCATTCAGGTCGATCGGGACTTTTTGCGGGAACTATCGTGCGGCTGATTCTTGTATTTTTTGCCGTGACTTTTACCGCGACGTCGGTGCTGGCGATTCAGGAAGAGCCTGAGAAGTCCCCGCCGGTGGCAACCGGAGAGCCTAAGGCACCGACAAAACTGGACATAAATCCCGCCGCCGAAGACCAGGAAATCGCGCGGCGTCTCGAAAGTATCCTTGATTCAACGGGCTGGTTTGAGGATGCGGTGGTCAATGTCGACAACGGGGTCGTTCGGCTGGAAGGAACCGCCGAGTCACAGCAATACAGCGACTGGGCGGAAACGCTTGCCGGAAACACACAGGATGTAACGGCAGTCGTCAACTTGATGAAAGTACGCCCCCGCAGTCTGTGGGATTTGTCCCCGGCATTTGGTGAACTCAACCAGTTTCGCCGCGCGTCGATCCAGTCGCTTCCGTTCGTCGTCTTTGGCTTCCTCGTCTTTCTTGTGACGCTGGCGCTCGCGGGGGTTGCGAGATTCGTTGCGCGGCACAGCTTGCGCTCGCGGATGCCGAACCGGCTGCTCCGCAACGTTGTCGCGAATCTCATCGCGATTCCCGTGCTGATTTTTGGAATCTACGTGATCTTGCGGGTTTCCGGACTGACGCAACTGGCGCTCACGGTGCTCGGTGGAACGGGTGTCGCGGGCCTCATCGTGGGGATTGCATTTCGCGACATCGCCGAGAACTTTCTCGCAAGCATTCTCATCAGCGCACAGAACCCCTTCCGCATGGATGACTTCATCGAAGTCGCCGGTCACGAGGGCTTCGTCCAGCAAGTGACGACTCGCGGGACGACGTTGCTGACGCGCGACGGCAATCACGTGCTGATTCCCAACGCGGTTATTTACAAGGAAACGATTATCAACTACACCGCCAACCCGAACCGGCGGATCGAATTTGATGTCGAGATCGGGTACGCCGATTCCGTCACCCGCGCCCAGGAAATTGTGATCGCGGCGATTGAGGAACATCCGGGCGTCATCGCCGAGCCGCGACCACGCGTGTTGCTCTGGTCGCTGGGCGCTAATAATCTGGTGCTGCGCGTTTACTTTTGGGTGAACAGTCGCGAAAAGGACTGGCAGACCGTTCGCTCGTCACTCATGCGGGTGGTCAAGCGCGCGTTGCAGGATCATCGAATCAGTTTGCCCGATGGACTTCAAAAAGTTGTCTTTCCCCAGGGAGTTCCCGCGCCGGGTGCCGCTACCGAAGACATTCCCGCGACCGACGAGCAAGGCGACGGAAGAACCGATGAGCCGGGCACACCCTCGATCCGGGAGGAACCGGTAACAGCCGCCGAGGGGACCCTCGAAAGTGATGAGGGTGAATTGCGTCGCCAGGCCGAGAATTCGTGGAATCCGGAGGAAGGCGAAAACCTTCTCGAATCCGGTTAGTTCGAGCTTTGTTGCTCAACCCTCCTGCAAATGAACCTTCCTTCAATTCATTGCGGAGGTACAATTCCATACTGATCGGATACAGAATATAGATGTCCGGAGAATCATCGGTCAGGAAACTCTGTTCGTAGTCAGACACCCCTTGATTGCGATTCGCATCTCGAACAACGCCACGAATCACAAACGTCTGTTCGGCGACCAGTTGGCGAGGTTCTCCCACGTTGCTCCATTCGATGCGCAGTGCATCCCGCAGGCGTTGTTTCTGCCCGGCGGTCAGTCCCGTAGCGTCCATTTCGTCCAGCAATTGCTGAATTGCCTCGAGCAGGACAAATTGATGATCCATTTCGTGAAACGTCGGTGTATCGGTTCGCCGCCTCCAGGTCATGCGTGATCAACATGAGCGTCGTCTGGTTTTCGGAAACCACTTGCAAGAGCACATCCATGACGGATTCGGCGGTTGCCGTGTCGAGATTGCCGGTCGGCTCGTCGGCCAGCAGCAATGACGGTCGATTCATGATCGCGCGGGCGATGGCCACCCGTTGTTGCTCGCCGCTGGACACCCGCGAGAACCAGCGGCAGTTCGACGTTTTGAACCGCCGTAAGCGTGTCGATCAACTGAAAAGACTGAAAAATGACACCGATCCGACGCAGCCGAAACCCGGCCATCCGCGTGCGATCCGCGCGGATCAAATCCTCGCCCGAGACCGTCAGTTGCCCCGCCGTCGGACGGTCCAGTCCTGAAAGCAAATTCAAAAGAGTTGACTTGCCCGACCCGGAACGGCCGACGAGGGCGACACGGTCTCCACGGGCAATCTCAAAACTGATTTTATTCAGCGCCGTCAGGCGGCTCGCACCCGTACCGAATTCGCGGCTCAGTTCCCGCGCGACGACGATTGATTGCGCCGAGTCATTCATCACCGGGACGCGCCTGGCCGACGATCGTCCATGCCGGGAAATGGACTGGGCACGCGGCCGTCTCGCCAAAAGGGAATCGCAATTTCAGGGAAGGTCGTCGAGCTTGATTATATCCCATTCGGGAGGTTGAGGCTCCCGCCGAAACCCTTCTCGGCAGGAACCTTCGGGAGGTTGAACCGAAACCCATTCCCTCCTCGGCAGGTCTCGGCAGGAGCCTCGACCTCCCGTTATTGCCGACGCCTGGCCATTGCCGACGTTTCGTTATTCCCACCGCAATTCGAAAATCTCGCCCTGGAATGGCCAGTCGTTTTCGTCCGCGACGAGTCCAGCACGCTTGGGGTTTTGCTTCACATAATACCATTTCTCCTCGTAACCGGATTCGGTCCGCATTCGGGTATCCCAATGATCGGTTTGCCAACGATGAGGGGGAATCTTGTGTGCTCTTGTAAATTGCGACTTCCAATAGCGGACCCAGTTCTCGTAATCGATGGACTGCTCCGTTGCCCAGGCAAACAAATGGATGTGGTCTGGCATGATGACATATCGTCCAACGAGCCAGAAACTGGCTCGTTTCCACACTTCGACAAGCTGTTTGTGAACCGTTTCGTTTGCAAGCCAGGGTGATTTGTGTTTGGTACAAATTGTGTCGAAAATCACTGTCGGCTGACCATCGACAAACAACACCCCATGAGCGGGCTTCTTGTTGCAGTAATCATGCATTGTAGTGCCTCGTTATTTTTTCATTCGGGACGAAACCGCATTCGGGACGTTGAGGCTCCCGCCGAAACCCCGCTTCCTGCAGGTCCTCCCGATAATCAATCATTCCGCGGATCCACCGCGTCCACGACTTTCTCGAGGTCCTGGTTATTTGTCCTGGTTATTTGAGGTCCTTGTTATTCGCGCGTCTGCTCCTGCATTACATCCGGCGGTTGTTCGCCGGGAAACGCTTCGTCCCAGATTTGCGCAAGTTGAGTTTGCAGTCCGTGTGCCTTGATCCACTTCAGCAGGTACTCTTCATCCAACCGCTTTCGATTTTTTCGCAACAACGTCGCGGCATCCGCGCGGTCGATGATTCGGCCCGCCAGGAGTTTCAGGATCAGCATGTCCTCGCATGAGACGACGGCGATCTCGCGTTCAACGATCGGCAACCTGACCGGCACGCGACGCTGAAGAATTCCCAAGTGGTAGTCCGATTTGGCGGCTAACAAATCGAGCCGGAAATCCATGAAGGTATCAGGCGGCTCGTAAAACAATTGCAATAGTTCAATTCCACCAAGTGGAATCCAGCGTTGTTTTTCATCCTTTTTGAAAAAAAAACCGCCCTCCAGGAACTTCGCAACGACCATTTCCTTTTCCGTTTCCGGCAACGCCAGCAATAAATCGACGTCTTGTGTAAATCGAGGATGATTCCAGGCGGCCAGCGATATCCCTCCCATAACCGCCACGGGAATCTCCAACGGCTCGAGGATTTCCCAGGCACGAACAAGCGTCAGTGCGACCGGGTCAACGTCCAACCTGACCTCCGGAGGGAACGCTGGAAAACATACGCCGCAAGACTTCGTCGCGCTCTTCCAACCAGGTTTGATATTGTTCGCGGTACACGTCGCGGAGATCCACGTCCGGTCCTTCGCGCATTTTTGCTCCGGCTTCGAACATTTTTCGGCCGAAAGACATCACGTGAAACCACCTGGCGATACGCCGTTCCATCGACACATCCAGGTCCGTCGTCAAATCCATTTCGGGTGGCGGAATTAGTTGGCCGGCCATGTATTTCACCTTGTCTCGTCTGATCTCGTCCAGGAAACGCATTCACGTGCGATTTAAGTATAAAGAATTTCTCGACGTCCGGTCACGTCCGCTTTCCCACTGGATTTCTGTCCTCTCTTCACTTTACTTTTTCCGATCCGCAACGTGACACTCGCCGCGTTTTTGCAGTATAACCGGCGCGATGGATTTCAGAATTGCTAAGCCAGTGGAAGGAATCGTCCGTAATGAAAGCTTTGGTTAAGAAAAAGTCGGAACCGGGTTTGTTGCTTGAGGACGTGCCGCGGCCGGAGATCGGAATCAACGACGTGCTGATTCGGGTCGACCGGACCGGCATCTGCGGTACGGATTTGCACATTTATAAGTGGGACGCCTGGGCGAGCAAGACGATCCCCGTGCCGATGGTCGTCGGCCATGAGTTTGTCGGGGAAATCGTCGACGTGGGCGCGAACGTCAAGGACTTCTTTCCCGGTGAGGTGGTCAGCGGCGAGGGGCACGTGGTCTGCGGACATTGCCGCAATTGCCTGGCCGGGCGGCGGCATTTGTGCGCCGATACGAAAGGCGTCGGCG
>JBGTFW010000027.1:0-2330 GCA_041747075.1 Pirellulaceae bacterium
ATGCCCAGGTAACCTCCGACCCAAGTGCTCCAGGAGGTGGCGATTCGGAAACGAGCGAAGAATAAACGGAATGCGACTGGACATTTTGACCTTGTTCCCGGCGATGTTTCCGGGATACTTGAGTCAAAGTTTGCTCAGCAAGGCGATTGACAAAGGGCTGCTTTCGGTCCACGTGCATGATCTGCGCGAATGGTCCGACGGCCCGCATCATCGCGTCGATGATCGCCCCTTCGGGGGAGGGCCGGGAATGATCCTTATGGTCGATCCCGTCGTTCGCGCGGTCGAGGCCGTGCGCGGGATGGACGACGAGACGGGAAAGGTTTTGATGCTGACGCCCGGTGGTCGGCGACTCGATCAGCGACTGGTGGAAGAACTCGCCCGCGGACGGCGCTATACGCTCCTCTGCGGTCGCTATGAAGGTTTTGACGAACGCGTCAGCGATATTCTCCAGCCCCTGGAGGTATCCGTTGGCGATTACATATTGAACGGTGGCGAAGTCGCCGCGATGGTCCTCGTCGATACGCTCGTCCGCATGGTGCCGGGCGTGCTTGGAGACGAACAAAGTAGCATTGAGGATTCCTTTTCGCGAGGCAATCGCCTCCTTGAGTACCCTCAATACACGCGGCCCCGCGAATACCGCGGACTGGCCGTGCCGGATGTCTTGCTCAGTGGCAACCATCCGGAAATCGAGCGCTGGCGGGACGAACAATCCCGCTTGCGAACCGAACAACGGCGCAGCGATTTGCTGCACGAACGCAGCGATTTATTGCAACGATAAACCCGGTTTGAATCGGAACACAGGTCACGCCATGAGCCAGCAAATCATGAATTTGGTCAACAAGAATTCGCTGCGCGACGAGCCGCTTGAATTCGAAATTGGCGACACGGTCGATGTCCATTGCCTGATCCACGAAGGCGAGAAGTCGCGTACGCAGATTTTCAGCGGAACCGTCATCGGGCGGAACGGCAGCGGCGCAACCGAGATGTTCACCGTGCGGCGGATCGTCGCCGGCGAAGGCGTCGAACGGAAGTTCCCTGTCCACTCGCCCCGCATCGCCAAGGTAGTCGTCAAGCGCTCGACGATCGTCCGCCGCGCCAAGCTGAATTTTCTCCGCGATCGGGTTGGCAAGGCGACGCGCCTGACCGAGCGCCGCAAGGGCTGACCGGAAGCGACCGACACCGCATGACTGCGACTTCACGGGAAGAATCGGTCGAACTGGCGGCCGAATGCTGGTACGTTACCGGGGCGACCGCCAGTGGAAAGACGCTGGTCGCTCTCGAACTCGCGCGCCTGCTCGACGCGGAAATTATCTCGCTCGATTCGATGGCGGTCTATCGCGGGATGGATGTCGGCACGGCCAAGCCCACTCCCGCCCAACGCGACGAAGTTCTTCATCACCTGATTGATATCGTCGATCCCATCGAGAATTTCTCGGTCTCCCGGTATCGAGACCTGGCCCTTGAAACAATTCGCGAAATCCGCGGACGACGACGGCAAGTTGTCTTCGCCGGCGGCACTGCCCTTTATCTCAAGGCACTGCTGCGAGGAATCTTTGACGGCCCGCCAGCCGATCCCCGGTTTCGCGACGAAATCGAGCGCGAACTCCGATCGGTCGGGCTGGAGCCCCTCTACCAGCGACTTGAGCAAGTCGATCCCGTCACGGCATCGTGGGTCCATCCGAACGACAAGCGGCGGATCATCCGCGCACTGGAAGTCTACTCGACAACCGGCCAGCCGATCAGCCATTTGCAAAACCAGTTCGAAACCGCCCTCTCGCCGGACCAGTGCAAAGTCTTTACACTGCGACACCGTCGCGACGTACTCCATCGTCGAATCGAAAGCCGTGTCCGTTCGATGTTCGACTCGGGACTGGTCGACGAAGTCGCCGGGCTGCTGGAACGGTGGGGCCAACTCGGCCTGACCGCCAGCCAGGCCGTCGGTTACCAGGAAGTCATCGCACACTTGCGCCAGGGAGTGTCGCTGGACGAAACGAAGGAGCGAACGTTGTTTCGCACGCGGCAGTTCGCGCGGCACCAGGAAACATGGTTTCGCAATTTGCCCGAATGCCGGATGATCGATCTCGCGACATCGGAAGACGATCCGAACGAGGAAGCACGTCGAATTGCGGAGTCGATCGTCTAAATTCCAGCTTTGGAATTTAGAGTGCTCCGTCCTGGCGGAGCTTTGGATTTTTGGAGTGCTCCGGCCTGGCGGAGCTTTGGATTTTTTGGAGTGCTCCGGCCTGGCGGAGCTTTGGATTTTTGGAGTGCTCCGTCCTGGCGGAGCTTTGGATTTTTGGAGTGCTCCGTCCTGGCGGAGCTTTGGATTT
>JBGTFW010000028.1:0-10648 GCA_041747075.1 Pirellulaceae bacterium
GTGGCATCTCAACCGCTAACGGTTCGTCACTGTTATTGGTAACGAAAATGGAGCATTGTTTCGCATCCTTGGGAATCAACTTCACTTCAATCGCGCCGGTTTCCATCGCGGCGAACATTTCAACGGGCGCAAATCCATCGACCGGTTCCATCGTCCGGTAGATTCGCGTCGGCATCTTGACTTGCTCAACGTCGGCGGAATCGTCTGCCGGTTCGACGAGCGGTTTGTCATTGGCGGAATCCCGTGTATCAGATTCCTGGGCCAATGCGGGAATCGGGGCCGCAATCAGCAGCGCCACGAACAATGTCGAAAACTTTTTGGTCGACCAGTTCAGAAACAACATGTGCAATACACTCCTCAAAAAGTCAGCGACACACCTTGCCTGCGTCGAAAGCATTGCGACCGGTCGCCCCCCGACCAAATCGCAACATCACCGTAATTGTACAATCTGGCGGGGGGAAAGGCACGAATAACCTGGACCCCGCGATCGTCCCTTCCCAGAATACTCGGAAATAAGTGGCCCACCAAGCAAAAAATCCCCGGAATTGCCTGTCGTAAGCCCAAAAATATGGCATGACCCGCCCAGACACCCTATTTTTCCCGTAACGTGATGTAGCCGGGCCAACCAGGAGGTGCGACGCGATTGTGCTGGGCGATATAGACCGTCAGGAAATCCTTGGCCCGGTCGCCTGCCGGGACACGATGCAACAAGTCGAATGCCTCCGCCCAGTTCCCCCGTGTAAATTCATCGAGCGCCCGTTCGTACAATCGAATGTCGTCGTCCGTGAGCAGACTGGAGGGACCACTCGGCGGCAACACCTGGCTGACCGGAATCGCCGTTTGCATTCCCGCCGGCTGGACGACAGCCAGCCGCCGCACGCGCGGTGCCATTGGATCACCGGGCGTCGCGGCGTCGCGGAACAACTGGTCGGTTCGCTCATCGATGAGGATTTCGCTGCGCAGTTGGCGAGTCATCATCTCGAGGCGCGACGCGAGGTTGACGACGGGACCGAAGACCGTGACCTTGACCTGATCGTCCGTGCCAATTCGCCCGGCGACGGCAGTGCCGGTGGCAATTCCCAAACCGATACGGAAGTCGTGAAGCGGATGGACCTGATCGGCAGTAAACGAGTCGAAATGTTTCTGGATTTCAATGGCGGCGCGGCACGCGCGTTGCGCCCGGTCGGGCTGGTCGAGGGGCCAGCCCCAAAACCCCATCGTCGAATCGCCGTGAAAGTCGCCGACCACGCCGCGCTGCTCGAGGATCGTTCGCGTCGTCACGCCCAGCGCGCGGCTGACTCGATCCAGCAACTCGAGCAAATCCTCCGCGGCGCGTTCGGACTTGAGCGAAAATCCGCGAAGGTCGCAGAAGAGCACGGAGACTTCGCATTCACGCGGAACGAGAACGTCTTCCGCGTCCGAAGCGGCGATCGCTTCGAGGACGACCGGTGAAAAAAACGGGCGGAGACTCGCCTGGTCTCGTTCGAGCCGCCGCACGTGACGCAGATTGGCAAGCGTCGTCGCCACCAGCTCCGTGAACTTGATATCGTCGCGCATGTCGAGCGGATCGGAGTTCCGGTCCGATTCCATCGGCAGGGCGTAGTTGCCTCCCACGTAGATCGCCACTCCGTCCGCCGACGGCCCAGGCAGGGGGGTGACGAACGCCCAGTCGCCATCGTTGAGAATCGTCGCGTGGTCGGGGCCGAAAACCCCGCCGGTCTTCCAGACGTGCAGCAACGTTTCGCCCGATTCGACCGCGGCGCAAATCAGGTTGCCGCTCGGCTGAAACCCGTCTCCGGTCACCAGCCGCTGGTCCCAGTGAAGGACTTCCACGCCGGCATCGTTGTCCGCGGCGGCCCGTGATTCAGGTGAATTGCACCGCACGATGGCCGCCGACGAGGCGCGGCGGATTCCTGTCAGCAGGACGTTCACAAGGTTGACGTGCAGGTCCGTTTCGCTCACGGACCGCGAAATGACGTCCGGCAACTGGGCGAGCACAGCGATCCGCTGGGCAACGTTCTGGTATTCGAGCTTGCGGAGCTTGTCCGCGGCGAACTTTCGTTGTGAGTCGGGCGAGGGAAGGTCCATCGACACGCGAACCGCGCGGGTCACCAGCGTCATCCGTGTCGCGCCGACAACGAAGTGCTCGCCACCCGAGACCAGAAACTCGTCAAGCTGCTGGCCGTGAAAAAAAACGGGATTCGTCGAGAGCGGCATCCGCCGCACGCGGAGCCGCTGGCCGTCCCAGTTCAATTCCAGGTGGACGCGACTGATTTGCGGGTCCCAATCGATGCTCCACGGCCCGCTTCCCCGCCCAACAGGGACCGGAGTATCAAGCGGCAGCGCGCGCCGCCATCGCTGATGCGCCTGCAGTCCCTGAACAACCAGATCAGCCATAATGCCCAACCTGCATCTTTAGCTTCTGTAAAAACGATTCGACATCACCAGTTCGAGGGCCAGCAACAGGCTCATCAGCAAGGCCAGTATCGGATAAAACTCCAGGCCGAGCCGCGCGGTCCCCTGTTGCCGTTGCAGCTCTTCCCGGCGACGGGCCAATTGATAACGGTCCTCGCCAAGAATGTTCGCGACCTGGTCCGCGTCGATACGCTGCAAATCGGTGACACCTGGCGGCAGATTGACACTGAAACCGCGAAGGACCGGCCCATCATGCTGGCCCTTGAGCCGATACGTTCCCGGTCGATCGGTGAACTTGTAGCGAACGCTGTTGTCGCTCGCCACCACGCGAATGGGTTCGCCGTCGCGCGGTGAGAAGAGCCGGTACTCCGCCGGCATCGTGTCGCGATCATTTCGCAGCACCGCCGTTTGACCCGCCAGCAAGTTGATCCGGTCGCGCGTACCGGATGCCAGAAACCTTGCAATCGAAGTCACGAGCAACCACGCGGGCCAGTCCTCGGCGCGGGCACTGTTGAACAGATCGTTCCACAACGGCGGGTCCTCGGGTCGTCGATTTGCCGGTTCGGTGATGGGCGTCGTGAGACAAATCACCTGTCCCTGGCCAAGTCGTCGCTGGAGAAGGGCAGGTTCGCCATTGGAGAACCGCGCGAGAATTTCAACTGTCGCATCGCCGGTCTTCTCCACGCCCCAATGCAAGTGGATGGGGAAGGGCTGCCAGATTCCCAGCGATTCGTACGGGCGAAACTCCTTGAGGACCGGATGCGTCAGCGTGTCCGGTGCAAGAAAAAGGTCGCTTTGGCCATCCGGCCCGCGACGCGCTCGCCAAACCCTTTCAAGCCGTCCGGGCAAAACGCTGGCCGCCGCATCGCTTCGAAAGGAAGCCTCCGCCTCGCTGCCACGGGCCGCGTTCTGACCGGGAAATATCCCCAGCCCGCCGCCGCCGCCGACCCAGTCCGAAAGGATTCTCCACATCGCGTCCGAAAGCGGCGCGGGGTCGAGCAGAAAGATCGCTCCGTAGTCTTCCAGAAATTCCTCCGCGAAATCCTCTTGCGACACGACCGTCACGTCGTACAGGCCGCTCCCGTCGTTGCCGATCGGCAACAGCGCGTCGACCAGGACGCCCGGGCCGACGTTGTCTGGATGGACCACAAGGACGCGCCAGGCAGGTGCGACCTCGATCGTAAAGTACTGCCGGTTATCGATGTCAAGCGAATCGCTCGATTCCAGTTCAATCCAGCCGTGATGAACGCCCGGCTCGAAATCGTCTCGTAACGACATCGTGATCAGAGTTGACGAATTGTCCGCGACCGTTACCGTTTCCGGGCGAACCCAGTGGTCTTCCGGAACGAGGATTTTTCCGTCGCGGAGCACCGGACGTGCTGGATCGGGTTTTTCAAGGACGAGCCGTGCGACAATCGACGCGCCGGGTCCAACGGCCTGTAGCCGCGCGGTCGTCGTTAACGCCCCTCGACGGGGAACTGTTGCCCCGGCGAGTTCCAACTGGTCAAGCGACAGGTTCGTCGGCTCCTTAACCCCCACGTCGATGACATAGAGACTGATTTCCGGGTGACCGGACAAAAGTTGCCTGAGCGTATTGCCGGCGGTCGTCCACCCCGCGCGCGTCAGGTCGCTGAGGACATAAATCTCCTTGCGTTGCAGTTCCGAGTCGCGGAGGAAACGAACCGCCGACTCAATGGTTTCGGGTATGGTGACGCCGGCGAAACTCGATTCAAGGGTCTTGATGCGCTTTTGCGCTGCACCGACGTCGATGGAAAAAAAGGGAGGCTGGCCATTATTCTGCATGACCGCGACCTGGCTTTCGGAGGGGAGTTGCTCGATAAGCCAGCTCCCCTCCTCGCGCGCCCGTTGCAACAACGTCGAGTTTTGATGCCGGTATTCCATCCGCGGCGATGAATCGACGACCACCGCCGCCGCGATCGGTGCCAGCCGGTTGGCAAGGACGTGGCCCGAGCTTTTGCCGAACGCCGCCGCCGCCGAGACACCTGTCCACGCCAGCAACAACGCGAGGACCGCGCCGACGATCAGCGCCAGCGGCACATTTGCAGGGCGCGAAAAAAACACCGCGTAGACAAACACCAGTCCGCACAAAATGCTCAGCAACCCGCCAGTCCCCATCTGGAGCCAGTCGCCAAAGGCCGCCGAAGTCGTACTCGGTCGGGCAAACGCCGCAACGACCGCTGCCAGCACTAAACACCGCAGCAGCAACAAGACCCAGTGACGAAGTTGCAGACGGCGACGACTCGTTCGCTGGATTTCCTCGACGAAACGAAGCGCGGGAAAGACGAGCGGTCGCGGTCGCGGCTGCATTAGCAAGTGCAGCACGACGGGAATCGCCAGCAGCAATCCACCAATTCCCAGTATCGCCGCGTGAGTTACCGCCATGGATCGTTCCTGGACTGTTCGATCGTTCCGTGAGCGGCAAGGCGCTAGCCGCCGTTTTTTTGATTGAAAAAACCCGCGCCTAGTGCCTGGCGGCTTCCGGATCACTGTTCATTACGAAAGACATCGAATTCAGCGGCACCCACGGCCGTTTGCCCAGTACGCGGCGGCGCACCCGTTCATGTCGGCCGCCCCGCTTTTTGCAAACCGGACACGCGGTGCCGATTGTCTTTCGCGGCGCGCGACAGCGGTCGCAGAATGGAAATATAGTCCAGGCGACGCCGTCGCTCCAGCCGCATGGAACCAACTCGACATCGACAATGAGATTCGACTTTGCGGCGCGAGTAAGGACCGAGTGAAATTGCCGCGCGGGCTCGGCAATCGCGGATTCACGGCGGCTGATGCGGAGAAACAGTTCCTTTGCCAGTTCGAGACCTTCTCCGTCAAGCGCACCGCTGGACCAGAGTCCATACCATTTCGGCCATGTAGGCAGAATCCCGATTCGATCCCATTCGGGCCAGCTTTCCTCGGAGAGGCGGTGCCACAGTTCCGTCCGTCCGTCGTCGGCCAGCCACCCGCTACAGCCCGCCACGTCGCCGCTCGCTTCGATCTTCAGCCCATCGCAGGCGGCTTGCCCGACGTTGGCGCAAACGGCAACGTTGGCGGGACAAGCACTGCAAAGATCGCGAATCGTATCGAATCCACCCCAGACCTCGCAGACATCGTCGAGCCGAAATCCCCACCACGCCCCGTCGCCGTCGCGCTTGACCGCGATTCCATCCGAAACCTGATTGGCGCTCACGGCTGCACCGGCGGCACGAATCGCGCGGAGCCGTTTCTCGGACTGATCGATCGACGCGATGTCGGTATCACGGCGGATTGGACATGCAAATCGCACGGACCACCGAACAAATTCGGGCGTGTGTCCCGTGACGGCGACTTGTCGTTTCATGCCGGCTAGCGGAATCCGCATGAGTCGAATGTGAACTTGAATTATTGTGGTCTCGTCAAGAAGCAATGTCAACCAGCAATTTTGGACCCCTGACGGGCCAATCGGTGCCGCGGACCGTGGTTCAAACTTCCGGAACGCTGGTTCACGCCGAAAACGGTGTCATGTGCCAGCAATTCGATATTTCGCCGTGAGACGGCCCTTGATAGGATGATCGCCAAAGCCTCCCGCTGGCGGGGCGCATTGGACACCGCCACTTTCGAAAGGAACCTCGACTTCGATGCCATGAAGTGTACTTGCCCAAATCACAGCTCCCGTCACGATCAACGACCCGTCCCGCTTTTTTGGCTGGCCTGTTGCTGTGGGTTGCTTGCGGGAATGCTCGCGGGCGGTTGCACGCTCAATCGATCGCCGGCCGTTATGCCGGAATCCGGCCCCGCTGACGGGGCGCGGACCACGCGAATGACGACCGGGGCATGGGACGAGGCGGTTCAACTTGCGAGCGAAAGCGGCAAGCCGATGATGTTGTTTTTCACCGGCAGCGACTGGTGCCCGTGGTGCGTTCGCCTGGCAGAAGAAATCCTCGACACACATGAGTTCGCCGACTGGGCAGGTGACCATGTCGTCTCGGTTGAAGTCGACTTTCCCCGCGCGCACCCCTTGCCGGGCGATCAGCGCGTACTCAATGAGACGCTCAAACGGCAGCACTCCGATTACGTCAAGAGCTTGCCCACCGTGCTCTTCACGGATTCCTCGGGCGTCGTCCTCGGCCAGCTTGGTTATGAACCGGGCGGACCCGCCGGGTGGATTCAGAAAGCTTCCGCGATCGTCGCGGCGCCGGGAGAATGATCGACATTCGCGACTTGCGGTTCTCGTATCCGCGTTCGGGGTTTTGTCTCCGCATCGACGCGCTGTCAATCGCGCGAGGCGAGCGAGTCGCAGTGACGGGTCCGAGCGGATCGGGCAAGACGACCTTGCTGAATCTTGTCTCAGGCATTTCGCTCCCCGAAACCGGCAAGGTCGACGTGGGCGGAGAAACGGTCTCGGCGATGCCGGACTCGCTCCGCAGGTCGTTTCGCGTTCGTCATATCGGGTTTGTCTTTCAGCAGTTTGAACTGGTCGAGTACCTGTCGGTCCGCGAGAACATTCTCTTGCCGTACCTGATCAGCCAGTCGCTCGCGATCGACGCCGGCGTCCGCCAGCGCGTTGAGGACCTGGCGGACGAGACGGGAATCGGCGACAAGCTGGGACGGCGAGTCCGCCAACTCTCGCAGGGTGAGCAGCAGCGCGTTGCCATCTGCCGCGCCTTGCTGCCGGCTCCGCAACTGATCCTTGCCGACGAACCGACGGGGAACCTGGACCCGGCCAACAAGCGGCGCATTCTCGAATTGCTCTTTCGCCAGTGTTCCGCGGGCAACCTGACACTCGTCGCGGTGACGCACGATCTGGGGATTCTCGACGGGTTTGACCGAACGATCGACTTTGATGATTTTCGCGCGGGAGCCGATCTCGAATGATGAACTCATTGCGGCTTGCGTGGCGCTATGTCGCCTGGCATCGTTACAAATCGATGTTGATGGTTCTTTGCATCGTCCTGACCGTCTTGCTCCCCGTCACGCTTGCGATCCTGCTGGCCAGTTTCAACCGGCAGATTGTCGCGCGCGCGCGCTCGACGCCGCTGGTCGCAGGCGCGCCCGGCAGCCGGATCGATCTGACGATGCATACGCTGTACTTTTCAGGTACCGCGCCGGGGAAAATTCCGTGGGGGACCCGCGACGAGGTGGGCGACCTCGGTCTGGCGATTCCGGTTCACGCCGGGATCACCGCCGACAAGGTTCCGGTCGTCGGAACGACGCTCGACTATTTCGAGTTTCGCGGCATGTCAATCGCCGAGGGAGAGGGACTTGCGCGGCTCGGCGATTGCGTGCTGGGAAGCAACGCGGCGCGGCAATTGAAGCGAGGCCCAAGCGACCGGTTGCTGACCGACCGCGACGCTCCCTTTGGAATTGCGGGCAATTATCCGTTGAGGATGCGCGTCCGAGGTGTCCTTGCTCCCACCGCGACCCCCGACGACGACGTGGTTTTTGTGGACGTCAAGACGTGTTGGGTCATCGAGGGATTTGGGCACGGGCATCAGGACCTTGCCAACGAGTCGGACGAGAATCTGGTGCTCGACCGCGACGACAAGTCGGTCACGGCCTCGGCGGCAGTCCTTCCTTTCACGGAGATCACCGACGAGAACATTGGCTCGTTCCACTTTCATGGAGACTTTTCCGAATTCCCGGTCACCGCCATGCTGGTCGTTCCAGTCGACGAGCGCGCCGCCACGATTTTGCTTGCCCGCTTTGACCGGGAGGAGTCGGCGGCTCAAATGTGCCAGCCGCTGGTTGTGGTGGAGGAGCTGATGGGACTTGTCTTCCGCGTACAGCGGTTTTTTAACGCCAACGCCGTACTTATTTCAGCGTCAACGGCGCTGTTGCTGGCTCTCGTCGTGGCGCTCTCGATCCGTCTCCGCGAAAAGGAAATGGAAACGATGTTCAAGATCGGCTGCGGCCGCGGGACGATGGCCGGCCTCATCGTGGCGGAACTTTTACTCGTCTTTGCGTGCGCGTTTTTGGTCGCGGGACTGCTTGCGTGGACCGTCAGCCACTTTGCCCATTCCATCGTGGCGGCCTTGATGTAGCGCGCGTCCCTGATCCTTGCCGGTTCGCTCTCAAAGGCGTCGCGTGAAGCGCTTTAACGTTTCGTCGGCCATCACGCCGAGGAGGATGACGACGCCGACGACCGCCAGTTCAAGTTGCTGGGGAATTTTCCACAGCACAATCAGGTTGGATAGCGTTTGCATGAGCGCCGTCCCGACGATCACACCGGTAATTCCGCCCTCGCCCCCGCGCAGGCTGCACCCGCCAAGGACCGCCGCCGCAATTGCATACAACTCAAAAAAGTTTCCAAAACTGTACGGTGCGATCGAATTGGAATTCAACGCGAACATCGTACCGCCGAGAGCGGCCAGCATCGCACAAATCATGTAGGCGAGAATCTTGTTGCGGTCGGTGTTCACTCCCGAATAGCGGGTGGCCTCCTCATTCCGTCCGAGTGCCATCATGTAACGCCCCCACACGGTCAGGTTAAGCAGGATGAGGGCCGCGATCGCCACCGCCGCGAGAACGAAAAATGGCCAGGGAATCCCGAACGTCCAGCCATCGCCCGCGAGGAGCGTCCATTTACCCGATCCGAATTCGTGGAGGGAGGCGTACTCATTGCCGAAGCCAACCATTTGATCGTTGGCGAGCCATCGACTGAGGCTGCGAAAGATCAGAAGGCTGCAAAGCGTGACGACAAAGGGCTGCATTTGAAGTTTTGTGATCAGCAAACCATGTACGAGACCGATCCCCAGTCCGGCGACAAGTGTCACCAGCAACGCAACGGGAACGGAAGCGATGCTCGTGCGCCGCAGCGCGATCACCCGCCACTGGGCGTCGGCGTCGACCGGCTCATCGATCCGCGTCGTTGTTGCCTGATCGCCAGGTTCCGCGTCCGTGACACGACGCTTGACAATTCCCTTTTCCGGATGGACGAGCCAAAGTTGATCACCGGCGGCGAGATGCAACTCCGATTTTGTGACGATCGCGCGACCCTTATCGGCGACACGTTCGAGCGGATGGGCGCGGACAAGAAAACCCGCGTCGTCGTCGCGGGAAAAGGGCTGATCGAGCGTCAACCGGCTGGTTCCCGCCTCTTCATATTCGATCGCGGTGATTGTCCCGAGCAAAGGGTTCGCGCGGCGACCACGGTCAAAGCGCACGCCGTCCCCCATTTGAAAGGGATGATCGGACTTCACAAGGACGTCACCCGACCGGGAGGCGCTGATCACGGGGATTTCGTCGATCGCCCTGAACTCGACCTCGAGGAGGATTGCAAGGAGGCAACCCGACAGGCAAACGACCGACCCGATCGACAGATCAATCCCCCCCGTGATGATGACAAACGCCACCCCGATGCCGAGTACACCATACAGCGCGGTTCGCCGCAGGAGATTCTCGATGTTGTTGGGCTTGAGAAACGACTCGGGAGTAAACCACGACATGGCGGCCCAGATTCCGACCAGCAACAACGAGATGCCCGCGATTTTGATCAGTCCGGTCATGCCGTGGCCAACCGCATAATCGTTTCCTCGCTCAGGTCGGTTCGCTCGACTTCGCCGGTGATTCGACCGTCGCGCATCACGAGCACGCGATCGCTCATTCCGAGAATTTCCTCGAGTTCGCTTGAGACGAAAAGGATCGCCATTCCATCGGCGGCGAGCCGTTCCATCAAGGCATAGATTTCCTGCCGCGCGCCGACGTCGATCCCGCGCGTGGGTTCGTCGAGCAAGAGGACGCGCGGCCTGGTGGCAAGCCATTTCCCGATCACGACCTTCTGCTGATTCCCACCGGACAGCAAACCTGCGATCTGGCGCGGTCCGCTTGCACGGATAGCGAGCCGTTCAATTTCCAGCTTCCCGTGGGCCGCTTCGGCGCGCGCGTCGATGAACCCGCAACGTGAAAAACAGTGACGCAAGCGCGGCAAGCTGACATTCCGGGCCACCGTCCATGGAAGGAGCAGTCCATGCTGCTTGCGGTCCTCGGGAACCAGTGCCAGGCCAGCGCCAATGGCGGCGCGAGGGGACTTGAGCGAAACATTCCGGCCACCCACTTCGACCTCACCCGTGACGCGGCGCTCGACGCCAAAAAGACAATTGAGCAGTTCCGTTCGCCCCGCTCCGACCAGACCCGCAATCCCGACGATCTCACCGGCGCGAAGCGTAAAGCGGTTCGCTTCACGCGGCCAGCGGCCCGTCGCAACGTCCGTTACCGTCAGCACCGGTGCGCCGATTGGATGACG
>JBGTFW010000029.1:0-6879 GCA_041747075.1 Pirellulaceae bacterium
AATCTCTGTCGGCACCTGATTGACGAGTCCGCCCGGAATTTTCGGGTTGCCAGACGCTCAATTCCCGAAAAAATGCGCGGTTTTGCGGTAAAAAGCCCGGCAAAAGTCATTTCCGGGCCGCCCTGAAGTTTTTGGGGGCGCGACTGGCAGCCACTTGACAGCCTGACCGTCTCGAATGATAATAACACGACTTTCCCTACCCTCCATTTTGCATACGCCCTCCCCTTCGGATGCTTCCATGAATCGCGTTCCTGTTGCCAAAGCGTTTTTTGCCGTCGCCGCTCTTTTGATTTTCTGCACGACCGGATGGGCGTCCATCAAGGTGGGTGACACAATCCGTTTTCAGAACGGTCCGGGATCGCCGGGCGGCGAGTTCGGGATCGCCCATTCGGCGACACCCAACATTACGGAATTGGTGACATTTTGTGTCGAGCGAACGGAGTTCGTCAACTTCACTTCCAATTTCTATGTCGAGTCGATTGAGACGTATGCCACGAACGGAGGTTCCGGCGCGGTCGGCGGACAGGATCCCGTTGATGCGCGGACGGCATGGCTGTACTACAATTTTCGTCACGAAACGTTGGCGAATTATACTTACGGAGCGTTAACGGATACTTCATCCAGCCGCGTCAATTCCGCCGATGCGCTTCAAAAGGCGATTTGGTTCCTTGAGTCTGAACTGGCGAGCCCTGGAAGCGGAGCCGCGTTTGTTGCGGCGGCCAATGCCGAGATGAACAGTTTCCTCAATAACAGCTTAGGCTACACGGGCAATATGGCGGCGGCCATTCAGAGCGTGCGAATCCTGAATCTACTTAAGAATAACGCATCGGGAGAATCCGCCCAAAGTCAGTTGTTCCTGGTTCCCGAGCCCGGGTCCCTGCTGGTTTGGGGCGGATTGGGCCTGGTCGGCCTGGTGGTCGGTCGTCGGCGAAAATAATTCGCCAAGTCTTTCGACGCACCGCGGATCGGCGAATCCGGTAACGATTGCGGTTCACGCGTGAGTTCGGCTTTCAGGCCCAGTTGTGCTCCCGGCAATCGTCGACTCATGCCCCTGCAAGATCATTTTCATCCGCCGCTGAGCCTTCGCCGATTCTGGCATGTTTTTCACAACGCATGGGCGACCTATCGCATCGGATTTGAACGACAATTTGCCAGTCGGTCAGGGGACTCGCAGATTTGTCCCCGCCCCTGGTAAAGCCAGCTTGACCAGCCCCGTTCCGAGGGCAAGACTGCTTTACCAGCGAATAGAAAAGGGGATCCGCGACATCGCAGTCAGCAATGCAACGACAGACCGGAAATTACCGGGTTTTCAGGACGAGCGACGAAGAGGTACGAGCCTTTGTACCCGAGCCGCTTCCGCCCGCCGAGCCGCCCCTCATCGTTAATCAACCGCTGGAAATTCTGGTTGCGGAGGCCGGTTCAGCGATCGACCGTCTCTCGGTTGCCTCGTCAATGGTCCCCAGCGTGGGCTGGTTTCTCTATGGGTTTGTCCGCAAGGAAGCTGTCATATCGTCTCAAATCGAGGGAACCCTGGCGACATTGCAGGACGTCCTGGAATTCGAGGCGACGCAAAAATCGGACAAACCGCACGACGTCGAAGAAGTATGTAACTATGTGCATGCGTTGACGTTTTGCCGCCGGGAAATTTCCCGAAGCGGCGGCTTGCCCCTTTCCACGAGGCTCTTGTGCGGGGCGCATCAACGACTGATGCGCGGCGTCCGGGGTGCCGAGCATCAACCAGGACAAATCCGCAAATCGCAGAACTGGATCGGAGGCACACGTCCAGGCAACGCCCGATTCGTTCCACCCCCCGCGAATGAAGTGCCGGACGCCCTCGCGGCACTGGATCGATGGATTCACGACGGGAACGATCTTCACCCATTGATTCGCACGGGGCTGGCGCACGTCCAGTTTGAGACCATCCATCCGTTTCTCGATGGCAACGGTCGAATCGGCCGGCTTCTGGTTTCATTGCTGCTGGAGCATTGGAAATTGCTGGACGCGCCATTGCTGTATTTGAGCCTGGCGCTGAAACGACATCGCGCGGAATACGATGAGCGACTTTCGGCGGTTCGAACCGATGGCGATTGGGAAGGCTGGACCGTTTTTTTCCTGGAATGCGTCAGGGAATCGGCGGACGACGGTGTTGCGTCCGCACGGAAGCTGTTTCGGATGATCTCCAGAGACCGGCAATCGCTGATTGCCGCTCCGGGAGTCACGCTCCCGGCGGTTCGACTTCTGGACTTGTTGCCGACTCATCCGATCGTAACGCTCCCGCTCGCGATGGAACTTTTGAAAACGACCAAGCCCACTGCGTCGAAAGCGATCGAAGCGCTTTGCAAGGCCCGCATTCTGGACGAAACAACGGGCAAGAAGCGTGATCGCATCTACGCCTACCGGGCGTACCTCACGGAGTTGTCAAGCGATACCGGGTTGGTATGACCAGTTTTTCCCGACTGGACAGCGCCATGTTTGCGGATTGACTTGCGAACGGGAACGCTCAGGGGACCAGATGGAGAAAACATTTGCCGGTTTTTTTCCAGGTGGATTCCTTGTGGCCGGTTTCGTCGGTCGCGGTCAGCGAAGCCGCCTTCATCTTGCGGCGATACTCATCGAGTTCCTTCTTGAAGCGCTTCGTCTCCGCTTCATATTCCGATTTCTTCATACCCAATTCCATCCTTGGAGGATCCGGCAGCGTATTGCCCGACAAAAAGTTTTCGAAGTCAACCTGGTGACAATTTTCGTGAAATCCCAGTGTGATATCCCGATTCTTCACGTCGTCGGCCGTCGTGCCGCGTCCGTAACAGGCAACATCCGTCGCACCGAAATCTGGACCATAAACTGTCTGAATCGTGATCGTTCCTTTCCAGGTGAATTTGCCGTCGAAGCTGGAAATTTTGCCGCCCGAATCGGAATAGCCGGGCGACTTCGATACCGGGATTATAAAATCGGTCGTGGCCGATCCGTTCGGGTCGCTGCCATCGGCGACGATTTTCGCGTCGATCGCAACGTCGGCGAACTCGTTCTGCAAGGTCTTGAGTGAACCGAGCGAGCGTGGTCGGGTGATCGGCGGCGGATTGGGAGGCGTGGGAGTCTGCCCCGCCTGCATCGGTGCGGCCTGAAGGGGCCCTTGATTTCCCGCGAACGGAGAGTTTCCGTCGTTTTCGATACGCTCTGGACCCGGTTGACGAAACGACCCCGGCCCGCCGCCGCCCAGCGGCGCATCAGGATGAGCAATCCGACCTGTCCAGCCGATCGCGGCAGGAGCGATTTTCACCGACTCCCCAGATTCGCAGCGGAGAGGGCCGGTCCCGTCAAGGGCGCGACGCGGCGTATCCCAGTTGGCAAAGGGGTGACCGTGTTTCGAGCGCATGGCAATTTCCTCCGGGGTGACGCGACCAGTTCGAAATGGACAGGAGCGTGTGCCTGAACAAACGTGTTTTTCGAGACCATTGACAATCATTACGGTTCGTCGGTAAATGAATCAAACCGGCACTTGGGGAAGACCGGCACCCTGCCGGGATTCGAGCCGACCGGCATCGACCGGGACCAGAGGTCGACGGGGCGTCCCGCAGTCTGCTTGAGAAATCTGGCCGCGTCGCGCGGATCATCACGGGGGACTATCTTGAGGTATATTTACAGGCCGACGTGTATTTTGTGTCCGGTTGGCCAAGCATGATCCGGGTGACTGAAGAGCGATTTGAAAAGACTGCACCGCCCGTGGCCCGGTTGCTGATCGGCATCGGCAAAAGTAAGGTATTGTGCAAGATGATTGTAACGTCCCGGAGCCAAGGAGTTCAGGGCATAACAAGGACATTTGTTTGACTGGGCGCGACCTGACTTCCTGCTGGCATATTTGCATTTCCACCATTTTGTCCGGTCACCGAGAAGTGGTGAATGCACTGTTGCCCTTGAATTTTTACTTTTGAGCTGCCCTTTTTGAATATGACCTTGCCCATATTGGTATTGGACATGATCCCCTTGGCGACGCCGGGCTCATCGCCCATGGAACGGGGGATTTCCGATTTTTTGGTAACGACCTCCTTGCCGGAGAACTTCACTTTATTTGAAGTCTTTTTGGCCTGCATGACCATCCCGGTGTTTGGATAGGGAATGGGTACGGGCGAGGGCGCCGGGGGTGCGGGGGTCTTGCATACGTCGGGGGCGGCAAAGCAGTTTCCTCCGCCCTTGGTGGATGCCGGCATCATGTTTGCTCTCCGTTCGACTAGCCCAAGTGAATTTTGTCACCCTTAACCTTGAAGTCTTCCTTGCTTTTCAAATAGCTCCTTTTTGACAACAGGTGAAACGTGGAGCCAACGATCGTCCGCATGCGGCCGCTGCGTATCTGGGTCAGCCCCTTGACGGTCTGAAACACATCGTTGGCTGTATGCACGACGCGGTCGGCGACGGTTTCCAGCCGGCTGGCTGCCAGTCGGACGTACCTGGCTCTTGCAGAAATGAATTCTCCCGTAACTTTCGCGTCGTTGATCTGAAAATCGCCGCGGGCCGCCGCGACATTCAAATCACTGCCAGCCACCCGAATGCGCCCTCCGAGCATCGAAAGGGATGACGCGACTTTTTCCAGAGCAGACCCGACAATCATCCTCAGGCCATGGCGGGCGTTCAACTGAACGACACCCGCATCAAAACATATTTTGGACGGCGTCGAGAATCGAATTTCTCCCCGGGATACAAACTCAAGTGTATCAGCCGGACCGATCACCCGGGCAACGCCGTGCTGCGGTTGATATTGAAACAACAAATCGCCCACCGTGGAATACACGTTTACGGACTCCGCATCCGGCGCCCCGGCGATCTCGGCAAAGGCACCTGAGCCGGTTTGGACTCGCGTGCAGCGCTCGGCCGGTGACGTACCAAGAACGCCGATCACGAAGAGTTCATCAAGGCTCCCGGCCGCCAGCACGGTCTCGCCGATCCGTGGCTGCCAGAAAAACGGCAGTGCCATCCTGGCCCACTCGGGGGGGTGACTGTCATCGCCATGGAACTGCAGCAGGACCCGGCCCTCGGCCGTCATGGTATCGAGTACCTCGGCAGGTCCAAAATACTGAACCGAAGTTTGAACGGTGTACATGTCGTGGTTCCTTTTTATTTGTCCGATGGCGATGGAGGGGTCCAGACTTCGGCCTCAGCCAGGTCCTTGTCGGTTCTCTCCACAAGTTTCCGATTCGTGTTTTTCCAGTTGGTGTCGCGGTCATCGATTCGGTGCAAAGTGGCTTGCTGCAAGTTGGCACCCGACAGGTCGGCGCTGGCCAGAATGGCGTGTGACATATCGGCGTATCTCATGGAACATCCCGCCAAAACAGCCTGCTCGCAATTGGCCCCCCGGAACTCGGCCCGATCCAGATTTGCGTCCGAAAAATCCGTTTGCACGAGCTGTGCGTTTTCGAATCGCGCGCATCGCAGGTTCGCCCCGCGCAGGCTGGCCCCTGACAGATTGCTCCTGGTGAAATCACCGGTTTTGCAAACCATTCTCTCCAGGCTGCAGCCCGCCAAACCGGCCCCGGCGAAGTTCGCCTGATTGGCCGTGACGCCATCCAGACGGGCTCCACCAAACTGGGCCTCCTCAAAATCCGAGTCAGTAAAATCGCAACCGGCCAGGTCCATGCCCTCAAACCTGGCTTGTTTTATGTTGCAAAGGACAAATCGGGTTTGTTCAATCCGGGTCGTTGTAAAGTCGACACCCTGGAAATCGGTGTTTTCGAACGAAGCAAAACGCAGATCAAGATTATTCAGATTAGCCTTTTCCATTTGGCAATAATCTGCGGAAACTTCCTGAAAATTTGCGTCGGAAAGATCTGCATCTGTAAGGTCGGTGTTCTCCAGCTTCGCCGACCGGAAATCCGCCATGGAGAGTATGGCCCCGGAGAATCCCGCATCCGTCAGATTACAACCGGCAAAACGCGCGCCCGATAGCCGGGCGTTCGAGAAGTCGGCCTCGCGCAGGTCAATGCCACTGAAGTCGGCGCCATCCAGTTCACATTCCCGAAAGACCGCTCCCGTCAGTTTCGCGTCCCGGAATGACACTCCCCGGAGATTCGACTGCGAGAAAATGGCGCCCTCCAGATTGCGTCCGGAAAAGTCCGTATTCCGCAGATCGCACGTGGAAAAGCCGCAGCCGGGCAGCGCGCCCGGTAATCCGTCCACCTGGGTGATATCGATGTTGTCAAACTGTACCCGATCAAAGGTCGCTTCCTGAAACCGGGTTCCCTCGAGTTTCATTTCCAAAAAAACCGTTCCGGCCAGTGTTGCACCGGAAAAATCAGTGCCCCTGAGGCACCCTTTTTCAAATCGCCCCTCTTGCAGAATCGCCCCCTGGAAATCGGCATCATCAAGTACGCAGTTTGTGAACACCGTTCGCGCCAGTTGGGCTCCGCCAAATCGACTCCCATTCATCTGTACGAAGTCGAATCCTGCCGAATCCAGGGCGGCCCGCGAAAAGTCGGCACCGGCAACACTGCTGGATCCTCGCAGGTAACCGGCGATTCCCGCCTGTGTCAATTCCGCAATGGTGTCGGCCCCAAATCCCATTTGTTCAAATGTGAAATTCACCTGCCCGGGATCATCAACCGCCGTCAGCGAGGAACGACAGCGGAATTCTGCCAGGTTGGCTCCCGCCAGGACGGCACCATCGGCAATCGAGTCCTCAAAAACAGCATCCGAAAGATCGGCGCCTCCGAAGTCTGTTTCCGACAGATTGCAACTGTCAAAGATGACGCCAAACAGATCGGCATCGCGGAGAACCGCTGCCGACAAATCTGCGCGACCGAAAAAGCAAAATCTGAACTGTGCCCGGGACAGCTGCGCGCCGGCCAGTGCAAGTTCGTGCACAAGTGTTTCTTCAAATGATTTGCCGTTAGC
>JBGTFW010000030.1:0-49942 GCA_041747075.1 Pirellulaceae bacterium
GAATTGCTCCATTGCCGTTTCCAGAGAAAGCACATACTGAACAGGAACCCAGCCCTCGACGTCGCGCAGCGCGCACCATTTCCCGTTGACGTCAATGACGAGATGGATGCCGCCGGCATAAACCTGATCGACTTCCTTGTCGCGAATTCTCGTCTTGAAGTCCACGGTCACGACGACCGGATCACCGACCTTTTGCGCAAAGGTATCGAGCGGACAATTCGCGACGAAAAGGGCCAGCAATAACGATGGAAATGAACGCAAAAGTCGGGATCGATGCATGGATCGAGATCATGTGAAAAAAAAGGTGAGAAGACGTGAGGACGGCCTTCAGAATATTCCAGGACCTCCACTTTCGCAAACCGTTCCGGTAAAACAGCGATTCCATGGATCGGCTGATCCGGAAGATAGTCCGGTTACTTACCGATGCAAAATCGGGAGAAAACGTGGTCGAGAATGTCTTCGGTATAAACGCGCCCGGTGACGACCGCCAATTCATCCAACACGACCCGCAACGAACTTGCAACCAGTTCCTGCCCGAGTCCCGATCGAGCCAGCCCGCACGCTTCCTTCAGCTCCCGGGCGGCGCGGTTGAGACTTTCGCCACATCGCTCGGCGGTGCCAATCACCAGCCTCCCGGACTCCCCATCGTCGTCGTCGGCTCGTTCGACCAGACGGTCAAGCAACTGGTCGAGACCTGCACCCGTTGTCGCGGAAACCGCGATTGCGTCCGCAAGGTCCGGCGGTCCATTTTCCTGCCATGCCGGTGCCAAATCACATTTCGTCAGGACGACAACCGATTCACCACTTGAGCGGATTTCCGCAATCCGGTCCCGATCGGCGTCGGCGATTGCCTCGCTGGAGTCGATGCAAAGCAGTGAGATGTGCGCGTCGCGCGCCGCGGAACGAGCGAGCAATTCGGCCTGGTGGTCAATCGGCGATCTTCGGCCGTCACCGGGAGGGTCTGGCGACCAGGAACCGGTTGTTCCCGCGGTATCGATCAACTGGAACGAAACGCCGCACGATTCGATCGTCCGGGTCGTATAGTCACGTGTCGTTCCGGCGACATCGGATACGAGCGCTTCGCCTCGCTGGCCGGCTCGATCCATGACGGCGTTAAAAAGACTGCTCTTGCCGGCGTTCGGGCGACCGATGATTGCGACACGGACGACTGGTTCACGCACCGATCTTTGGCGGACCTGGTCTCGGACCAACTCCAGCTCGCGCTGCGCGGAAGTGAGTTCATGGCGGACTTCTTCGTTGGAGATGAATTCGATATCCTCTTCGACAAAATCGAGTCCCGCCTCGATCCGCGCGGCGACATCGAGCAGTTTTTCGCGAATCGATTCGAGCGGATCGGCAAGTCCACCGGCAAGTTGCCTGAGCGCGACCTTCATTTCCGACTCGCTGCGGGAATCAATGACGCCAAGGACCGCTTCGGCCCGGGTCAGGTCAATACGCCCCGAGAGAAATGCGCGAAGCGTGAACTCTCCGGGTGCTGCCTGGCGGATTCCGCAATCAGCAAGTCGTGCCATGATTGCGTGGAGGATCGGAGGCGACGCGGTGCAATGGATTTCCACCGAGGGTTGGCGGGTGTAACCGCGGCCGCTCGGCCAGGTAAGCAATTCGCAATCGACCGGTCCAATCGGTCGGGGCACGGAAATCGTTGCGTCTACCGACGTGGGAGCCCCGGTCCGCGACCACTCCGTGCCGGGCGGCGAGAACGCGGCACCGTCATTCGTTGTGCAACAATTCGCCAGCGACTCGAAAACCTCCTTGCCGCTACACCGAATCACGCCGCGCAGTCCATACCCCTGCGGCGTGGCGATTGCCGCAATCGACCGCTGAACGTCATGAATCATGGTGCGACCAGGTGTGCGAATGTTTTTCCGACGAATGGGTGTTTCCATCCAGCGGTCGACTTCAGTTTCGGTCGCGGAGTTTTCGCTGCCGCTCGCGGTCGCGCTGGCGGCGCGCATCGAGCGAGCGCTGGCTCCGTTCGGCCAACTCGGCCGGATCGTCGGAAAGGGGTTTGGGTTGTCTGGAAAAGAGGGACTTGACGGACGTCGTCTCGGCCCGCGCCTGAAATTTTTCGACATTCAGTTGCGGTTTGGGAAGCATTTTTCGCTCGATGATGCTCCAGATACTTGATGTAATGAAATAGACGCAGAGGCCTGACGCGACCTTGAAAAAGATAAACGCCATAAAGATCATCATGAACTTCATCATCCGCTGCATCATCCGCGACTGTTCATCGGTGGCAGGCGGCATAAACATCTTTTGCTGGATGAGCATCAGCACGATCGTCGCGATGGGCAACAAGTTGAAATACGGGCCAAGCCAGCCCGTCTCAGACGCCAGAAAGCCGGGCATCCAGTCCCCCCAGTAAAACAACTGGTCAGGACCGGCCAGGTTGGAACACCATTTCAGGCCGGGGATCAATGGTGCGTCGCGAAGCGCCACGTCGACGCTGAGGCCGCGGTAAAGGCCGAGAAAGATCGGGAGCTGGAGGAACATGAGCAGACAGCCACCGAAGGGATTGTACTTGTATTTCGCGAAGAGTTCCTGCTGGGCCTTCATCCGCTTTTCGGGCTGCTCCTTGTATTTTTCCGCCAATTCCTTGATCTCGGGCGTGAGGTGCTGCATCATCTGGGCGTTGATCGCCGCCTTGCGACTGATGGGAATCATCAGCGAGCGAACGATCACCGTCAGCAGAATGATGGCGATCCCGTAACTCAGTCCGCCAGTGATCCAGTACAGGGCATGAAGCAACCAGGTCAACGGCCTGGAAAACATCCAGAACCAGCCAAACGTCCGCGCCTCGTCAAGTCCGTACCGTTGCAGGATTTCAGGGTCCTTGGGTCCGGCGAAAATCCGAAAGGACTGTTTCCACGCCCCCGACCCGCTTTCCGCATCGTACGGCTCGAGTTCTCCCGCGTCTCCGTAAATGACGAAATTGACGTCCGTCAGCTTTTGCGCCCGTTGCTTGTTCTCGTCGGCAATCCTTGAAACGGGCGCGGCCCACACGCTGTAGGCGCGAAGCATTTCCTCCGGGTCGCCGGATTGAAGTGCGATCGTAAAATAAAGCGTATCAACGGCCAGGTAGCGAATCGTGCGAGGCATCTCATCATTCTCGTGGGGAATGATCAGTGTGCCCGCCGCCTGGTTCTGCCGATCCGTAACGATCTGGGGTCCGCTGAAAAAACGAAAGCCTTGCCCCAGGTTGCTGACGAGAATGTCCCGGGCACCCGCCATGCGCCCGATCGCCCATGTGTTGCCGTGAATTTTTTGCTGGTACCACCAACCCTCGGTCGGCAGCCCGGCGGGTCCCCACAATTCGTACCAGACTTGCGCGGGTTGATCGCCAACGTTGCGAATTTCCACTTCGAGATTCAGGTGCCACGCATCCCTTTCGGGAGGCAAGCTAAACCGCTTGACGACTTGAAACTTGCGGCCGTCCTCGAGCACGGGAAGCCGATAAGTGAACTCAACCGTTTCTGACCCTTCGAACCGGCGGGCTTCCCAGTTACCGGTCCGCATCGCCTCGTCAAGGTCCGGCCAGTCGTTGCTCGCTCTTTCCTTGAGAGAAAACTGGAACCCCCGCCGTTTGAGCTGGTCAACGGTAACCAGTTCCGGTGCCGTCGGCGTCAGCACTTCCATGGGTTTCCGCATCGACGTCACGTTGACGTCACGGACCGTCTCGTCGGTCCCGCGGACCGTCAACTGAAGATTCGCGCCCGCCTTGATCGTGGCGAGCTTGCGATCGAAATCCACCGGATCGAGTACCGGCTCGCCGTCGATGCGCGTAATCAGTTCATCCGGTCGAATCCCCGCCAAATCAGCGGGGGTACCCGGTGCGACAACCTGGACGAGGCAGGCATCACCGGACTTGAGCAATTCGAGCTGTCCGATCCATGCCTCGTGATAATCGACATCCCGATAGGCGAACCGGTCACCGTCTCGCCGTGCGTTGATGGTAATTCGCTGGACCGTCGCTCCGAGGCTGTCGAGCTGGATCACCAGCGGACCCGCGTCGGGATCAAAACGGCCCAACGTGAGAAATTCTCTCGGATGATCGGGCCGTTCCGGCTGGGGTAAAGGCGGGTCATCACCCTCCGCGCCCGGATCGTTCCCGGCCGGGGCGGGCTGGTCGGCGGGGTCCTGGTTTTCGACATTGCCGTTTTCGGGCTTGTCGGATTCGTTGCCCAACTGGCCGACTGGATCGGCCTGGCGCTTGTTCTCGTTGGCCGCGTCCGGAATTTTCGGACGGAGAATCGGCGAAAGAACGAGGATGAGTCCGATCAGCAAAAGTGTGCTGAGGACGATCCGTAATACGGGATTATTTGGCACGAGAGGATTGGGGATTTAGTCGGCATTCGCAATGATCCATTCTCCCGATTCGCGGTGCGGCGTGAAGGGGAGTCGGGACAATCGCGATTCAGCGGCCTTCGGCAAGCCGGTCACCGAGAAAGTCGTCGAGTTCAGGAATCGCGTAAATCTTCTGCCGGGTTGTCGAGTAGTCATATTCAACCCGTCGAAAGAGGACGTCGCGGCCGTCGAGGACGACGTAACAACTGCGGTGATCGCCATCACGAGGTTGCCCGACGCTTCCCACGTTAATCATGACTTTTTGGTCAGTCAGCCGGTAATGGCCCCCCACGTCGCGCGGCGAGAGGTAACGGCAGTCCTCGGTAAAGACGCCGGGAACATGCGTGTGTCCCTGGAAACAATACTGCTGGATGAAAGTAAAGATGCGCTTGATCTTGCGGTCGTTAAAAATGTCTTCGGGAAAAACGTATTCGCAAAGCGGACTGCGCGGCGAGCCGTGAACGTACATCGTCGAGCCGTCGCGATGGGTGCGGGGGAGCCGCGCGAGAAAATCCCACCGCGACCGGTTGGCGGGGTCTTTGCTTTCAATCTGTTCGCGAGTCCAGAAGATCGCCCGTTCGGCTCCGCTGCTGAAACCTTCGGGGTCGAACATCGCACCGTTATCGTGATTCCCGAGGAGGCAGAGACCGAAATCCACGCACAAGTCGATACATGGTCCTGGGTCGGGACCGTAACCGATAAGGTCTCCAAGGCACCAGATTTCGCGAATTCCCTGGGACTCGATGTCCGCCAACACGGCCCGCAGCGCCTCAAGATTGGCGTGAATATCACTGATGATCGCTCGTCGGCTCAAGGACGTTCCATTACAGGCGGGAGGTGTGAATATTGCGGCAGCGAAATGCGGCGTGCGCATCGTTGCGTTGGTGTCTTCAATCGATCGGGTATACGGGAAAAAGTATACTCCGTCGGGCGAGCGGGTCCTACCGGAATTCCGGCTTCGCGAGGCGAAAAAAACTTTCAAGAGCCGCGCTTGAGTCGGTCGCCGAGCATGTTGTCCAGGTCGGGGTTGTCGTAGATTTTCCGCGCGGTCGTCTCGCAATCGTACTCGACCCGGTGGAAGCGAACCGTTCTCTCGGTCGCGTCGAGGACGGCGTAACAGGATCGGCGATCATCGTCCCGGGGCTGTCCGACGCTTCCGACGTTGATCATTAGCTTCTCGGTACCGAGATGGACAAGGTGATCAGTCTCCGCCGGCGTCAGGAACTTCCCTTTTTCGGGAAAGATTCCGGGAATGTGCGTGTGGCCCTGAAAGCAATACTGGTCGAACCGCCGCATTAGCGCCTCGATCCGCGCACGTTCAAAACTGTGCTCGGGAAAAACGTACTCGTTGGTCGGTTCGCGGGGGGAGCCGTGGACGAAAAGAAATTCGCGTTCGTCGTGCCGTTTTGGCAATTCGCCGAGAAAATCCCATCGGCGGTTGGCTTTTTCAGGACCGCCAATATTTCTCTCCAGTTGATCACGCGTCCAGTAAATGGCGCTTGACGCGACGGGATTGAATCCCTCGGGGTCAAATAGCGCCGCCTGATCATGATTGCCGAGAATGGTCAGCGCGCACGAATCGATGACCAGATCGAGACATTCAATCGGGTTGGGACCATACCCGATGACGTCACCAAGGCAGATGATTTCGTCGATGGCCTGATCGGCGATATGAGCCAACACCGCCTGAAGCGCCTCCAGATTGGCGTGGATGTCGCTGATTAAGGCACGTTTTCCGCTTGGCATGAAATTCGAGCTGTCCGCCGGTAAAACGTGGCCGCGGCTTCCCGCCGCAAATTGACGTGGCCGCGGCTTCCCGCCGCAGTCTAACCTATCGAAAATCGACACTCCCTGTCTCAGTCCCGGTCAGATTATTCGGAAAGTCCGGCGTCTGTCCACCTGGCGGAAGGACTCTTCCGGATATACTGCCTCGATGTTCCATCTGGCACTCGAAACCTCCACGCGAGAAGGCTCCTTTTGCCTGCTCGACGGCGACCGACCGCTCGAATCGGTCCGGCTTGACCGACGCGATTCGACCACGGGCCGGCTCATTCCCGCAATGGCCGACGCCGCGAATCGGCATGGTTTGTCGTGGATGGAACTGAAGTTGATTTCCGTTTCGACGGGACCCGGTTCGTTTACGGGACTGCGCGTCGGGGTGACGGTCGCCCGAACGCTGGCCTACGCGACAGGTTGCCGCGTCGTCGGCGTTCCGACGCACGCCGTCATTTGCCGCCAGGCGTTTCTCGAAATCTCCGCGCGCAACGGTGACACCTCGGTCAGGGTTGCCTCGATGATCGGTGCCCAGCGCAACGAGTGGTTTCTGGAAGTTCGGGAGGTCTCCTCAGGTGGACAGTCCGTATTGGCCCCTTCGCGCGTCGTGGGCCGCGATGAGTTAAGGAATGCCGTTCAGGCCGGCTGCGTCTGGTGCGGACCTGGCTTGCGGTTGATACCCGAATTGGAGGATTCGCAAGCTCTCCGCCAGGTGTGCGGCGAAGCGTTCCGGGACCCTCGCGCGGCGGAGACCGGTGCGGTTGGCTGGGCCGCCTCTCGGCAAAACCAATGGACCGACCCGTACCGGCTTGTTCCAGACTACGGCCGGCCAAGTGCGGCCGAAGAGCGTTTGGATAATTCTTGATTGGAGAGCGCCCTGTTCGACGGCCACCCTTGCCAAAACGTGGATATTCATTGACGAAACCGGAATTCCCGCAAACACGGCGATGTCCGCCGTTTGGCAACGGCAGCTACGCGATGTCCGCCGTTTGGCAACGGCAGCTACGTGAAAAACATCGCGACGGCGATCGCCCCAAACACAACCGCCAGGATGACGATCAGGAACATGGCGCGCGCGACGTTCACGACCGGTTCCGCCGAATCCGCCGTACCTGACGGCGTCAAGCCCGCCTGGTCCTCCGTAAAATCATGTTGGCAATAGCGGCATCGTTCAGCGAATTCGACAGGAGCCTGCTGCCCACAAGCGAGGCAGTAAACGATCAACTCCTCCTCGCCCACTTCGGCGGAGAATTCGCTGCCGGTTTTTCCGCACGAGCCGCATGTCGCCTCGCGAAGCTCGTCACAAATCGGGCATATCGGCCAGTTGAACTGTCCCTCGGCCTCGCTCATCTCGTCGAGTCCGACGCTGGATTGCAATTGCTCTCGAAACGCCGCGACCGATTGTTCGGCGCGTTCCCTGTCGTCGCCGTTGACGAACACGACCGGGTTGGATTCGATGATCTCAAAGGCACCGCCTTGAGCTTCTCCGCCCATGACCGTCGCCCGAATCCCCGCCTCCTCCAACCAGTGGAGTACCATGGTCGCTTCGGAATTGCTGCGAGCGTAATAAACGGGCGTCGGGTCCATTTCCCCTCCAGGGTCAGGTTTCTTGCGAAGTCGAACTGGTCGCGCGCTCCGGGACCAGTTCGTCCCCATCGTCCAATTCGTCGCGCCATCGCTGCAAAAGCTCAAGCGCGTGCATCGGAGTCACGTGGTTGGTGTCAAGCCGCCTGATTTTTTCGATCAATGGGTGCGGCGGCGCGTCGAAAAGGGTTAACTGGATTTCCCCGCCGCCCCGCGCCGCCGATCGCAATTCGGGTCGCGACGGACGCTTTCCCTCAAGCTGTTCCAGAATCGTTGACGCGCGGCGATTGACCCAGCCGGGAACCCCCGCGAGGCGGGCGACGTGAATGCCATAGCTGCGATCGGCCGCGCCGGGCGTGATCTTGTGAAGAAAGACAATTTCATCGTTCCATTCCTTGACGGCGACGTTGAAATTGGCGAGTCGCGGGAGCGTTTCAGCCAGTTGCGTCAGTTCATGATAGTGCGTGGCGAAGAGCGTGCGACAGCCGACCCGATCATGCAAGTACTCGACGATCGCCCACGCGAGGGAAACCCCGTCGTAGGTACTGGTCCCGCGACCGATTTCGTCGAGGATCACCAGGCTGCGCGGCGTCGCCGTGTTGAGAATCCGGGCCGTTTCGGTCATCTCGACCATGAAGGTGCTTTGGCCGCGAGAGAGTTCGTCGCTCGCCCCGACGCGGGCAAAAAGCCGGTCGGTGATCCCGATCGTCGAGGACTTTGCGGGGACAAAGCTCCCCGCGTGCGCCATCAAGACGATGAGCGCGGCCTGACGAATATACGTGCTCTTGCCGGCCATGTTCGGACCGGTGATCAGGTGGATCACGCCACTCTCCTCATCGAGCGACGTCGAATTCGGGACAAACGAGCCGAGCGGTTGCGTCACATCAAGGACCGGGTGTCGCCCTTCCTCGATATGGGTCACCGGATCGGCGACCATTCGCGGGCGGATGTACCGTTCTGCGACGGCCAGTTCCGCCATCGCGGCCAGCGCGTCAAGTTGAGCGACGACCCGCGCGTTGCCTTTCAGTCGCGGCAACATGACGCTGACCGCGTCGCGCAACTCGCAGAATATCCGGTATTCCAGTTCCACCGCGCCTTGCTCGGCGCTGACAACGCGTTCCTCGTACTCCTTGAGTTCGGGAGTAATGAACCGCTCGGCGTTCTTGAGCGTTTGCTTGCGAATGAAATGGTCCGGCAACTTGTCGCGGTGTTGGTGGGTGACCTCGACGTAATAGCCAAAGACCTTGTTAAATCCGACCTTGAGGGTCGAAATGCCGGTGTCGGCGGCGATCTTCGTCTGGTACCTGGCGATCCATTGCTTGCCGCCACGAGCCAGTTCCCGCAATTCGTCAAGTTCGCGATTGCAGCCGGCAACGACGAACCCACCCTCCCGCGCGCTGAGCGGACAATCGTCCCTGAGCGTCGATTCCAGTCGTTCGCGCAACGGCTCGCACAGGTCCAGGTCGGCGTGCATCTGAACGGCGAGACAACTTGCAAGCGCGCCGACGAGTTTTCGCAACCCCGGCAACTCCGCGAGAGTCCGCGCAATGCTCGACAAATCTCTGGGCGTCGAGCGCCCCGTGGCAACTCGCGCCAGCAAGCGCTGTACGTCGTGAATATTCTTCAGCGATTTCCGAACCGCCGCGCGCGTGTCGGAGTGCCCGGTCAGTTCCTCAACGGCATCCAACCGCTGGTCAATCGAATCGAGACACGTCAACGGGCGGGAAAGCCACTCCCCCAGTTGCCGCGAACCCATCGACGTCACCGTGCGATCGATGACGTCGAACAACGAGCCTTCGCGGCGATTGTGCCGAATGGTGCGCGTGATCTCGAGGCTCCGCCAGGTCGCCTCGTCGATTCCCATCGTCGTCTCCTGGAGGAACGGCGTGAGATGATCGACAAAATCGAGGACGGCGGGCTGGTTCTCCGTCAGGTACTGAAGAATGGCACCGGCGGCCCGAATTGCCAGCCGGCAATCGGGTTCAAATCCCAGCCCGTCGAGCGAGGCAATACCAAAATGCCGGGTCAGAAGATCAAGGGCGTGTTTTTCCGATGACGCCCATTCGGCTTGCCGTGTCACAAGTGGCGCGCGGTTTGATTGCGGCGGTTCAAACGAGCTGTTTTCCGTCAGCAAGACCTCACTGGGTGAAAGTCGCGCGAGCAAATCTTCGAAGGCTGCCGGGGTCGTTTGGCAAGCCTGAAACGCACCGGTCGAAATGTCGATCCATGCCAGGCCCAGCGTAGCGGGTTCCGCGGAATTCGCCTTGTTCGACAGCCTGCACTCCCGCGATTCGACGATGGCAAGGAGAAAATTGCTTTCGCGCGGGTCGAGCAATTCATGATCGGTGATCGTCCCCGGACTGACGACACGAGTCACTTCGCGCCGCACCAGACCACGGGCTGTCGCGGGGTCCTCAACCTGCTCGCAGACGGCGACCCGAAACCCCTGTTGAATTAGCCTGGCAAGGTAACCGTCCAGTTGATGATGGGGGAATCCCGCCATTGGAATGGGGTTCGCACCCTTGTCGCGGCTGGTGAGTGTCAGTCCCAGCCGTTGGGAGGCCAGCCGCGCGTCGTCGTGAAACAACTCGTAAAAGTCGCCCATCCGAAACAAGAGGATCGCGTCGCCACAAGCCGCCTTGGCCTGCTCGTACTGTTGCATCATGGGAGAGCGGGTTGCGGGTCCGGTCATGCGGGCATGGTAGCAATCCGAAACCAAAATGACGAGTGGTGCGTACTATTTATCGGTCGGGACGGCCTTTGCCTGTTGCACCAATAATTCCTGTTGCGTCGTTTAAGAGGCATCCAAACGTTCCGCGGACTCGTTATTTCCTGGAACCAGGGAAAAAATGGCATGCCTGTTACCGGGTGGAATCCGGAAAGAAAACGGTTTTGCCGCTCGCGGCTGTCAATGGCTTCCTTTATCGCCTTGCCTGGACAATTCGGTTCAACCGGCAAAACCTGGTCTGTTTGCCCAATAAACCATTGAGATTGGGCATTTGATTGTTATACTTGAAATCACCGATAAGTCCTGACGTGTCCGGGGACCCCGCGGGCATCGGTGAATTCGTGTTTTTCACCCTTGACTGTACATCCGAAAAGGAAGACTCTCGTGGAAACTCTCCCTTCGCATTCCCAGATTGCCCGTCCTCACTTTGCCTCGCAGGCTGGAATTTCTGGTGAAGTCGTCGCAACGGGCGGCGGGATCGATTTCGATTTCTGGGGCCTTCTCAACCGTCGCAAGTGGATCGTATTCCTCTTTATGCTGGTGGGACTGGGAATCGGTTACTTGATTCATATCCAGACGCCGCCGGTCTTCCAGAGCGAAGCGATGATTCTCATCGAGCCGTTGACGCGAACGCCGATGATTTCGGATCGTTCGGATTCATTTCCGGTCGCCGACGATTACACAAAAAGTCATGACAAGGTGATCGACAGTCGTGGCTTCATTGAGAATACGCTCAAGAACAACGAGACGCTGACCAAGGGTCCGTCGTTCGGGGGCAAGTCGTTTGCCGACAATGTCGAAATGGTCGCCGACAAACTGACGGTCCTTCCCGAAGTTGACGACCAGAATATTTTCGTGCTGACGTACAGCTCCTCGAACGAGGAAGACAGCAAGCGCGTCATTCAGGAATTAATCAACAACTATCGCGACGTTCTGCTGCTCAAATACCAGGACCGAAGCCGCGAATTCGTTGACCTGGTAGAAAGCTTCCGCTCGAAGCTCGCAGGCGATTATCGGCGACAAAGCGACGAATTCGTTGATTTAAGGAAGAAGTTCGACACGATCATCCTCTCCGATACTGCCGAGGGTGTCCCGAAACAAACGTTGCATCAAATCAAGGTCAGACAACTTGACAAGGAACGAGATGACGCGCAAAGGAAACTGGCGGAAATGCGGACACAGCTCAAGTTCCTTCAGGAAGAACTTGCGGCGGGCAAATCGTACGAGGAACTTGTCTGGCAACTTGAGCAAAAACGCGCCCTCTACACCAGCCGTGACGACAATGCCCAGACGGCGGTGATCGAGCGCTACCGCAGGGACATCATGGACCTCAATTTGCAGCGCACCGAGGCGGGGCAACGTTTCGGTCCAAACCATCCGTCAGTCATCGCCTTGGATAACCGCATTGCCGCGATCCACTCGCTGCTCGAGGGGAGCGAGGAGGCTACCTCCGGGGCAGCCGTGGTCCTTGCCCCTCGCGAGACCATCTCCCGGTACATCACGTACCTTGAGTTTGAAATCGCCGGACTCGACGTGCTGCTCGATCAACTCGACACGAACTTCCTCTTTTTCTACGAGAAAGCGAAATCTCTCGAACAAATCGGCTCGCTACTTGCTGAAAAGTCGGCTGAGTTGCAATTGACTCGTCAATGGCTCAATGAAACTTTGAAGAAGGCTACCGAAATGGACCAAGGTGACATCAATGGGGAACGCGGCTACGATTTCCAGGTTCTCAGTCGTCCCGAGAACGGTTCACAGGTCTGGCCAAATATCTTTATCCTCATGGGCATCGGCGGGCTGCTCGGTGCGCTCGCCGGTTTTGGACTCGCCTACCTGGTCGATATCGCCGACAAGACCTTCCGCTCGCCGGACGAAATTACCCGCCAGCTCGGATTGCCGCTGATCGGACATATTCCGGTCATGTCGACGTCCCGAAAAAACCAGACGGAAGACTCCCTCATCGACCCGGTCGTGGCGGCCTATCATCGGCCCAAGTCGCAATCCGCCGAGGCCTTCCGCGCGATTCGAACCGCGCTGTACTTCAATACCCAGGGCAAACAGCACTCCGTCATTCAGATAACCAGCCCGACACCGGGCGACGGAAAATCGACGGTCGCCTGCAATCTCGCTGTCGCCATTGCCCAGTCCGGAAAGCGCGTCCTCCTCGTCGACGCCGACATGCGGCGACCGACCATGCACCACATGTTCGGGATCAAGTCCAACGAGGGCTTCGCCACCGCACTGACCGGTCAGTCCCAGTGGGAAGACTGCGTTTTTTCCTGTGAGGAAGTCGAGGGACTTTCGGTTCTCCCGTGCGGTCCGAAACCGGGCAACCCCGCCGAACTGACGACGTCGCCAAGACTCAAGCAACTGATTAACGAGATGCGCGAACAGTTCGACTTCGTAATCCTCGATACCCCGCCAGTTCTCGCCGTGACCGACCCGTGCCCCGTCGCCGCTCGGGTCGACGGCGTGGTCCTCACCTTGAGGATCAAGAAAAACGTCCGCATCAGCGCCGAACGGGCCGCCGAAGTCCTCGGCAGCATTGGTGCGAACATCGTTGGCGTCGTCGTCAACGGCGTCGGCGTCCAGTCCGGATATGGCAGCCAGTACAGCTACGGTGCCTATCGTTCCGGGTACTCGTACAGCGGTTATGGTTACGGGTACGGCTACGGATATGGTTACGGTTCCGGCAAGTACTACGACGACGACCAGAAACCCGCGGCTGACGGCAACGGCCGAAAGCGGATCGGAACGACCGAAAACGCGGAGACGACAAGCGTCTAGTGGTTTGTCACAGCCAGAAAACAGGGTTCAACAAATTAGCCGTTTGGGCGCTAGCCCCGGTTAATTCCGGCTCATCCTGAAATTAAGCGGAACCGTGGATAGCGCCAAAACGGGGCTCATCCGGAAATTAAGCTGTGACAAAGCACCAGGACACTAGTCCCTTGCCCATTTTGAATTGACGGTTTTGCGGAATCGATTTTACTTCGGTTTTTGCAACCAAAGTCAGTCTCAATCGGCGCATCGACGACATCGCGATAACGACAAAAGAGATCGCGGCATGGGCGACGCCATTGATTGATGCACGTTTGCCACTCTCGGCAAGCAAGCGGGCAAACGGCGATTCGACCGAACCGGTGCCCGTACTCCGTCGAACCGGTGCCCGTGATCCGTTCCAGCGTGACGGGAAACAAGGGCGATCTTCCGGAACGATTGCGTTCCGCGAATCGTCTATCATTGTGTATCCCTTGTCCAGGGTGGGGGCGGCGGCGCCGGTCGCTGAAATTCTGACTGAACCTGACGAAAATGGAGAAAAACCATGTCGAGGAACCTTGTTGTTCGCGCCGCCGCGTTGGTGTTGTTGCTGCTAATGCTGGCCCCGGCCCTAATGGGACAGGGCGTACTGCTTTCGGAAAACGACGATCACTTCCATTTGCCCCGCCACCACTGGCACTACCCCCATCACCCGCCGCGCCCCCAGCCGGTTTCGTCGTACCGGATCAAGAGCCTCTCGATTGACTCGAAGATCGACGGACAAGTCGCGACCGTCCAGGTCTCGCAGACGTTTGTCAACACGGGCAGTCGTCAACTGGAAGCGTCGTTCGTATTTCCGTTGCCTTACGACGGAGCCATCGATCGCATGACGTTCATGGTCGATGGCCGGGAGTATGAAGCGAAATTGTTGCCCGCCGACAAGGCCCGCTCAATTTACGAAGGTTATGTGCGGCGCAACCAGGACCCTGCCCTCCTTGAATGGATGGGCCAGGGAATGTTCAAGACGAGCGTATTCCCGATCCCGGCTGGTGCCGAACGGACAGTCCAGATTCGCTATACGCAGCTTCTTCGCCAGGACATGGGAATCAACGATTTCCTCGTGCCATTGTCAACGGCCAAATACACCGATCAGGCCATCGAGACGTTTTCGGTCAAGGCGGCGATCAATACCACCGACAAGCTGAAGAACATCTACAGCCCGACCCACGACGTCCAGATCGATCGATCCGGAGACAACCTTGCGATTGTCAAGATTGAACTGAAGGACTACGTGCCCGCAAACGATTTGCGCGTCATGTTCAGCACCGACAGCCGCGGAATTGGCGCGAGTCTGATGAGCTACTGGCCGAACGAGAACGACGAGGGGTACTTCACGTTGCTCGTTGCCCCGGAAATTCGCCAAAATTCCGCCGATCACCAGCGAAAAAGCGTGATCTTTGTCGTCGATCGCAGCGGCAGCATGAACGGAAAGAAAATCGAACAGGCCCGCGAGGCCGCCAAATTCGTGCTCAACAACCTTCGCGACGACGACCTGTTCAACATCATCGCGTACGACACGGAAGTCGAAACGTTTCGGCCGGAACTTCAGCGATTCAACCCGACGACACGCACCGAGGCGCTGGGGTTTGTCGAGGGCATCTTTGCCGGCGGCAGCACCAACATCGACGGTGCGTTGCAGACCGCCCTGAAGATGATCACTGACAAGTCGATACCCAACTATATCGTCTTTCTGACCGACGGCTTGCCGACCACCGGAGAGACGAACGAGGCACAAATCGCCGCCAACGCGAAATCCGCCAACGATCACGCCGCGCGTTTGATCAGCTTTGGCGTCGGATTCGACGTGAATAGCCGGCTCCTCGACCGGCTCACGCGGGACAACCGCGGCCAAAGCCAGTACGTCCGTCCCGATGAGAATCTGGAAGAGCATGTCAGCCGGCTTTATTCAAAGATTTCCGCGCCCGTGCTGACGGACGTAAAGATCGAGTACCTGTTTGAAAACACTCCGCCGGGGACGCCCGCCGTCAATCGCGTTTACCCTGCGGAAGTCCTCGACCTCTTTGGCGGCCAGCAACTGGTGCTGGTCGGACGTTATCGAGGCAAGGGACCCGCAAAGCTGAAAATCTCGGGGCGCGTCGGTGAGGAATCCAGCTCCTTTGAATACGACGTTTCGTTCGCGCATCCCAACGCAGGCGGACAGTATTCGTTCGCCGCGCGGCTGTGGGCCCTCCGCCGTATCGGCGAAATTATCGACTTGATCGATCTGGAGGGGCAGAACCAGGAATTGATCGATGAACTGGTACGACTGTCAATGGAGCACGGTATCCTTACACCGTACACGTCCTATTTGGCCGACGACCTGGCGTCGCCGAGCGAATTGTCCGACAACCGGATGAATTTCGAGCGGACGCGCGACCAGTTACGAATGCTTGAGGCGGCCGAAGGGCAACAGGGTTTCGTCCAGCGCGGGATCAAGCAGGAATTCAAGTCCGCGCAGAACGAACTGGCAGGCGGCGTTCCCCAGTTTGGTAATAGAATGCCTTCTGGCGGCGGCGGACTTCTGCCGGGCGGTAGCGGCGGTCGGATGAGTCTCGGTCAGGGAGCCGGTGGCAATACCAGCGGCGATGCGGACTTGTCGGGCAAATCGGTCGATGAGATTGTTCGCCGCGCCGGCAAGGAGACCGCCTACCTTCGTGGCAATACGCTGGTTGCTTCCAATGCGACCGACGTTGATCCGGAAAAGGACAAGGACCAGATCGTCGAGATTACGCGCTATTCCAACGAGTATTTCGAGTTGCTCAAGTCGACGACGAAAGACGAGAATCAGTTGCTGGCCTTGCAAGCCGCCGACGAGGAGATGATCGTCCGTCTCCAGGGAAAAATCTACCGAATCAAGTAGTGGATTGAACGACGGGCAAAAAAAACTGCATGACCCTCCCGCTCGTTCTCACTCGTAATCAGGTTCGCGAGTTCGACCGGATCGCCATTGAGTCGTTCGGCATGAATTCGCTGGTGCTGATGGAAAACGCCGCGCGCGGGGTGACCGACGCGCTGTGCGAATTCAACGGCCAGCAACCGGGAAGTGCCGTGGTGGTTTGCGGACCGGGAAATAACGGTGGGGACGGACTGGCCGTCGCGAGGCATTTGCACGTCCGCGGATGGGCGGTTCGGGCCATTTTGTTGGCGAGTCCCGAAAAAATCTCCGAGGATTCGCTGGCCAACTTGCGAATACTTCGGCGGACCTCGGTCGAAATCGCGGAAATGGACCTTTCAGACGACGAGACATTTTCCGAAGCGGAATTTCGCGGCAGGGTCGGGCGGGTTGACTGGATAATCGATGCGGTACTGGGAACCGGCGCAAGGCCCCCCCTTCGCGCTCCGCTCGATCAAATCGTCACGATCTGCAACGAATTGCCCTGCCGCCGAATGGCCATTGATATTCCCACCGGGCTGGACTGCGACGCCGGGGAAGGCTCGCCGGGCCGCGAACAGGTCGCGTTTCGAGCCGATTTGACCGTGACGTTTGTCGCTCTCAAGCCTGTGATGGTGACGGAGGCTGGAAAAGCGTACCTTGGGACGATTAAGATTGTGGACATCGGTGCGCCGCCCGAAGCCCTTGACCAAATTCCATACTGATCGCCGGGGAAGTCCAGAAAACTGATGATGATCGCGGTTCTTCAAATCCTGATCGGATTATTCGTGGCGTTTTTCGTCGGCACGCTGGTCGAATACGTCGTTCACCGGCTCATGCACGCGAGAGTCTTTCTTTTCAAGATTCACGCGCAGCACCATCAGGTTGGCGAGGGGCAAGGCTGGCTGCTGGAATTCCGCGACTATTTTCTGCCGTCGACACCGGTATTGGTCATTGGCGGCGGGCTGTTTTACTGGCTCGCGTCACCGGCGCTGGCGATCGGTTTTGCCATCGGTTGTTTCCTCTATGCCGCGGCGGCCGCCTACGCTCACCAGGTGCAGCACGAAAAACCTGATCTGTGTTTTTGGTTGCCTCGGCCCGTGCATCACCTTCATCACCACGGCAAGATGTGGCATCACAACTTCGGGATTCTCGTCGATTTCTGGGATCGGGTTTTTGGGACGTACAAGCCCGCGGAGTACGACCGTCAGCGGAAGTGGTATCCGGTCGGAGAGTATTTCAGGATCAAGTGGTATTAGGTGCCCCTGCGCCGACGCCGTTAAGCATTTACCGCGTTCCCCCCCTCACCCTGCCCTCTCCCGCAAAGCCGGGGGAGAGGGTGCTGATACCACCCTCAACTCTCAACCCTTGACCGACCTTCATCCTTTGCTTCGTGGAGGGGCTCCTTCCACTTCATGGCGCGGCGGAGGGGTTCGATGCGGAGCACGATCTGGCCGTTCTGAAAAATGCGAACGGTGCCGTTGGATTCACTGACAACGACCGAAATCGCCTTGGTGTTTTTGCTGATCGCCGCGCCGCTGTAATGCCGCGAACCGAGTCCATGTGAAAGCGACAGTTCGACCGGTGCCGTATCGATGATTCGGCAAGTCGACTCGATCGTCCCGTCGGAAGCGACGACAAACGCCCCGTCCATCTGGGCGATTTCCTTGACACTTTCGCGGACCCGTGAGTCAAACAGGCTTCGTTCCTTTCGCGAGTATCCCTTGACGGCGTCCCAAACAGCGGACTGGCTCTGTTCGAGAACGCGGCGATGGTCGCCGACGACAAACATCGTGCCCACGGGCTTTCCCTCGCGTCCTTCACGCCCAATCTCGACGGCCAGGTCGACGACGACCTTGAGCGTTTCAAGCGGGACCTTGGTCTCCAGCCGCTTGAGGTCGCGCGCCGTGAGCCTTCCGAGCCGTTCGTTCAGTTTGAAGACGCTGATCGTGTCGAGGTTTTCGCGATCAAACCCGCTGTAGATGGAAACGACTGTCGAGCCGGGCCGAACATATTCCTGGGCCACGCTGTCGAGGACCGCCTGGGTCAATTGCTCGTAAACGGTCAGTTCCGGGATGTCGATTTCGACCGTGTCGAATCCGGCTGCCGCGGCGGATCGCAGCAAGCTCGCGTCGACCGAAGCAATAATCGTGACGACCCCGTTGCATTGAGCGGCGAGCTGATCCCAGTTCACGGTCGCTTCGGTGACGAGGATCAGTGAATCGGCATCGGACGCCTTGACCAGATTCATGGCCGACGCGAGAAACGCGGAAAACAGCTCATTGGACTGGGGGGTCACTGCCGGTCACCGGTCGGTGAGGGGACGCAAACGGAGGGGAAGTGCACAGAAAATTTAACGGATTTGCTATTCCAGACAAGTCGCGATCCGAAGCGGGATCGGGATTAGCGATTGACGTTCCCCTCGTTCGATTGATCCGCAACCTTCGCGGGAGTCTCTTGGGGAAGGGCTTCGCGGACGTGTTCCCGCCACGCCTCGATGTCGTCGCCGAATTGCTGGCCGGTGATCTTTCCGAGCGATCGTGCCGCACAAACTTGCATCGCCGGATCGGCATGCACCAGTGCATTGGCAAGTGCGGGCAGCGCGGCGCGGCTGGACGTATTTCCCAACTGACTGGTGGCTGAAATGCGGACGTCGAGGTCCCGGTCGTGCATCGAGACGTCGGCAAGCCGCGTGACGGAGGCTTCATCCGAGCGTCTCCCCAACGACTTGACCGCCGCCTGGCGCACCGAGGTTTCCTGGTCCCCAGCGGCCAGCGAGAGGGTTCGGGTGGCGGATTCGACTGGCAATTCCGCCAACAGTTCAACCGCCTCGAGCCGTAACAGCAAGACCGGGTCTTTCGCCACAATCTCACCAAGGTGACGCGCGACATCTTCCTGGCGCGCGGGACCCGTCGCAAGTGCCTCGTCGACCGTTTCCCGCAACTGTTGACGCCTCCCGAAAAGGGTCACGGCAATTCGTTCCTCGTCGTCCCATTTTTGTCGGACTCGAGGCGACAAGTATCCGGATTTCCAAAGTGGACCTTCGGCGCATCCGCAAGACAGCAAAGCGGCGAACATCAGCGCGACGATGGCGGAAGTCCGGAAATGGGTCATACCGTTCTCGATTTCGTCAAGGGAGCTGACAGGCAAACCAATTCAAAATAGCCGTTTGGCAGCGAGCGGGAGGCGCGCACCCCAAGGCGCGCGGAAATGGGGGCGGAACTTACCAACCTCGCACGATTCGTGCCAGGGCAATCGGCGTGCTTGCAGGAATGGCCAGAACGCTAGCACTGCCCCGATTGGGCTTCGCTGCGATGGACAGCGGGGAAAAAAGGGGCGGAAGGAACGACCCGGTTTTGCGGCCCCTTTCCCCCATTTTACCGCATTTTTCGCAAAATTCCCGCGCCGTTAAAACAAGTGTTTAATAGACTGGGTATAGAGGCTATGCTCAGGATCGCATGCAATAGTACTCGTACGCGAAAACTGGCGAACGAGTTCGAACAGGGAAGGCATACGAGCAGGAAAAACAGGGGACGCGGCGGCGACGGCAAAATGACAATTCATCCGACCACTTCGGGCGAACCAGATACGAAAACGCGAATCCTCGACGTGGCGGGACCGCTGTTTGCGCGGAGCGGGTTCACCGGGACAACGGTTCGTGAAATATGTCGCGCGGCCGGGGTCAATGTCGCGAGCATTAAATATTATTTCGGCGACAAGGAATCGCTTTACCTGGAAACGGTGCGTCTCGCGCGGGCTCTCCGCGCCGATCGGTATCCCTTTCCCGACTGGAGCGACGACTCACCCGCCGAAAACAAGCTTTTTGAATTCGTTTCGGCGCTGCTTCGCCGGTTGATGGCTGGTCAAGCGGCACCGTGGTCCGTTCAATTGCTGATGCGTGAATTGATGGAGCCATCGGAAGCCTGTCGCACCCTGGTGGCCGCGCATTTTCAGCCGGTTTTTGAATCGTTGCTCAACATTATCGATCAATTAACGCCACAGCCGTTGTCGCGGTCCGAGCGTCTCAAGGTGGGCTTCAGCATCATCGGTCAATGCCTCCATTATCGATTTGGCAGGGAAGTCGTGGCATTGTTGGTGCCGGAGAAACTCAAGAACGAATTTGGAATCGAACAACTCGCAAGTCACATCACACAGTTCACTCTCGCGGCCTTGCGCGCGGATGTCGATCTGGAGTCCCTTCAAAATAACCACTCATGAATTCCAGTTCTTCAAGGCTTGGGAATCCAGCCAGGTACGCCATATCGATCACGATCCTTGGCGTGGCCACCGCCGTCGGTGTCGCGATGTATTTGCTAAAAAAGGAGCCCGAAGAGCGCGACGTCGTTCATTCGACGCAAAGCGTCGCGTTGGTCGCGGTCGAGCCATTCGAGGGGACTCTTGAGATTCGCGTCAGCGGGATTGTCGAGCCACATCGGGAAGTCAAGATCGCCGCGCAGGTTTCCGGCAGGGTCACGGAGAAGACGGAAATGGCTCGCGCGGGGAATTTCGTGCGAGCCGGTCAACCGCTGCTTACGATCGATGCCCGGGACTACGAACTGGAGATCAAGCGGCTGGAGGCGGAACTGGCCCAGTCGAGAGCGGCGATCCGCGAACTTGAGGACGAATTGGCGGGGATGGAGCTTTCCCGCGCGATCGTTGAAAAGGACTTTCGTTTGCAAGGCGACGAACTGAAGCGGCGTGAAGCGATCGGCTCGGCGCTTTCCCGAACGGAACTCGATCAGGCGCGTCGCGGCGTGGTCGCCGCCGAACGTTCCCTGACGGACGTGACCAACAGCATCACCCTTGCAAAAACGCGAAAGGTCCGCCTCGAAAGTGGAATCGACCTGTCGCTTGCGATGCTCGAAATGGCCCAGCTCAACCTTGAGCGGACGACCCTGACTGCTCCCTTTGACGGCGTCATCGTTCGCGATCTGGTCGAGCAGGGGGACTACGTCCGCACCGGCGATGAGCTTGTCACGCTTGAGGACACGGCGCTGGCGGATGTCAAATGCAGCTTGCGCGTCGACCAGGTCCAGCGGATTCTCAAATACCAGATTCCCGATTCGCGTTTCGACGCCGACCCGATAACCGCCGCCTACCAGTTGCCTCCGACGCCGGTAACGATCACCGCCGAGGCGTCGGGCGCGACGGTCATTTGGGAAGGAATTCTCAAGCGATTCGACGGCATCGGCGTCGATGAACAAACCAGGATGATTCCCTGCCGCGTCGTGGTCGACGAGCCGGTTTCGCTGACTGCCGGGCGGCCGGTTGCTCTGGTTCGCAACATGTTTGTCGACGTCGTTATCGGACTGACGCCGATGGGGAACACGGACGAGACCCTGCTCACACTGCCCGAGATCGCCATCCATCCTGGCGGAATTGTCTGGTCGGTCGTGGACAATCGGTTATTGCGAAACAAGGTAACGGTGCTTGGTCGGCACGGTTCCAGCCACGATGAATCAGAGCGGACGGTTGTTGTTCGCGCTCATGGAAGCGGGCTGACTTCTGAGAGCAAGGTCGTGGTGACGCCGCTGGCGCACCCCCATCCTGGAGTTGAAGTCCGCCTGCTGACGGATTCGTCGTCCGGCGAGGGGGCGGGCGTCGGCGGAGGCGCGACAACGGGCGAAGAACGATCGACCGAGCCTCTGACGCAGCAGTCCGAATCTTCGGGCAATCCGGCCAGCGCCCGGGCGGAAGAAGGGAACGCGAACCGATCATGAAGTCGGTCATTCACTGGGCCGTTCGCAATTCGCCGGCCATGAATACGATCCTCATTGCCTCGCTGCTGGTCGGCGCGGTGAGCCTCGTCATCATGCGGCGCGAGGTCTTTCCGGAATTCGAGCTGGAAATTGTGCTTGTCTCGGTTCCCTATCCGGGCGCGACTCCCGACGAGACCGAGGAGGCGGTTTGCGAGAAGATCGAGGCGGCGATTTCCGGCGTCGACGGCGTTCGCAAGTACACCTCGGTCGCCATGGAGAATTTCGGGTATGTCGTGATTGAACTCAATGCCAACGTCAGGGACGTGCAAAAGGTGATGAACGACGTTCGCGCGCGGATCGACCAGATTCAGAGCTTTCCCGATTCGGTGGAAGACCCGGAAGTCCGGCAAATCGTCTTCAAGGCACCCGCGATCAATATCGGCATCCTTGGTCCCGCCGACAGCGAACTGAATTCGGACGAACAGGACTGGCAGTTGAGGCAGATTGCCGAGGGAATCCGCGAAGACCTGTTGCAACTGGAAGCGGCGCGGCCCGCCAATCCGGTCCGCGCGCTGTTTCACAACCTGATTTCGCCGCCTGGGCGCAACGCGATCAGCACCGCGGAGATCATTGCCGCGCGCGATTTCCAGATCGACGTCGAGGTTCCCGAATCGCAACTGCGCAACTATGGAATCAGTCTCCAGCAGATTGCCGCGAGGATTCGCCTTCACAACACCGAGATGCCGGGCGGAAAAATGGAAACGGCCAGCCAGGAAGTATTGCTTCGGGGCAAGGAGCCGCGCGAGTTGGGCGAGGAGATCGCCGAAATTCCCGTTCGCTCACTTCCCAACGGCGATGTGCTTTACCTGGGGGACATTGCGACGGTCATCGACGGCTTTGCCGATACGACGTCGCACCACCGCGTCGATGGTCGTCCGGCGATTGTCATCAGCGTCGCGCGGACGGCCAATGAGGACCTTTTTACGGTCGTCGACACGGTGAAGGAATACGTTGCCGGGAAGCAGCTTCCGCCCGGCTATCAGCTCAAGTTGTGGCAGGATATCTCCAGCGATGTTCGCGACCGCATCGACTTGCTCATGCGAAACGGACTTCAGGGCCTTTTTCTCGTTTTTCTCGTCCTTGCGATTTTCCTCGATTTGCGGCTCGCCTTTTGGGTGGCGCTGGGGATTCCCGTCTCGATCCTCGGCGCGGGATTCGTCCTGTTGCTTTTCGGACAAACGCTCAACATGCTCAGCATGTTCGCCTTTCTCATGGCGCTCGGGATCGTCGTCGATGACGCGATCGTGATAGGCGAGAACATTTACCAGAAGCGTTCCGAGGGGATGCGCCCGTTCACCGCCGCCGTCGAGGGAACGATCGAAGTGTTGCCTTCGGTGGCGGCGTCCGTAACCACGACGATCATTGCGTTCGCGCCGTTAATGTTCGTAACCGGCGTAATGGGAAAATTCATTGCGGTGATGCCGCTTGCGGTGATCGCGATGCTCATCATTTCACTCATCGAGAGCATGTTCGTGCTTCCCTGTCACCTTGCTCACGAGAACAACCTCTTCCTGAGAATGCTCGGCGGAGTGCTATATGTCTTCAAGCCGTTGCTTGTTCCGTTTCGATGGGTCAATATTCGCGCGGAACGAATGCTTGAGTTTATCATCGAGCGATTTTACGTCCCCTTGCTCGGCTGGGGCTTGAACCACAAGCCAGTGATCCTCGCGACGGCGCTGGCATTCATGATTTTTTCGGCGGGGCTTATCGCATCGGGATTCGTCCCCTTTGACGCTTTCCCCAAGATCGACAGCCGGAACATTTCAGCGACCGTCGTTTATCCGGATGGAACGGCTGCGTGGGTAGCCAGGAGGGCGACCGAACGCCTCGAAGCCGCATTGCATGAGGTCGATCAGGACATCCAGAACGAATTCGGCTACAGCGTGCTCCGCCTGGTCTATCAGAAGGTGGGAGAGATCGGAAACTCGTTCGGCGGTCCGACCGGGATCACCAGCGGCAGTCATGTTGGCACTGTGGACGTTGAATTGAGTCAGCCCGGCGACCGGGAGATGACCAGTCAGGACGTCATTGACCGCTGGAGAAAGAAGATGCCGGAACTGCCGGGAACCGACATCGTCAAGTTTGGAGCCGCGGCGATGGGACCTGGCGGCAATTCGATCGAATTCAAGCTGCTTGCCCTGTCCGATGGTGCTCCGTATCTCGAACAAGCCGCCGACGAATGCAAGGACTGGCTCGAGGCGAAGGTCGGCGTCACCGACGTCGAGGACGACATGCGTCCCGGCAAGATCGAGATGCAGTTGACTCTTAACGAACTGGGGAGGTCGCTGAATCTCGATGAATCGGCAATCACGCGAACGGTTCGCAACGCCTATTTCGGCGAGGAAGTCATGCGCCTGCAGCGGGGCAGGCATGAAGTGAAGCTGATGGTCCGCTTCCCGGAAAAGGACCGCCAATCGATGGCCGCCTTCGAGGAAATCCGCGTCCGCGACAATAACAATGTCGAACGCCCGCTGCTCGACGTCGCCGATATCAGTTTCCGACGCGCCAGTTCCGAAATCAACCGGCTCAACGGCAAGCGGTCAATTACCGTCACCGCCGACCTCGAACAGGACGCCGACGTCACGGCAATCACCCTCATTGAAGAGATGCGAACGAGATTTCTCCCCGAATTGTTCCAGCGTTACCGGGAGCAGTACGGCGCGAGTCTGTACGTCAACTGGGAAGGTGAACAGCAACAGACCATGGAATCCTTCAGCAGCATGGCGGTCGGTTTCTCCATCGCCTGTCTTTGCATGTTCGTGCTGCTCACCCTCGAATTCAAATCCTATTTGCAGCCGGCTATCATCATGGCGATTATCCCCTTTGGGTTCATTGGTGCCGTGTACGGTCACGCACTGCTCGGACTCGAACTGACGTTGTTCAGCATGTTCGGTCTCGTCGCGCTGGCGGGAGTCATTGTGAATGATTCGATTGTTCTCGTCGATTTCATCAACCATCGGATCGCCGACGGAATGCCTCTCAACGAAGCACTCATTGAAGCAGGACGACGTCGCTTTCGCCCGGTCCTGTTAACCTCCGTGACGACCGTCGCAGGCCTCTTTCCGATGTTGCTCGAGACATCGCTTCAGGCCCAGGTGCTGATCCCGATGGCCGCCAGCCTGATATTCGGATTGATGACGGGCACAATGTTGATCCTTGTGCTGGTTCCGGTCTTTTACCAGATGTACGGGACGATCGCGCGCGTTGACCAGCCGACGGAAATGGATGACTTTCTTGTCCCGGCGGGTTCGGTCACCGCGGCGGATGCCCGTCGCGCGGCGGCCAGCAAATCGGTTCGCTGGTAATGCGACGGGAAGGTGGAGCCGATCGGTAACGAACTGGCAGTTCGTTCTACTTTCGATCGACCCATTAGCGTTCGTTCCAGTCGGGATCGAGCCAATCGGAAAGCGGGCCTTCGCGAAAGAATTTCATCAACTGTTCGGGGGTGCAGCCGATTTCCCGCGAAAGGCGAATGGCGGTTGCTGAATCAAGTGTGTAGGTGACTTGATCCCCGACGGTCTTGCGGGCCGCCTTGGCAATTTTCCACCAGAGCCGGTTTTTTTCGTCGACCGTCAGAAGGTTTAACAGAGTACGCGGGCGGCGTTTTTCCGCGTCGGGCGCGACTTCATCCGGGGGCGGATTCTTCGCAGCCGGTCCCTTTTCCATATCGTCCTCGTCGGGCGCGTCGCGCTTGTCGCCCTCCTCGGTGTTGCCGCCAATTCCTGGTTTAGGGCGGGAGAGCGGTTGTACCGGTGCCGCTTGTTCCCGATGTGCCGGATTGACCGCCAAACCAGTAATGACGTACGAACTGGTTCCAATAGCGATACACGCAACGGCGACACATACGCCAATGCAAAACGCAATCATTACGGAAGTAAACCGGTCCATAACGGCGGCCGAGGCTGGCGTGGATACGATATCAGGGTATAATAACGCGGGTTCGATTTTGAAACAGGGGTTGATTGGTCCGTTTCGTCGGAAATTCCGATCCGCGATGGGTCCTGACCGGAGATTCACGCGAATCGGGCGGCTGGCCGTGCCGATAGAATTTGGAAGGTCGCCATTGCGTCCCCCTCAGCGAACCGGTAAACGATTGACGGAACGTCTTGAAAACGGCCTGTTCCTTAAAGGGTACAGGCTTTCCTTTTGTTCGCAGCCGTTGTTTTCCTTGTTTTTTTCCAACATTTTCTTGCACGGGAGTGACACCCATTATGAAGACGACACTTTGCACCTGGGAGGACGAGACCTGTAATCGGCAGGTCCAGTTTTCGATCGCCTACACGATCGAGAACCGGGCCGTTCGAATCAATCGTGTCACCCCTCAAAAAATTTCCTTCGTTTGCCCCGAGACCAACGCCGTCTCGCGCGTTATCGCCGTGCATACGGACCGCGGTCGCCGGCTTCTGGCCGACCGGTTTCTCGCATCGCAGGCGCGCACACAGCTTGAGCGGGCCATCGGCAGTCCCAACGCCAATGTGTCGCTGCCGCACATGGGAATCCGCATGGAAATCTGCGGTACCGGTTAACCGGACATCGGCACGATCGGCCTGAACGGTGGAAAATACAAACGGAGTACACACGCCCGAAGCGCAAGCGAGTGAACCTCGCCGCGCACCATTTTTACGTTCGCATTCCTCATGACTGCTGGTGAAAAGCCATCGGTATTGATCCAGCTCGACCCGGACGGGCACTCAAGCGTGTTCGATTCGGTCGTCGCCATTGACAGCGGCGTCGACCATTTGTTGACTTTTGACAATGTCGAGCCGCTCGATGTCCGCGGCCTGGTTCACGGTGCGATGTTCACGCGAGGAAGCAAGAACCTTCACCGAACAGCAATCTTCATTGGAGGATCAAGTGTTCAGGCTGGTGAACAGTTACTTCGCTCGGTGCTCGACAGTTTTTTTGGAGAACTCCGGGTCTCGGTAATGCTCGATTCAAACGGCGCGAATACGACGGCCGCGGCCGCGGTACTGTCGCTCGAAAGTCAACTCGAAATTGCCGGACGTCGCGTCGCCGTCGCGGGGGGAACCGGCAGCGTCGGGCGTCGCGTCGCATGGCTCGCCGCGCGACGCGGGGCAACTGTTGTCCTTGTATCGCGGAGTGATGAGAGGGCGGCCGATGCCTGTGACGAGTTGCGGAAACGTGACGAATCGCTCGATCTCGAACCGGCTGGAGGTGAAGGACCCTATGCACCTCGCGGCACGAACTGGCTCGATGATTGCGACGCCGTGATCGCGGCGGGCGCGGCCGGCGTGCGCCTCCTCGAGAGTGAAGCGATCGAAGCGCACCCGGGACTGCGGGTCGCCATCGACCTCAACGCCGTGCCGCCTGGCGGGATTGGCGGAATCGAGCCTTCGGATGAGGCCACGCGCCGTGGCGAACTGATCGCATACGGTGCGATTGGCGTCGGCAAGCTGAAAATGAAAATCCATCGCCGCTGCATCGAGTCGCTTTTCGAGTCCACCGACCGCGTCCTCGACGTCGATGAAATCCATGCCACTGGCCGTTCGATCGTCCAGCTTTCATAAAGCCGGGGTGGAGAACCTCAAGAGCCACGCAAGAACGGCGATCAAGATGGCCAGGCCAAAAACAAAAACGAGCGCGACGCGCCAGCGTTTCCGCAGATCCTTGTCGTCTCGTGAAAGCGGCTTGACGGCCACGGTCTCCAGCCTGCGACGAATGCGCAGCAGACCGGGATCGATGCCGATTCCGGGATCGCCGCGCGCCGGCGGGTCATTCGTCGAACCATGCCGCCCTGTTGCGTCGAATTCCGACTCAATTTCCGGCGGGACCAGGTAACGTGGCGGCAATATCGGCTCGCCGCGCCGGGGTTCATTCGCCGTATCTTCCTGTCGAACGTTCAAAGGCGTCAAGTGCTTGCGGAAGGCGAAATTACAATGTGTTGAAGACCCGATCACCGGCATCGCCGAGGCCCGGCACGATGAATTTCCGGTCGTTCAGACATTCATCGACGCAGCAGGCGTAGACCGAAACGGCGGGAAACGCGGTTGTCAGTTTTTCAATTCCCTCCGGCGCGGCAATCACGGCCAGGACGCGCGTTTCGGCGACTCCCCATTCAATCATTGACTGGCAAGCCATGGAGGCCGATCCACCCGTGGCGAGCATTGGATCGAGGACAAGCGCCAGGTCGACCGGACTGCCCGCGGGAAGCTTGTTGTAATACGGTACGGGTTTGGCCGTCGCTTCGTCACGATAGAGACCAAGGTGCCACACTTCCGCTTCGGGAATCAACTCGAGCAGCGGGTCGACCATCGGGATTCCGGCGCGAAGGATCGGGACCAGACCGATCCGGTCGGCCAATCGCCTCACGTTGCAGGTCGTCAAGGGCGTTTGGATCGTTTCCTCGCGGATCTTGAGGTCCCGCGTCGCGTGCGCCGCGAGCAAACCCGCCAGTTGCCGAATCGAGTTCCGGAACCGCCACGGCTCCGTCCGGCGGTCGCGGACAATTCCGAGATGATGCTGAATCAGGGCGTGTTGATCGAGAATAACCGGCTCTTTCATCCCGCCATTGTCGGTCATGGAGGCCCGGATTGCCAGTATGCTCCGCTTCTCACGCCGCAGAGTTTGGCATGTTACCGGCGTCGGGGTTCTCCTATAATTCCCGCATAAGAGGAGTCATCGAAACACGCCATGAACTTTATTGCAACCGGGCGAACCGCCGAGGCAACACTACTGGGCAACTGGTTTCGCGGTCACGGTACGCGCGAGACGATCGAATCGATCCTGATCGCGATCCTTCTGGCACTGTTGTTTCGGTATTTCGAGGCCGAGGCGTTTGTGATCCCGACCGGCTCGATGGCACCCGACCTGCAAGGCCAGCACATCGACGTGAGTTGTCCGGAGTGCGGTTTTCAGTACCTTGCCGGAGCGACTGAAGGGAACGACGAACGGACCAACCGCGTCAAGTCCGTGATTTGCCCGATGTGCCGCTTTGAACTGGAACTCGAACCGCACCAGCATCGGGAGCACCAGCCCTTTTCAGGGGACCGGATTCTGGTCAACAAATTCGCCTATGATTTCGCGCCGCCCGAGCGCTATGACGTCATCGTCTTTAAGTATCCAAATAACGGCAAGCAGAATTTTATCAAGCGGCTGATTGGATTGCCCAACGAGGGAATGCTGATCGAAAAAGGTGACATCTATGCCTGGAAGCTGGACCATGAGACGTTCGCCGACCGGGCGATCGCGCGAAAGGACCCGACGAAGTTGAACGCGATGTTAATGATCGTCGACGACACGCATTTTTTCCCTGCGATCCTTGAGGAAAGCGGCTGGCCAAGCCTCTGGTCGGAATGGTCGGCTGAAAATGGCAACGAGAGCTGGAATCGCGAGCGGTCTTCGTCGGACGAGCCGCCGGTCTTTACCCTTTCGCCAACCGATTCAACAAGGTGGCTGCGCTACCGGCACATCAAGCCTCGCCCGGCGGACTGGCAGGCTATTGCGCGCGGTGACCGGCCTGAAAGAATGGCGGGAAGGCCCCCCTCCGGCGAGTTGATCGTCGACCATTACGCGTACAACGATACGACGGTCACGACCAGTTACGTTGACAAGGTTACCGGCCAGTACCATGAGGGTGATCTCAAGCATCCCAATGGCATGCACTGGACGGGCGATACGGGACTGCGTGCGTGGGTTGAAATTGGGTCAGGGAATGGTGTCCTCGCTTTGCAGACCGTTGAGGGAGGCGTGGCGTTCACCTGCAAGATCGATGTCGCCACGGGCAAGGCGGCCTTTACCGCGATTGGCGACGTTAACGGCGATAGCGTCCAGTTTTCCGAACCACCCGTCGCCGAGACCCCGATCCGGGGCAAGGGTTCCTGGGACATCCAGTTCGTAAACGCCGACGATCGACTTTACTTGTGGGTCAATGGGACGAATATCGAGATTCAGGGTGCCGAATACCGGCGTACCGGTCCGGTCGTTCCTGTTTGGCGGCAAAACGGACCCAGCGATTCGGAGCCGTTGGGAATTGGCGGCCAAAACCTCGAACTGCAGGTTACCCGTTTGCAGGTGTTTCGCGACATTTACTATACGTCGAAGAACAATACGGCTGAGAAGCTTGGCAGGGCGGACCGGGCAGTGCCGGCGATTGAATACCGGGGCTTTCCGAATGTCGCACAGATCGAGGAAGTCTTGCGAAATCCCGAAGCATGGAACTCACCCGTTGGCCAGCAGATGTTTGCCGCGCGGGATCGCGGCGAGTCGTATGCCTTTCGACTTGGACCGCATCAGCTCTTGCCAATGGGCGACAACAGTCCGCAAAGCAACGACGCACGTATCTGGGACGGCGCGCGGTACATCAATGATTCGTATTTGCTTGGCAAGGCGCTGTTTATTTACTGGCCGCACGCCAGGACGACTCCCTTGCCCTTCTGGCCCAATTTTGAGCGAATGGGGTTTATCCGATAACGGCCCTCACGGAGAGCAGGCCAACCGGTCACGAAAGGACTCACATGACAGTCTTGCAGGCAAACGGTCTGGTCAAGTCATTCGGACGTCGACGCGTCGTCGATGGCGTGAGCCTGACGGTCGGTTCGGGTGAAATCGTCGGACTGCTCGGTCCCAACGGTGCGGGCAAAACCACCACCTTTCGGATGATTTGCGGACTGCTGCGACCCGACGCGGGCGGCGTTACGCTTTCGGGTACCGACGTGACCGATTGGCCCATGTTTGAACGGGCGCGGAGCGGCGGGATGGGCTACCTTCCGCAACAGTCGAGCGTCTTTGCCAAGCTGACGGTGCGGCAGAATCTGCTCGCGATCATGCAGCTTTTGAAAATGGATCGCAACGCGCAACGCCGCCGCTGTGACCAGTTGCTGGAACAATTCAACATTGCAAAACTGGCTCGATCGCGCGCCGGCAGCCTCTCCGGCGGCGAACGGCGGCGTCTGGAAATCGCGCGCTGCCTGGTCTCCGACCCCGAAATCATCATGCTTGACGAACCATTTGCCGGTATCGATCCGGTAACGGTACAGGGAATTCAGGAGATCATCGCCGGGCTTGCCGCCAGCGGAATCTCGATCCTCATTACGGATCACGCGGCACGGGAAATCCTTCAAGTCACCGACCGGACCTACGTCGTCAGCGAGGGTCGCATCCTGTGCAGTGGAACGACCGCCGAAATCGTCCGGCACGACGAAGTCAAGCGACAGTACCTCGGCGAGATCGAAATCTCCGCGCCCGCCGTTACCGCGTCCGACGCTCCAGACGCTTCCACGAGGTCTCGCGACAAGGAGGCCGTTGCTGATACCCGTGAAACCACGGCAGCGGACGACGGAACGACCCACCAGGCGAACCAAACGCAAGACAAGCCGGTATTCTCGAACTGGACGACCGACCCGCCCGTCGGCAAGGGCTTGCGGGTACGGCGGCCCCGTCTGGCCGACCCGCCCAAATCCGGTGCAGCGGTCCGGGCACCCTTTCGCGCCAACGACATCGAATGACGGAGTGGGCCACCCGGAACGCGTTGCGCGTAACGTATACTTGATTACGGTGGTGATGACCGACGGAAAGGTCGCAATTGACTTTCCCAGGTTCGCATAATATCCTTGAACGACCGAGACGTTCGCTTGTCGAAACGTTTACAACGCATCAACCCAACTAAAAATACAAGGAGTCATCCATGAGTGTTGTCCTGACCGAGAAGGCCGCAACGGAAGTAAAGCGGGTGATGGAAGAAAATCAGACGGATGGCCTGACGATGCTCCGCATTGGTGTGTCGGGCGGCGGATGCAGCGGCCTGAGTTACGATTTTCGCTTCGACGAACAATATGACGAGGCCAACGACACGAAAACCGACCAGCACGGCATCACGCTCGTCGTCGACCGAAAAAGCGCCTTGTACCTCGATGGCACGACCGTCGACTGGCACGAGGGAATTGACGCACGCGGGTTCACGTTCACCAACCCAAACGCCGTCAAGTCGTGCGGTTGCGGGTCGAGCTTTCAGGCCTGATCGGTTCGGTCAATGTAGAACGATTTTTGTCCCAATTGTTCCCCCCCCTTGAGGTATGCGGCGGAGGAACCGTTGAGGACAACTTTTCTACATTGAATTGGGGAACGGCACGGTCTGCCGTTCGTCAAATTCGAGAAGTTCCTCGATCCAGATGCGAATGTCGTTCTCGTATTCGCTCGAAAGGTCCCCCTTGACCAACTGGCGGTGAAAGGCCGCTGCGCCATGCTCGACGAGCTGCGCGTGTTCCGCACTTGCAAAACGGTCGGCCGGATTCCATGCAATCAGCCCGCGACAAAACGACATGAGCAGATCGTTGCGTACCACTTCGGCGGGCAACAGCATGTCGAGACGTGTGTCGAGGTTTTCCTTCAACTGAATCAGCTCCGACAGCTCCGTTGCACCGCTGAACAACGGCTGGCCAGCGAGCAATTCGATCAACACGTAGCCCAGGCTGGCGAGATCGCTGAGCGGTGAATGACCGGTGCCGTCGAGGACTTCCGGCGCGGCATAGGCGGGAGTGCAGGCGCGACGGGCGGGCGGCTCGTCAACGTCGAAGGCCGATCCGATGTCGATGATCTTGGCGAGACCGCTTCGCTTGAGCATGATGTTCGACGGCTTGATGTCGCCGTGGACCACGCCATTCCGGTGGAGGGCGGAAAGCCCCTCAAGGCACGATCGAATGATGGCAACCGCCACGCCGGGTTTGAACCGCGGCTGCATTTCGCCCTGCGTTACAAGCACTTCATTGATCTGCTCCCACCGTCGGCGGCTCACTCGCTCGCGGAATCGGACGAGCATCCGGGGAGTCAGCAACTGCCTCAAGTCATATCCTTCGACCCATTCCATCACCATCATTCGAATCTGGTCGCGTTCGAGGAAATTTTGCACCTGCAGCAGGTTGTCGTGCTGGATCCGCGCGACCCTGGTGGCCACGCGGCCAAGATGCGCCATGTCAAGGGCATAGGCTTCGGGGGAGAAATAGCGCTCTGGAGAAAAAATCTTCAGCGCCACGGGCAGCGTGAAATCATCGGATCCCCGCCGCTCGGACAAAAAGACCACGCCCTGGCCACCCGCTCCGAGCATCCGCCGCAATCGCAAGTGCGTTGTCCAGTTCAGTTTCTGCTTTTTGATGATCGAGGCGTAGGTCTCGAACAACTCGCCGCACCGTTCGTCCGCGACGCTTCCGTCCATCGCCATGGTGCGCGTCGGGTCGACGGAGCTGGTCAAGCTCAGAGGACTTTGCGCGATCGTGATTTCGTTTTCCATCATTCCATCGTACCCAGCCCGCCCTCGCGTGGTCCATACGAATCGGCCTGGCGAGGGACGCCGGGTGCCCTTTCGTCCGCGAAAGAACCGGGTGCCAGCATTCTTGTCGGCGCTGTTTCGCTCGGCAAAAGCAGGCAAATTCTCGCGGCGGTCCGCGAAGCGCTGAATTTCAGTCCCACAGCGGGACCGGTGCGGTAAACTCAACTCGTTCCCCGCTGCCAGGGTGGGTGAACCCTATGAACGCGGCGTGCAATTGCATCGGCGGATCATTGATGCCCAGCGTCTGGCCTTCGCCCAGTGTCGCGCCCCTTTGGTAAAGCGGGTCGCCAACGACCGGAAGCCCCGAATGCCACAGGTGAACGCGAATCTGGTTGGTTCGCCCCGTAACCGGAAAGGCGTGAATCAACGACGTTCCGTCGTCGCACCGCCGCCTCACCGAGAACCGGGTCAGGCTCGGTGGGCCGTGTTCATCGACTCCTCTCGCACCGGCGAAACCAGGCCGGCTGGAAATTGAGAGGCTGCAATCAAACTCGTCAGCAACCGGATGACCGTGTACCCTCGCCACGTATCGCTTCTCCACCCGGTTCTGCTCGAAGAGTGACTGAATGCAAGCGGCGATTTTTCGCGATTTGGAAAAAACCACGAGACCGCTCGTGTTGGCGTCCAGTCGATGCGCCGCGCGCAGGGGAACCCCGAATGCGCTTCCGAGAATCCACGTCAGCGTGTTTCGGTTATATCGGCCGGCGGGATGCATGGGCAACGGCGCGGGCTTGTTGATCACGATGATGCAGTCATCCTCGTGCAGCACCTCAATTTCCGCCGAGACCTCCGGCTCGACGGTTGCGGGAATGCAATGCACGATTCGCTGGCCTTCTCGAACGATGTCGGATTCCGCAAGGGTGTGGTCGTCGCAGCGCAGACGGCCCGCATTGATCAACAAACGCCATCGCCCGGTGCCGAGGTGCGGGTGCCACGCGGTCAGGCACTCGACAAGGGTCATGCCGTCGAACCGGCGCGGGATATTCAGCGGACGAACGTTGTCGTAAGGCACCGATCCGGGCAATGGGTTCGTTGCAGCGAGAATTTCCTCGCGGCGGCGCAACACGACGTCGCGCATGATCTCATCCGGTGCCTGGTAGCAATGCGGACAGACCTTGCCCGGAATGTAATGACCACTGGCCTGTTCGGCGGCGGTCACAACGTGTTGACAGACGAAACAGAGTTCATCCGGAGTTTCGTGAAGTCGCGGATCAACGGCGACGCGATGGTCGAAGACAAAACAGTTGCCTTGAAAGTGCGCATCACCGCAATCCTCAAAATACTGGAGGATTCCCCCGTCGAGCTGAAAGACATTCCGGATACCCGCCTGTTCAAGCAGGGGTGCGGCCTTTTCGCATCGAATTCCTCCCGTACAAAACGTAACGACCGGGGCCTGGCGAAGAGTCGTGGCCAGTCTCGGCAGTGAGTCGGGAAACTCGCGAAAGGAATCGATGCCCGCCGTGACCGCGCCGTGAAAGGTCCCCAACTCAATCTCGTAATCGTTGCGGACGTCGAGAAGCACCACCGGGCGCGCTTCATCGAGCCATTGCTTCAGTTCCCTCGGCGAAATTCGTGGTGACGTTTGGATCCCTGGGCGAATCGAATCGACGCCCAGCGCGATGATCTCCTTTTTCAGCCGCACGAGCAGCCGCGAAAAGGGCTGCCGATCACTGCGGCTTTCCTTGACGCGCAAATCCGCCAGACTGGGGTCGCTTCGCAGGTGTTCGAGAAGCCGGTCGATCGACGTCCGCGTTCCGGCAAGGAAAACATTGATCCCTTCGCCGCTGAGGAGGATCGTCCCCTTGACACCCAGTTCGTTACAGAGCGTCTTCAGTTCCCGGCGACGACGCGGCAGGTCGTCAAGCGAGGCGAACCGGTATCCGGCGATGTTGATCACCTCGCCCGTTGTCATTTGCCGTCACCCGCGCGCGAAGACGTTGCGTAATCAACGAGTTGTTCGATTGTCCGTCGCAGCAGCGGCTCGCCGCCAAAGACCATCCCGGTACCTCGCAGCTTGCCCGTTTCGATTTCGTGCCTGGGCGACGCGGGTTCGCCATCGATCCGTGAACTGGAACCGCTGATTTCCCTCGCGAGAACCGCGACCGTGTGCCGTGAAATGTACTGGTCGCAGCAATTGTACGCGGCACCGGCCGTATCGTCGGCCGAGAGCAGTTGGAGAACCGCACGCGCGACATCAGCGGCGTGAACTTCCTTGCCGCCCCCCTCGACGCGAACGTCCTCCCCTCGCGAGACGCTTTGAACGAGGCCGAACCACTTGCTTCGCTCGACCGGACGGGCGACACCATAGATACCGGCCGGACGCAAGGCACAGATTTTGTATCCGGAACCGAGTCCGTAACTGTGAACAAACTTTTCCACCGCCGCCTTGTGCGCGCCGTAATGCGACGTTGCCCATAACGGATGGGCCTCGTCGAGTGGGCGGTCGTCGAGGATGACTTCGTGAACCGCGCAGCTCGAGATGTAGACGAATCGCGGGACATCGGCCTCAATGGCGGCTTCGATCAATCGGAGCGACCCAAGGATGTTGATCTTCGCGAACCGTAAGACGTCGCCTTCACCGCCGCGAAATGCCGCTCCAGGTTTCCACAGCGCGGCGTGGACGACCGCGTCGCAATCCTGCACCAGTACCGCCATCGATTCTTGCGAGGACAACTCACCCGGAATCCACTCGACCCCGGCGTCGTTAAACGTCGCCGGGTCGCCAGCGGAGCGATACCAGGCGCGAACGGAGTGACCGCTGGAGATCAGGTGATTCATGATGTACCGGCCGATAAAGCCGGTGCCGCCCGTTACCGCAACTCTCATGACCTGGACATTGAATAAAACGGCTTCGCTTCGTATCTTGTCGCTACCGACCCGTCGGGGTCGCAAGCATAACACGTCACCCGCATCGAAGCGACATGATTCGTTTGGCAACTGGCGACGACGGCGAATCAATTATAGCGTTGATCGATTCGGTCTTGCGTGAATATGACGACCAGATATTTCTCGACGGTGCCGACCGGGACTTGCTCGACATCGCGGCGAGCTATTTTGCCGTTGGCGGATCGTTCTGGGTGCTCGAGGAAGCGGGCCGGATCGCCGGAACCCACGCCGCGCGACCCGACGACGAACCGGGCGTTTGCGTCTTTCGACGGCTCTATCTGGCACCCGCCCTGCGTGGTTCGACCCGCGGCCGCGAACTAATGCAGGTGACGATCGATTGGGCGCGGGAGCAGGGATTCTCGAAAGCTCATTTCTGGTCGGACACACGATTTGCCCGCGCCCACCGGTTTTTTGTAAAGCTTGGTTTCGAGCGGGATGGTCGCGTCCGCCAAATGAACGACGGTTTCCAGCCGTACGAAGAATATTATTTCAGCCTTCGACTTGAATGAAACCGGCGACGAACCCTGAATCGCGAGTTCCATGAATGAGGACTTTTCAATCGCCGTGCTGATTTCCGGGGGAGGCACGACGCTTCGAAACCTCATCGCGCATCGGGCGGAGGGCCGGCCGCCGCTGAACATTTCGCTGGTCGTTTCCAGTAACCCGCGCGCCGCGGGGATTGCGTTTGCGCGCGAAGCCGGGATTCCTGTCAAGGTTATCGATCACCGCGACTATTCGACGCCCGATGATTTCAGCACACCGATTTTTGAGGCCTGTCGCGGAGCCAAAGTCGATCTGGTGGTGCTGGGAGGGTTTCTCCGCCGACTGAGCATTCCGGCTGATTTTGAGAATCGGGTTGTCAACATTCACCCGTCGCTGATTCCGCGATTCGCGGGTCGCGGAATGTACGGAATGCGCGTACACGAGGCAGTCCTCGCATCAGGAGTAACGACAACGGGATGCACGGTCCATTTTGTGGACAACGATTACGATCACGGGCCGGTCATCGCCCGGAGCGAGGTTCCGGTCGAGCCGGGGGACACGCCCGGGACCCTGGCCGCGCGGGTCTTTGCCGCCGAGTGCGAGTTGTACCCGCAAGTCATCCAGTCGCTCGCGGATTCCCGTTGAATCCAGGCCCGACGCGCACGCGAGTGAACCCGGATTCCTGAATACAAGCCCGAAGCGCAAGCGAGTGAACCCGGCAATACGGTTACTCGGAGCCAAAGAGCTTGAGCTGCCCGTCCTCAATTTCGGCGCGGGGATTGAGTTCGCGAAAGAGCAGGCTCGGCTGGATGTCGTGGTTGTTCTGGTACTTGCCGCCGTCGCCGTACTCGGTCAGTTCGCCCGTGACCTCGTGATAGAATATCTGGCAGATCGCTACTCCGGGATAAATGCGAATCGGCTGGATGGCAAACATCTCAAGTGTCCAGTAGCCCCGGAATCCGACGTCGCCAAAGCCCGCGGTCACGTGAACAAACAGGCCGAGCCGCCCGATCGACGAGCGTCCCTCGATCATCGGGACAAGTTCCCGCGTTTCCGTCCGCTCGACGGTTCGTCCGAGGTACAGCTTGTTGGGCTGAAGCGTCAATCCCGATTCGGGAATGATGAGACGCTGGAACCGGTTGCACTTTCGCATGTCCAGAACGACTTCCTCATAAGTCATGATTTCGTCATGAAGCGTGAGGTTGTAGCTGTTGGGGTTCAGCCGGGAAGGTTCAAACGGCTCGATCGAGATTTGATCCCCCAAGCGTTGCTGGATTTCCTTGCCCGACAGAATCATGGTCCGGTAAAGCCGATTGTTCCGGGAATGCTTTGGGTGGCCGCTTTCGCGTGCGAACGACCGGGTGAAAATCGCTGACGCAGACGCCTTCGCTGTAAAACCAGCCGGTGGCGAACCGCTGATTGTCCGCGGCCCTCCCGGCTTGTCAAGCCAACGTCCGGCGGCCGGTGGGACCGGGCGGCGGTGGGCTGGCCACCCAAAAAAAGTCCCTTTCCCACGGAGGGATGACCTGCCCAAAACCGGTTGGGACGATATACTTTGGCATTGAGCCGTCGGGACGGTCTGCCGGTGTTCAATCGATGTTGGCGGCGCTGTCGCCTTCCCCCACCAATTGCCATGACCTTTAATCAAGGGGCCAAGTCAATGAGTTTTGGACAAAACTACGAAAACCAGAAAAACAATCCGTACGCCGCGTTGGCTCAAAACTACACGGTCCCGGCGGCACAAGCGAGCGTTTCGGACCGCCTGAGCTTTATCCGCATGACGTATTTGCACCTCGCCGGTGCGGTCTGCGCGTTTGTCGCCATCGAAACGGTGCTCTTTACGCTGTTCAAGGATCAGGTGATCAGTCTCATGCCAAGCCTCGGCGGCATGATGTGGCTCGTCGTGCTCGGCGCTTTCATGGGCGCGACCTTTCTGGCCAATCGCTGGGCGCACAGTGAAACGAGCCGGGGGATGCAGTATCTCGGACTCGCACTGTACGTCGTGGCGTGGGCGGTAATTTTCACTCCGATCATTACGATCGCAATCACGCGTTATCCTGGTGACACGCCCTTTACCGGTGCCGTTGGAAGCGCCGGTTTGATCACGGCGATTGTTTTTGCCGGGCTGACGTTGACGGTCTTTGTGACCCAGGTTGATTTTTCGTTCTTGCGAATGGCCCTCGTGCTCGCTTCGCTGGCGGCGTTTGGCGCAATCATTGCCGGAACGGTGCTCGGCCTTGATATTTTCGGCGTGCTTTTCTCAACGCTGATGATTGTGCTGGCGGCGGGGTACATCCTCTACGACACGTCGAACGTGTTGCACCATTATCGAACCGACCAGTACGTCGGCGCGTCTCTGGCGCTTTTTTCCGGCGTCGCGATGTTGTTCTGGTACGTGTTGCGGCTGGTGATGATCCTTCAGCGGGACTAGTTTCCGCGGCGCGGCACCGGGGCTTGATCGACTTTCCAAATAAATCCGGATTTCTTTTCAATTTCCGGAAAAAAACAATTTTCAACGAGCGACAACTGTCTACGATTAGGACGGCGTGGCACACTTCGTCACGCGGACCCACGTCACTGATTCTGATTCGGTGTCTTAAATCAATTTTTCGCTGGCTTGCCTGTCGTCATGTCCCTTGCCGAAGTCAATCTGGAGTTTCCCGTCGATTTCGCGGGGATCGTCAAGATTTTTCCACTTCCCAATCTCGTTCTGTTTCCCGGCGTCATTCAACCGCTTCACGTCTTCGAGCCCAGGTATCGGGCGATGCTTCAGGACGCGCTCGAGGGGGACCAGTTGATCGGCATCGCAACGCTCGCGCCAGGCTGGGAAGAGGAACCGGTTTCCCCGCCGGTTTTCCCGACCATCTGCATTGGCAAGATCGTGACGCACGCAAGGCTCCCCGATGGACGCTTTAACTTGCTGCTTTGCGGTGCGCGTCGGGCCCGCATCATTCGCGAAATTCCATCGAAAGTCCCCTACCGAATGGCGGACGTCAAACTGGTTGACGACACGATCCGTCCACGTGACAAGAACATCGAGTCGATGCGTGGGCATGCCCTCGACCTGTTTCGTCAACTGGTCGCGGCGGATTCGCGACTCGACAAGGAGACGCTTGCAGGGTTCTCCAGTGGCGAATTGCCGTTCGGACTTCTTCTCGATCTAATGACTTTTTCCAGCGGTGCCGATCCGCAGCGGCAGCAATCGATCCTTGAATCCTGTGACCTGCCCGTGCGCTGCCGTCGCGTGATCGAGTTGCTTGAGCAACGCCTTGCCGAGTGCCGCGGCGATTCAACGCTTCGCTTTCCGCCGGAATTCAGCTACAACTGAATTGCCGCGCGAGCAGGCGCGATACCTCGCACACCGCGATGCGAAGGGTTCCCTGCGCCGCCAATTTTCCCGTTAGCCGCTTCTTGAACTTAACACGAAAAGCATGGATATCTCGATTACCTATTGCGGCCAGTGAAACTACTTGCCACGAGCCACCAGTTTGGCGGCTGAAATCTCGAAGAAATTTCGTATCGAACCGACGCTGATCGAGGGCGTCTCCGGCGTTTACGACATCGACGTGGACGGCAAACGTATTTTTTCCAGGCACGCGGAAGGCCGCTTTCCGGACGACTCGGAAATCCTCGACGCGATTGCGGGCCTTGCCGGGTGAGTGATCGTTTCTGCGTTGCTATGCAGCGTTGCCTTCTGCCGCCATCGAATTGTCGCTGCGATCCGGCCGGCTGCCCAATTCGAATTGCAGCTGCAGACAGCGCCGGGCGCGAACAAAGGGTTGCTCTCCCGGCACGCGGTCTCCGCTGACGGCCCAGGCAGCCGCGAAGTCATTGAGTTCCGTCAAGAGCCGTTGCGTGTCGTGGCGGCATGACTCCAGCGCTTGCCGGTCGAGACGGCGGGCGAGACGAATTTTCGGCCCGACGACGATTCTTGCGCGTGAAAAAGGCCGTGGAATCGCGAATTGGTCCCACGTTCGCAAACGGTAAGGACGATCATGTCCAACGCCCACTGGCACCAGCGGCATTTGCAGCCGCGAAGCCAGAAACAACGGTCCCAAGGCCATTTCGCGCCGCGGCCCACGAGGTCCATCGGGAGTGATCGCAAAGCTGGTACGGTCCTGAAGCCGCCGCAATTGCCGGATCGCCTCGGTGCCGCCGCGCGTCGTACTGCCTCGCACGACGTTGAATCCGAGGAAGTCCGCGGCGTGCGTGAGCCAGTGTGCGTCGCGGTGCTGGCTGACAAGCAGCGTCAACGGACAATGGGGCCACTGGGGCAAAAGGATTGCCAGGTTCTCGTGCCAAACGACAAAAATACAGTGCTCGTTGTACTCGGGCCGCGCCGGATCGACGGTTGAGTCGTACCACGCGAGTCGAACTTGTATTGTTTGCAGAATCTGCTGCAAGGTCATTGCCAGACCGCAGCTAGCCAGACGCTGTGCGAATACCGACAGGCGACGGGTCTTTCCGGAAGGGAGTTCCATGGCATCCATGAACAAGGCGTGCTGATTGAGGATTGAAACTCTAGCTGTTCTTGCAATCGTCTTCAACAGCAACTCGCCCGATGTCGAGCCAACGAGTCTGAACTAACGGGATTCGGCGGTGGTGCCTTGCGGGTCAAGTTCCGGGAAGAGCTTGCGGAGCGAGTCGTTAAGCCCCGGAAGCACGTTGTTAACGGTTTGCGGATCGTCGAGCGTTCCGTTGACCTCGATCCAGAGGATTTGCTGGCTTCCCGCGCGAAAGAGCGGGGAAATCACCGGTATCTCAAACCGGTTTCGACCCATCACTGAGTAAAACTCGAGATCGATTTCCCGATCAAGGTTCATTCGTCCGTTTCCGATCAGGCTGAACGCATTGCCATTCATTTCAATTTTGCGGAACTCGATGTCCTCGCCGCGAATCGAGAACTCCAGTTCCCCCTGGTCGAACGCCGCGGCGTCGGGGTCCTCAACCCGCAAGCCGTTGAGCAACGCGAGGACGACCGGCAATTTGTAGATTCGCGCCTCCTTGAGCTGAATGAACCCGTCCCCCTTGATCGAATGCGAGCCGGATGCGTCGCCTGTCATCCGTATTCCGGCAAAGGCTGTCCCCGCCAAATCATGCCGGTTGCCGGAGAAGTCCATCGCAATCTCGCGAAGACTTGCGTTGCCCAAAATCGCCTGGATGTAAAACTCGCGATCGTTGTCAAAGATCAACTGGCCGTCGCAGCGCAGGTCGCCACCAAAAACATTTGCCGTGGTGGTCACGGAAGGCGTGCCGGGAGTTTCGCTTTCTCCAAGCGATCCGATGGCCAGTCGATCATTGTCCACGTAAATGGGCCCGCGAAAGTCCGTTATCTGAACGTCGTTGTACATCATCGAGTCGATTGCCAGCGTCCCGTGACTTCTCAGGCGATCGTTTTCAAAGACCCCGCGTGTGGAAACGACTCCGTTGACGTTGCGGATGGGCAGCCCCGGATTGAGACTCCCCTGTCCGACGGCGACGTCGAGGTTCCACTCCAGTCGCTCGCTTCCCGGCGCGTTGGCGGAGTTGCCGGCTTCGAAGATGTTTCCGCGCACGTCAATCGTGCCCTGCAAGCTCAGTTTTCCGTCGAATTCAACGGCCTCGATGCTCTCACCAAGAGCCGTCGGCAGTGCGGCCATCAATTCCCGATCGAGCACCACATTGCTGGCGAGCAAATCGGTCAATCGCAGGTTCCACCGCTGATCGTCCCACGCACCGGTCCCGGCGCAGGTCAACGCTGTTCGGCCATGGCGACCCGTCAGGTTATAAATGTCGATGCGTTCGTCGTGAAAACGGAACCGCCCCGAGACCTGCCGCAGCTCGTAGGGAAACCAGACGGGCTTGATCGTCGCCGAGCCTGACGCTTCGCCGCTTGCCGGATAGATTTCGCCGTCCAGGTCGATGTCGAGGTCGTTCGCGAGCGGGTTCCACGCAAGTTCAACGTTGACACGGTCAATGGTTCCCGCCGGTCGCAGTTCCCTCCAGAATCGTTGCAAGCCTGGCGCGAGCGCGGTTCGGAGGTCCTCGTCGAGCGCGATTGACTGGGCAAGGAATTTCAGTTTAAGCTCGCCGCCCTTGCGCCACGTTCCCGCGCATTGCACCTCGCCATAATTGTTCGAGGCGGTAAACTCCTCGAAGCGAGTCACTTCGTCATCGACGATAATCAGGCCGTTGACATTGTGAAAGGGATACCGGAACGCGTCGTACCGCAATGTTGCCTGTCGCAACTGGACTTCATAATGGCAGTTCACTCGCTCCGCGCGCGGATCGCGACGTTCGATACGACCGCGGCCCGCCACGTGGCCGATTCCTTCAAACCGCCGCAACGTCCGCGCAACATCGGGCCACGCATCAAAAGCCTGCAAGGCCTTCTCGTTGACCGGCAGGTTCCCGTCGCACTGGCCCGTCATCCACCCCGTCCAGAAAGGACCTGGATCAACGATTCGCGCCTCAAGCCGGACCAGTTGCTGGGCCTCGATCGCGGTCCCCGATATCGTGAGAACGCGGTCATCGACATGAATCTCACCGCTGCAATTCGAGACGCGAAAGGGAAACCGGTACCACGAAAACGATCCGTTCGAGATGCTCGAGCGGATCGTCCGCCGGCCCTCGCCGTCGAGTCTCGAGAAAACAAATGAGCCGCTGATGATTCCCGTTGGCTGAAACTCGTGCCAGGTCCGTTGCAGCGTCTCCGGCAACCACATTACGAGCCGTTCATTCAGTTCAAAATCCGCGACTTCCGCCCGGCATTCCCACTCGTCGGGGCGGGTCCAGTCTGGCAGGACAAGGGCACCGTTGACCTGCCCGTATCCAAATCGCCCGACGGCATTGCGAATCTCCAGCTTTCGGTTGGCGACTTCAAAATCAAGACTTCCCTGATGCAGCAAATGAGGAAGTCGATTGTCAAGGCACTGAAGCCCCTCGGCACGACCCGTGATGTGAACCTCGCTCGGCGGCTCGGCAAGCAATCCGCTCATCCGCGCCGTTAACGACACCCGGCCGTCGATTTGTCCAATGAGTTCCGACCAGCTCGGCAACCAACGCGCGAGTTGCCCGTTCAGCAACCCGCCCAGCCGCAAGCTGGCGACTTGCAACCGGGCGGCCCAGGTCGCGCTATCGGGTTCAAGCCACAAACGACACTGCACGGCGCCCGTCATTTCCGATTCCAGCGACGCAACCATAAACTCGTTGGCGGTCTCGTCCGATTCTCGGTTTTCCGACGGCCACTGAAAATCGAGGTTGATCCGCGTCAGTTCAAACGCTGACTCTCTGGATTCCGGACGTCCCTCCTGTATTGAAATCGTCGCGTTTCGCAAATGGACGGGAAAGTCCAGCGGAAACTCCTGATCCGGACACCTAATGCGAACCAACCGATCAATGGCCTCGGAAACGTTCCACTTTCCGCTCGCTTCACGATGGAGATTGAGAACCAGATCATTGGCAATCAGTTCCTCGATCCGCGGTCGCCGCGAAATGATGTCCGTCAACTGAAAAGTCGACTTCAGCCACGCACGCGGAATCGTCATGATCGGAGTCGTCTCGGTGCCCGAACCCGGACCATCCAGCCGAACCGACACGTCACGAACCAGCAATCCATGCCCTTCATTCCAATCGACCGAACCGATCGTTACGCGAAACCCGGTCGCGGCAAGTTTTTCGTCCAGCCACTTCTGCACCCGAACTTGAAGCTGATCGCGAATTGCTTTCTTGAATTGTGAAATGCCGATCAGCCCAATCAGCCCGATCAGCGAAAAGACGAACAGGAAATTGCGAAAGGTTGCGCCACCGCGTTTCCAGCCGGAGGGTGCGGCATGGCAGGGCGTTCGCATTGGGCGCGGAGCGGGCATGGAAAGCGCAATGGCAATCGGCAAGAATGGGACCGGATTTGGAGCGGGCGGGGGATGATAGCGAAGCGAAATCGACAGCCCAAGCCAGCTTGATCAAACCGCCGCCGAGTCCAACAAAATGCCAGCACGCCGGTGATAGCATAAATGGAGAACCATTGTCCCAATTGTTCGACACTCGATTGTTCGACACGCGCAACCGCATCGGACTCCACCTAAAAGACGCGCATGAGCCGCAACATTGCGATGATCCGCAGGTCGCTCACCAGAACCGGACTGCCAAAATAGACCGGATGCTCTTCACCCCGAAACCGCCGCTTGAAATCGGCGTGTCCGCGAAGGTTGTAGAACCAGCGGTTAACCCACCACGCGCCAAATCCGTAGCGCCAACCATGGTGCATCAACCAATTGTGCCGGAATGAGCGGTCCGAAAGGTTGGCCAACGGCGAGAGTCCCAGTCGCAGGGTCTCGGTGCCTTCGGATTTCAGGACATCAATGCAATGCCGGGTCATGCCCTGTTCGGCGTATCCTGTCGTTTCGGGAAGCCGCCGCTTGATCGCCGTGGCATATCCCGTGACGCGCCCGTCGCGCCAGATCGGATCAAGGACCATGAATGACGCCAACCGGTTTTCGGGATCGAATAGAAAGAACTTTCGCACGTCAGGCTCATCCTCGAGGACGAGGGGCCGGTTAAGAAGGCCCACTTCCCGGTCCTTGACCGTACGAGTTTGTCTCCAGCGATTGGAGAGTGCCTTGACCTCGTTCACTTCCAGGTCCGCGAAAGTCAATTCGCGTATCGAATAGCCGCGGCGGCGGAGCCAGTTGGAAGCGTAACGCAACGGCTCCTTCTCCTTGCCGGCGAAGTCGTAATCCGCCAGCCTCAGCCACGTGTCGACGCCCATCGGGTTCACGTAATAGCCGCCATCATCGAGAATCCGCGCCGTACCCGCCGTAAAATTAACGAAACAGGGCCGGCGGCGGCACGATGCGACAAACGACTGGATGAGTCGAGAGTGCTGGTCGCGCGGCGCGACGGGATCGCCGAGCGCGAAATGGTATCCCCACCGGCTGCCATAAGCGATGAATCCGTGCTCGTCGCCAAAGTAGTTCAGGCCCGGTTGAACCGCCGTCGACCAGGCGATCGTGAAGTCTCCATGTTTTTTTACAAGAGCCAGGCGCTGGTCCAGCGACAGGAGTTCGCTCGCGGGGCGGCAGGTTGACGAACTGGGCATGACCGGTCAGAACTTGCGAATGGAACGCACGACGGGTCCCTGTTTCTCGTCGATGGTGCGATAGCCGGTGAACTTCCACTGCCCATCGACGTTTCGTACATTGAAGACCGCTTCGTACTGATTCGTCCGGCGATGGATGTGCCCCCAGTGCTCAACCGTTCCCGAAAGGTTCCATCGCGACCGCCACGCAAAGTCGGGTGATTCCAGCGGCTCGCTTTCATTCTCCGCCGTCACCACCACCAGTTCGTCGGCGAGGCGACCGTCGAGTATCTCGACCTTGTCAATTGTTGCGACGGACCCTCCCTGCTCCTGAATTTCAAGACTCTTTCGCATTTTCAGGTAGACTTCGCGAAGCATCGGGCCGCTTGTACTGGCCGCAAGCGCGTCGTAGACGTCTTCCTCGCCGCTGTAGTCAAATGCGCGAAACATGTTCAACAGCAGCTCGTCGAAAATCTGCTCGCCCTGTTCCGGTGTCATGCGCGGTGGCTCGGCACCAGGCAACCGCACCGGATAACGAACTTGCCAGGTCGCCGCGGCAATAACCAGTGGAACGACCAGAATGGCCAGATGCCGCGAGCGAAACCCGGTCAACAGTGAACTCAGCATCACAACGACCGCCGCGAACCCGCACACGATACTGACGAGCGGCAGCGGCGTGCGAACTTCGTCGATCAACTGGTCCTTCGCGGCAACTTCCACGATTGGCGGCAGCGGCGGCATGCCCGGATTCTGCCAGCTCCAGCGGTTATCAGCGAGATAAAACGAGAACTCCGCGCGCTCGGTTCCTTGCGGTGTAATCGCAACGACATCGACGTCGCGGAGAAATTTCTGGTTGAAGCGATTCCACGAGTATTCGACGCGATCGGGCAGTTTGCGGGTCGGATACGCCATAATGACGCCGACGCGGCCGTTGGCCATCGAAACCCGAACCGGGTCGCGGCGGAGGGCAAAATCGCGAATATCGAGTCCGCCAAAATCGATCCGGTCGAAGCGCGGTGAAACCGTCTCGCCGTTGATCGAAAGCGGATTCCCGCTGGAGAAAAACTCCTTGATCGCCGGAATCGCCGCCTTTTGTTCCTCGACTTCCAGGTACGAGGGGTCGGCCTGTGCGAGACGCACTTCGGACGCGAGAATCGCCAGCGGAATCAGAACCTCCTGCCGCGTTTCGTGCGGCGTGACGTAGACGAAGACATAGACGCCCCCGTAGCTCGTGATGCCCAGCGTTTCCTCGCGCTGCCGGTCGAACCAATCGCGAAGCTCGTCCCCCGTGGCGGTTTTTGACAGCGGCTGGTTCCAGTCAAATCGAACCGTTTCGGGCGTCCGCGGCTTCATGTTGGCACTGTACGGAACGTCGGAACCCGTTTGCTTGACGATCAGGCTGACTTCCGCCGGGCGCGTGAAATTGGGATCATTGATGTCGTGTCGAAAGGTGAGAAATTCCGGCGGCTCGTCGTAGGGGTACTCGAACGTCAGAGTCAACAGGTACTCCATCAGGTCGCTCGACTGAATACCCGCTTCGGGAATCTCGAAGGGTCCTTTCTCGACAAGTTTTCCCGTTAGCCGATTTCCAGCCGCATCGACGATCTCGATGTTTTCCAGAAGGAATTCGGCGTGCAAGTCGAACGACTCCCGAAGTTCTCCGGAATCGTACAGCCCCGTTTCCTCGTCGGGCCAGATGTCGTAGAGCATCTCGAGGTCGTCGCCGTAAAACGAACAGCGAAGCGTCAGTCGGCTCTTGTCGACAAACGCGTCAATTTGCGTGATCGAGATCGGATGCTTGCGCGCGGCACCTGCCGCCTCCGTGCCGCGGGCCACGTCGGTCGGGAGACATACGGTCGCAAGCGACAACGCAAGAATAGCCTTGCGCGTAAAATTCAGTCGCCAATCAGGCACAATTCGGCAGGTTCCGGACATTCCTCGATCGTGTGTTTTGAAAGGAGAACAAGTTTAGCGTCCGCGGCGTGGAAACAAGGCTCTGACATAAACCGTCACAATGATTTACAACCTCATTTTAACCTTCGCACGGTTCGGTGCGTAACCGGCGGAATCCCAACGCACCGAATTCGCACAAATTGGCCCCCAATTAACATGAACATGTAACAGGAAATACGAAACCGCTTTCGACCGGCTCTTGAAAGGCTGGCTGTCGATGACATCGAATCGCTGCTTGCCATGATTCGTCCCGCACAGGACGCCCGTTTCGGCGATTACCAGGCGAACTGCGCGATGCCGCTGGGTAATCTTGTGAAAAAGCCGCCTCGCTCGGTCGCCAATGACCTCATCAATTCGGTTGACTTGTCGGGAATCGCGGACAAGGTGGAAGTGGCCGGGCCGGGCTACATCAATATTACGCTTGACAACACAGCGATCGATGCCGCATTGCAACGCGCCCTTGCCGACCCCGATCGTCTGGGGATTGAACCCGTTGATTCGCCGCGGAAGTTCGTCATCGACTTTTCCTCGCCCAACGTGGCGAAGCCGATGCATGTCGGCCACATTCGCTCGACAGTTATCGGAGACAGTCTGACGCGAGTGCTGCGGTTTCTCGGACATGCGGTGATTACCGACAATCATCTGGGGGACTGGGGAACGCAATTCGGCATGATTATCCATGGCTACCGGAATTTTCTCGACCGGGAGCGGTGGGATTCCAGCCCGGTCGACGAACTCAGTCGAATTTACCGCGTCGTACGAACGCTTATCGACCATCACGAAACGACGAAGCAACTTCCGGAGGCCGAGGCGCTCCTCGCGCGGCAGGAGGCGGCTCTCGCCAGACTTTCTGTTTGCGGCGAAGCGGCCACGGAGAAACAACGCCAAAAGGACGTCAGGAACCTCACTTCAAAAATCGCCGCGCAGCGCGAGCTGATCGACAACCTGAAACGGACCGTTGAGGACGTTGGCTCTTCGCCCGAACTGGCGCTCCTCGCGGGGACTCACGCGGACATTGGCGAACAGGTATTGCGCGAGACGGCGCGCTTGCACGAGGGAGACACCGAAAATCGCCGCTTGTGGGAGGAGTTCATGCGTCATGGACTGGCCGAAATCGAGCGCGTCTACCAACGGCTGGACGTCCGATTCGATCACCAGTTCGGTGAGAGCTTTTATAACGATTCACTGACGGACGTTGTCGATCAATTGCAGAAGTCAGGGCTTGCCCGCGAAAGCGAAGGTGCCCTGTGCGTCTTTCTGGAAAACCAGAACGCACCGATGATTGTCCGCAAGCGCGACGGTGCCTTTCTTTATGCGACGACCGATCTGGCGACCATTCGTCACCGAATCGAGTCATGGAACCCCGACGCCATTCTTTACGTCGTCGATTTCCGGCAAGGCGAACACTTTGAAAAACTCTTCGAAGTCGCGCGGCTTTGGGGATTCAATGACGTCGAATACCGACACGTCAGTTTCGGCACCGTCATGGGCGAGGATGGCCGGCCCTTCAAGACGCGAAGCGGCGACACCGTCGGGCTGGAACCCCTTCTCGACGAAGCCGAACAGCGTGCCATGTCCGTCGTTAGTGAACTTGACGATCAGAAACCCGAACCGGAATTCGATGAAGCCCAACGGCGCGAGATCGCGCGGATCGTCGGGATCGGCGCACTCAAGTACGCCGACCTTTCCCAAAACCGGAGCAGCGATTACACCTTCAGTTACGACAAGATGGTCAGTCTGCGGGGAAATACCGCGACCTATTTGCAGTATGGTTACGCGCGGGTCAACGGCATTTTCCGGCGCGGCGACGTCGATGTCGAGAAACTGCGAAGTCATCCCGTTTCCTTTGAGTTCATTGAGGAAGTCGAGCGGCAACTGGCCGTTCACCTGTCGCGTTTCGGCGAAGCGCTCGGGGATGTCGCCCACGACTATCGTCCCAATCTGCTCGCCAGCTACCTGTTCGATCTGACTCGGTTGTTTTTTGTCTTTTTCGAGAAATGTCCGGTGCTCAAGGCGGACGAGCCGCTTCGCCGCTCGCGGCTGCAACTGTGCGACTTGACGGCGCGTACGATTCGCCTGGGGCTTTCACTGCTCGGCATTGGCGTCGTTGAACGAATGTAGGCACGTCGTTACGAGTCATCGGGTATAAATCACGCAGGGATCAGGCGTCTCGGAGAGACGCCGCTAGGTGCCGTTACGTGTCTTTCGACAAAAACACCTCAGTTTCCTCGAATGCAGGACAAAACCCAACGAAGCGACGCCCCGGACCCTGACAGTCCATTGGTCAATCGGGTCGTTCACGGCGACGCACTGGCAGTTGCCAAACAATTGCCGAGCGATTTCGTCGACACGATCGTGACCAGCCCTCCTTACTGGCGTCAGCGCG
>JBGTFW010000031.1:0-2859 GCA_041747075.1 Pirellulaceae bacterium
CCGAATGCTCGAAATGGTCGAGGTCACGCTGCAGCGGATGGCGATGGGCGGCATCTACGATCACCTTGCCGGCGGGTTCGCGCGGTACAGCGTCGATGAGCGCTGGCTGGTGCCGCACTTTGAAAAGATGCTTTATGACAACGCGCTGCTCGCCCGCGTCTATCTGGAGGCGTCGCGCGTCACTGGGCGAGCCGAATATACCGCAACGTGCGGCGAGATTCTTGATTACCTGCTCAATGACATGACCGACCCGGCTGGCGGTATCTACAGCACCGAGGACGCGGACAGCGAAGGCGAAGAGGGCAAGTTCTACGTCTGGTCGCGCGACGAGGTCATGGAACTGCTCGGCGACGAGACGGGCGAGACTTTTTGCAAGCTCTACGACGTGACGCCGCACGGGAATTTCGAGGGCCATAACATCCTTAACTTGCGAAAGACCTTCGCGCAATTCGCGGCCCAGTACGAACAGGACGAGAGAAGCCTGGCGGGGGAAATGCGCGCCGCCCGCGCGACGCTGCTTGCGGCGCGCAACCAGCGCGTTCGCCCCGGTCGCGACGACAAGGTCATTGCGAGCTGGAACGGGATGGCGATCGAGGCGCTCGCCGACGCGGGGATTTCACTCGACGAAACGCGATACAGGAGTGCCGCGCTCCGCGCCGCCGAATTCGTCTGGAACGAGATGCGGGACGAACAGGGACGCCTCCTCCATTCGTGGAGAAATGGCACGGCGACGCTGGCCGCCTACCTCGACGACTACGCATGGATCGTCTCGGCCTGCCTCAGTTGCTACCGCATCGAATTCGACGAACGGTGGATCGAACGGGCGAAGATGCTTTGCGACGACATGATTGAGAACTTTTTTGACACCGGGAGCGGTGCGTTCTTCTTCACTGCCACTGACCACGAACCGCTGATTGCGAGGACGCGGGAATTCCAGGATGGTGCCGTCCCGAGCGGCAATTCGATGGCATCGCTCGCCTGTTTGCGTTTGGGTCGGATCATCGGCGACATGCGAATGCTGGAAATCGCGGAGGGAACAATCGGTGCGGCAATGCCCCTTGCGCGCCGCGCTCCGATGGCCGCCAGCCAGTCCCTGATTGCTCTCCATTCGTGGTTCCATGACGACCGGCAACTGATTCTCGCCACGGGAACCGCGACGGACGAAACAGCGGTGTTAACCAATGAGTTGCGGCTGGCAACACCTCTTGAGAAAGCGCTGATCGTATTGAATTCCTCGTCAAGCCGCGACTCGGTGCTGCAATCGGTCGCGGAGGGCAAGGCCTCGATCGACAACCGTCCGACGCTGTATGTCTGTGAGGAGTTTCAGTGCGCCGCCCCGATCGTCGGCCATGAAGCAATTCGCCAGTTCTCGCTTTGAAACGACGGGGTCTCTTCCTTCCTCTCGTACTCGTGCTCGTACTCGTTCGGGCGTGACGACGAGTGCCTGGTCCCGCCAGCGACGGGGATGACGGGGGATGGTTGAGGGTGCCGACTTCGCCGTTTACAATAAATCAACGGCTGCGTTGGCGACGAGTCGCCTGACTCCAGGCCGGCACCCTGTTTCAACATAATTCCTCATGAGGTTTCGGTCAGTGAATTGATGTCCCGTTGCGAAAACACGGAGCAATGAATGGCTATGGATATTGAACAGCGAATTCGTGAGTTGGGACTGGAGCTGCCGCCAGCGCCGAGGGCAGTCGGAGTCTACAAGCCCGCCGTGATTGTCGGCAATTTGTGTCTGACATCGGGACACGGGCCGCTGAAGTCCGACGGCACGTTGATGACTGGTTGTGTCGGTCACCAAATTGACCAGACCGACGGTTATCAGGCCGCGCGGCAAACCGGGCTGGCGCTGCTCGCGACGCTCAAGAGTACGCTGGGAAACCTCAACCGCGTCGTCCGCGTTGTGAAGTTATTCGGAATGGTCTGGTGTACCGACTCGTTCAGCCAGCACCCGGCTGTGATCAACGGATGCAGCGAGTTGTTCCGCGACGTATTCGGCGAGGAGGCCGGAATCGGCGCGCGGAGTGCCGTCGGCATGAACTCCCTCCCGCTGGAAATGACCGTCGAAATCGAGGGCATCTTTGAAATCCGCGACTAGTTGACCAGCTCACGGTTCCTGAAATGAAAACCGGACGGTAGCTCGTTCCGGCTGATCCGAACAAGACTGGGGTGATGGCAGACCTTTCCGGTTCTTCCGCCTGGTGAAAGCGGTCAACGGATAACCGTTTTCCGGGTTCTTCTCGATCGACGGAAAAATCCGGATTCTCCGTTCAGACCCGCCGATCTAACCGGAACCGGAAGCGCCCGTTTCGTTCAAGAGAGGATTCCCATGTCGTTGCGATGTGCAAGTGCCGCCGTGATGGTCAGCCTGTGGTTCTGTCAGGTGGGTGAGGCCCAGGAAGTCTTTCAGGACTATCTGGTCAATGTGCCGCGCCAGTATGCACCCGATGATCCGTGGACCGCCGGTGCCCTTTACGGCACGCAGATCGGGCACAGCGGGCATTTCTACAACTGCGACAGTCAGGAAGAAAAACGCTGGTCCCCCTGGATCACCTGGCAATCGCAGACCCCGGTTTGCCGCCAGCGATTTCCCATCCACTGCGACATTCGGCAACAGGTCGCCGAGGTGAAACAGCGCATTCGCTGGGGCAAGGGCTGCGACGTCCCTTGTTACGAAGTCCCGTGGTTGCCCACCATTGAATTGGTCGGCGAGTCGCACGCAACCACGACACCCCGGACAGCGCGACGCGTCGATCGGTCTTTCGGAGAATCCGCCGCCACGCCGCCGCCATTAAGGGGTGCCGAGGCCCGATCCACGGAGCAACGTCCGGGAACTGCCGCACGGCGCGCCTGGGC
>JBGTFW010000032.1:0-9614 GCA_041747075.1 Pirellulaceae bacterium
TACACGGTATCTGAAGTTCGATACGGGTGGGTTGACGATTCCCTATGAGATGCAGCAACTGGACGACCAGGAGCTTTTTCAAGGTTTTGGCGCGCTCGTCGGGAAGGCAATTCGCAAGCTGATTGCGACTCCCGCCATGGAACGCTACTGGCCGTTAGTGCTCGATGCGAACAAGACCATCGACAACCCGTGCCTCGCGATCGCCGCTGGCCGACACCGACTGGAGCACGAGTGGGGACTTGTCACGCTGGAATTGCCGCTGGGACGGGCGTGTGACACCGGGTCCTTCGGTGCCTTTGTCGCCGAACTGCTGGAGCGGCATCGCGAGTTCCGCGAAATTCACAATGAATCGCTTGACGAGTTTCGCACGATACACTCGATTCGCGGTCCGGCTCAACCCGTCCCGCGACTTGGCGCGAGGGAGGAATGGACGGAAACGCCGTTCTGGGTATGGAGTCGCGGGAATCCGGTGCGACGTGCCTTGTGGGTCCGTTACCTCGGCGATTCGCTGGTTTTAAGCGATCTTGATTCCTTGCATCGTGAATTCTCCAGCAAAGAATTGGCCGAATGTCCACTTGTCCTTTCTGGCGAAGGAGTTTGTCTCCGCCCCCGCGCCCTCACGACGACCATGTACTGCCGACTCGTTCTCTGCGACCTGTTCCTGCACGGGATCGGAGGAGGCAAATACGATTCGCTGACCGATCGGATCATGGAAAGGCTGTTCGAGATTTCGGCCCCCGCGTTTGCGGTCGCCACCGCCACGTTGCGACTGCCGCTGGAGATTCCTGAGACACAGCCCGTCGATCTGACCGCGGTTCGCGCTCGCCTGAGGGAGTTGCGGTTCCACCCGGAAACAATGGTCGAGCAAGACGACGATGGGGCGCGCGAGTTGGTTGCCAAAAAGTCGGAACTGATTCGCAGTGCGCCGAACGGCAGTGGCAAAAAGGCGTGGCACCTTGAAATTGAACAGGTCAATCAGTCGCTTCAACCGCTCGTCGAGGGAACGCGGCGGAGATTGCTCGAGGAGGAACAGCAGGTGCTCCGCCACCTGGAGGAAAACAAGGTACTCGCTTCCCGCGAATTTGCATGGTGTCTGTTTCCCGACGAACTGGCGAAACGACTCTCGAAAAGTGCCTGGTCATGATGATCAGTACGACGCGGACGCAGCGGGCGGCTGGCCGAGCGATTCCAGCTCGACCGGCATGGCGTACTCGTGTGCGGGTGCGAGCTGCACGTTCCTGCACCTCGCCAGGTCGAACCGGCGCGGCTCCTCGCGGCTGAGGCAGAGGGCCAGAAAACTTTCTCGCGACGCGAACCGAATCGGGCTGACGACCCGGCGAGTTCGCTTGCCCCGTCGGTCCTCGTACTCAAAGACGATGACAAAATGGTCGGGGTCGTGCATGGCACGGAGGACGGAGTGGTTTGCCTGTGCGTGAGTGACCATCTGCTGGTTTCCAAAAAAATAATCGTGAGCCGCTGGAATCACGAGTTTGAATCGTGAGCGGCAAGGCGTCAGCCGCCGGTTCGATGCGGCACCGATTTGCCGAGGGCACGATTTGCCGAAGGCACGATTTGCCGAGTGCCGATTTGCCGTGCGGGATGCGTCGTTGCTGTTAGTAATATCGCGCGGTCCTGGACAAGGCTGGTCCACCGGCAAAAAATTCGCGAAATTCGCGGGTGGACAATCCGCCTCGGATCGAGGATATTGACATGCTCTTTCGACCAAGTCCCGATGCACGGACCGGCGACGACAAGCGAGAGTTTGCATTTCGACCCTTTAGAATTCATTGAGCTTCCATGCCAAATTCCAGCAGCGCCCGAAAACGACTTCGCCAGAGCAAGGTTCGGCGAGCGAGCAACCGATCGGCCAAATCAGCCCTCAAGACCCACGTCAAGAAAGTCCTTACGGCGGCCGAATCGGGCGACGTCGACAGTGCTGAGAAGCTGTACATTGAAGCGGCCCGGAAACTGGACAAGGCAAGCTCTGGCAACATTATTCACCAAAACTCCGCCGCCCGCCGCAAGAGCAGGATGCAGCGAAAAATCCTCGCCGCCAAAAACAGCAGTTGAGAATGGCCGCCGAGGTTCGCTCGCGTGCAATCCGGATTTGTATTATCGACCCTTCAAGGCGAAAGTGGCGCACTCCAGTTGCGCCATTAGGACGTCGAGCGCCGCGCTTTTTTCACACCGTCGCGCCCGCGTGTTTTATTTGCGGCAACGGGTCGAGCCGTGGAACTCGATGGACGACCTGACGAGGACGTTCGACCCTTTCCCTTTTTTGCCGGTCCGGATTTGCTTCGCCCGCGCGACTCCTTGCGATCCCGAATGCCTGGCAGTCGCATCAGCGCGGCAATTTCGTTGGACTCAAGTCGCCGCCAGCCCCCAGGCGGTAGCTCGCCGAGACGAAGGGTGCCGATGGCAACCCGTTTGAGCTGCAGAACCTTGTGCCCAATCCGCGCGAGGAGGCGACGGATTTCCCGATTACGCCCTTCGCGAAGCACGATCCACAGCTCGCAACTTTGTCGATGTTGCTTCCGAATTCGCACTTCGTCGACGCGGGCAAACCCTTCCGCTAGCCGAACTCCCTGGCGCAACATTTGCAAGACTTCCACCGAGGGAGTCCCGGCAATCGTGACGAGATAGGTCTTGGGAACGTCGTACCGCGGATGGGTGAGCCGGTTCGCCAGCGCGCCATCGTTGGTCACGATGATCAGACCTTCGCTCGACTTGTCCAGCCGCCCGACGTTGTAAACGCGCTCGTCGGACGGGATTAAGTCAATCACCCGCGCGCGACCGGCGGGATCATTGCAAGTCGAGAGGACGCCCGCGGGCTTATTGACGACGAAATACTGATGTCGCGCTTCGCGCACGCGAGTTCCATCGAGTTCGACGCGCTGCTTTCGCGGATCGACGCGGACCCCAAGATCGATCACGGGCCGCCCGTCAATTGCGACGCGTCCTTCGCGAATCAGTTCCTCACATTGACGGCGACTGGCGACGCCCGCGCTGGCGAGAAATCGTTGCAGCCGAACCGGGCCTTCGTCAGGTGACTTCGTGGCGGACGTCGGGCGACGCGGCGGTTTTTTGTTTCGGGTCGCCATGAAGAAGGATTTGTATCGGGAATACAGAAACGCAGAGATCCCAATCCTAGGCACCGCGAGTCCTGTTGTGTAGCCGGATTCGCAAGAATTCGGGTTCGCTCGATGTTTTTGAACTCTTGTGGGTTCAGCTAACGGACGCACTGCGCGCCATTGGCGGCAGCGGCCTCGAACCGCGATTGCAAATTCGCAAGGATCGTTTGCTCAAGGGCAAAGTCGCGACCCATCGGAATCCAGCCCCGGTTGACCGGAGTCCAGCCTGCCTCATCACTTCCGTGATTCAAACTGCTGTTGTGCCGCAAGGAACGTCCGCTGACCGTTGAACGCATTGGTTGTTCGAGGTCCTCCAGTTCCTTGTAGACCTTGACGTCGATCAGGTAGTTGCTGGAAGTGGGAATCACACGTACCCGCGCCCATCGACGAACAGTCTGCAGGGTCGCGTGGGCCACTTCAAAACCGGATGATGAGTCGCGACGCCAGGGTTCCAGCAGCGTCGAACCGATCTTCGGCTCTGTGTCGATAAAGCCTTCCGTAAGAATATCGCCGACCAGTCGAATTCGCTGTTCGCGAAGGATTCGAAAGTAGTTTTCAATCTCGTCGGAAGCTTCGTCCATCACCAGCTCCCTTGGATAAAAGGGAACGGGCAACGGATTGGGAGTCGTCGCCAATGGCACCTGGCCGACCGGTTCCCAGGCCCCGCCGGAAAAACGACTGCACGCCGGGAAGGCTGGAACCAGCACCACCAGACCAATCAAAATGAAATTCGCGCGGGGACGCATGGGAACTGAGGGTTAAGGGAGAAAAAGCCGCGTAGTGTTCCGGAATCGACGCGATCGTTCAACCCCGGCATTTCGCTAGCAGGGGGGAATTCGTCTGCGGGAACCGGGAGTTTCCGGTCCGCGGATTTCGCAGATCAGGAAGATCTCAGTTGTTAGCTGGACAGCGCCATGTTACGTAGCCACGCTTGCCAAAGCGTGGATTTTCATTAGCGAAACCGGAATTCCCGCCGTTTGGCAACGGCTCGGAGTAAACCGACGGCGCTAGCCGCGGGCTTCGGGCACCGTCCAATTAGTGACTTGGCGCCCAGTACCCCGTACCACCTGCCCGTCACGCCCCGAATTTCGCCAGTCGACCAGCGTTGGAAAGGGCAAGCAACATCAGATACTTCGCCTCGAACTGCCCGAGTCCGCCGGTGACGGTGGTTCGTTCACCAAACGACGTGTGGCCATCCGGGCGGCAAAAAGGTGACACCAGCAACGTCGGCACTGGATGCCAGCTATGACTTCGCAGCGCCGACGGGGTGCTGTGATCTCCAGTGACGATCAGCACATCCGGATTCAGGTTGTGAATTCGCGGAAGTTCGCTGTCGAGTTCCTCGATCCGCGCGACCTTGCCGTCAAAGTCACCGTCTTCACCCGTGCTATCGGTGTACTTGTAGTGAATAAAAAAGAAATCGTAGTCGTTCCAGTTGGCTTCGAGCAAAACCAACTGGTCGTCGAGCGTCGCGGGCTGACCGACGATCGTCATCCCCACGAGTGCCGCCAGACCCTTGTACATCGGATAGACGGCGATCACAGCCGCGCGCAAGCCGTACACATCCTCATAGGTCGCCAGGTTGGGTCGCGCGGCGAACCCCCGCAGCGTCAGTCCGTTCGCAAGCGTCTCACGGACCAGCATCGCGCGCGATTCGGCGATGAACTGGCCTACCAGATCAGCGGTCCGCATGGAAGTCGTGTCAAGTCCGCTTGCTTTCAACGGCGCGACGCCGGTTATCTGGGGATCGGTGTCGGTAACCCGGTCTCCTAATCCTTCTCCGCGAAAGACAACGACGAATCGGTGTTCGCGAACGGGTCGGACAATGACTTCCGCTCCGTCGAGCTTGATCGCGTCGAGCCGTTCGGCAAGTGGAAAACTCTCGGCGCTGGCGATGCGTCCCGCGCGGCGATCGGTGATCAGTCCGTTTTCGTCAAGCGTGCAAAAATTCCCTCGCGCCGCGAGATCGCCCGGTTTCATCACGAATCCGATTCCAGTCGCTTCCAGCGCCCCGCGTCCAATCAAGTGAGTTAACGGGTCGTATCCGAAGAGCCCCAGATGGCCGGGTCCGCTGCCGGGGCTGATACCAGGAAGGACGGGGATACTGCCTCCCTGGACACCGATTTTTGCAAGTTCGTCAAGGTTGGGGGTCCGGGCCGTTTCAAGTTCCGTTTTTCCGTCTGGCGTCAGCGGCAATCCGCCCAGTCCGTCGGCGACGAGCATGACGATTTTTGATGCGTTGCGGATTTGCAATTGGCGGGTCAGGTCGTGAATGTTCATGTTGCCAAATTGGCTCCCCGTTCTGATTTCCAAACCGTCCGACGGATCCTGCTTGTCCGACCGGTCCGACCTGCCGCGGCTCGTCGGAACCGTGTAAATTTACCAGATTGCCCAACCCCCAGGAATTCAGGCATGCCTGCCCAGTTGCTCCGCTTTGATTTTCAAAATGCCCTCTTCGATTCGCTCGGCGTCACGCGCGACGCTTTGGCGAAAATACTGCCGAAACTGGAAACTATCGCGAGCGAGTTGTGGTCGCGCGATCTGGAGGAGTGGCGCGCCGGGCGCCCGATCGCGAAGGAACGCCAGCCGCTCGATGCGGGGTTTATGGACTTGCCCGACCGGTTGCTGGAGGAATACAACACGGATCGGCGAGCCAGCGAAATTTGGCGCATTCTTTCCACGGCAACGCGGCTCCGCGATATGGTCGATCGCGTGGTCGTGTTGGGGATTGGCGGATCGTACATGGGCGCGCGGGCGATCATGGAGGCCTGCTCCCCCCCTTTTCACAACGAACTGACGCGCGCCGAACGCGGCGGATGGCCGCGCGTTTACTTCGAGGGAAACAACCTCGACAACGATTCGGCGCAGGGCCTGCTGCAATTATTGGCGCGCGATCCGGGCGATCCGTTCAGTAACGGCAAATGGGCGATCGTCGTAATTAGCAAGAGCGGCGGTACGATCGAGACCGCCGCGGCGCTGCGCGTTTTTCTCCGGCAACTTGAAAATCAATTCGGTGCCGGGGCGCTTCCTGAACTGGTCGTTCCCGTCACCGGAGAATCCGGCCGACTGGCCAATCTCGCGACCCAAATCGGCTGCCGCGACCGGTTTCTGGTCCCCGATGGCGTGGGAGGGCGGTTTTCCGTGCTCTCGGCGGTTGGTCTGCTACCCGCCGCGATCCTTGGTCTCGATATCGTGGCGATGCTTCGCGGTGCGTGGCTGATGAATGGGCATTGCCAGTCCGCGCCGCGCGGCGAAAACGTCGTTCTGAACTACACGGGAGTCAATCATCTCGCGGAAAAATCCGGGGGGGCATCGGTTCGCGTTCTCTCGGTGTGGAGCAATGCGCTGGAGTCGGTGGGTCTCTGGTACGACCAGTTGTTTGCCGAAAGTATCGGCAAGCGCGAACTGGGCGCGACGCCACTGACGGTTGTCAATACACGCGACTTGCATTCACGCGCCCAGCAACATCAGGAGGGAGCGCGCGACAGGATCATCAACAACCTCGTCGTCGATTCATGGCACTGCGATCCGCTGTCATTCGACGTGCGGCCGGGTAACGAGGACGGACTGAACGCGCTCGCCGGGACTACATGGCCCGAGTTTCTGTCGGCGGCGATCGAGGGTACGAACGAGGCATATGCGAGCGATGGTCGACCGACGACAACGATTTCGCTCCCCGCGGCAAACGAACACGCACTGGGCCAGTTGTTTCAGATGCTTATGCTGGCGACGGTCGTCGAGGGCCGTTTGCTGCGCATCAACCCCTACGGCCAGCCAGGGGTAGAGCTGTACAAGCGCAACATGCAGCGGGTGCTCGAAGGGCACCGCAGCGAGTGATAGCATTTGGTTGACATCATTGGCTGTGCAACGCGCCGCGACCATGGGATATTGTCCGACATGTTCGACCGACCCGTCTGACCCGTCTGACCTGTCTGACCTGTCCGACCTGTCTGACCTGTCTGACCTGTCTGACCTGTCTGACCTGTCTGACCTGTCTGACCTGTCTGACCTGTCTGACTCGTCCGACTCGTCCGACTCGTCCGACCTTCAGGGGAGCACCGCATGGACGATTCCGCCAGCCCGTTGCTGCCTCATGGCGGCTACGAAAAACTGCGCAGCTACAAAATCGCCAGCGCCGTCTACGATGCTACCGTCGTTTTTTGCGATCGGTTTGTTGACCGGCGTTCGCGGACGCACGACCAAATGGTTCAGGCCGCGCGGAGCGGCGTGCGGAACATCAGCGAAGGGAGCGGTGCCGCCGCGACCTCGCGCGAATTTGAAATGAAACTGACCAACGTCGGGCGCGCCAGCCTGGCCGACGAATTATTGCCGGACTATCGCAGTTTCCTGGAACAATAGGGCTTGCCGGTTTGGCCCAAGGATTCACCCAAAGCGATCGCGATGCGAACACGGCTGCGACATGACGTGGCGCCGAATGTCCCTTGCGGCGGCAAAGCGCGACTGACGGGTTTGATGGGTCTGGCGGATTTTGTCGCCGTTGCCGATCCTGAACTGGCGGCCAATGCGATGCTGTGTGCGATCCACCAGGCGACCTGGTTACTGGGCCGGCAGATCGCCAGTCAAGGCCGGGAATTTGAGAAAAACGGCGGATTCCGGGAGCGACTTTACGCGCTGCGTTTCAAGTCTCGATCGGCTCAGGCGTCGGGTGAGTCCGAGTCGCCGCAATGCCCCGAATGCGACCAGCCGATGGTTCTCCGGGTGGCGCGTCAAGGCACCCATGCCGGCGCAGAATTCTGGGGATGTTCCGCGTATCCCCAATGCCGCGCCATCCGGCCAATCTCGTCATCAGCCGAACCCGCGCATTAGCCGCATCGTCCGACACGTCCGACGCGTCCGACACGTCCGACTTGTCCGACACGTCCGACTTGTCCGACAGGCTCCCGCGCTTCCTCGTTGACAGGCAGTCTGTACAAAGTTACATTGCCGGGGCTGTTTTTCCCTCGTTCGCCGAGGCCCCTCATGGAATTGCCCGATTCGCATTGCAAACTGACGCTCGCCGTGTGGCTCCCCTGCTGGCCCGTCCAGCGACTGGTCGCCGACGACGACGCACTGCGGCGAACGCCCGTGATTATCTATCGGAATCACCCGCAACGTGGCCAGGTTGTCGTCGAAGTCTCCCCCGCCGCGCGACTCGGCGGCGCGCGGCCGGAAATGCCGCTCTCCGAAGCCAAATCGCTGGCAAGACGGCTGGCGGAACGGACAACAAGCCGGACCCCCTCATCCGGCCTTCGGCCACCTTCTCCCCCCGCGGCGGGGGGAGAAGGAACATGCGCGAGCGCTTCGCCCGCGGCGGGGGGAGAAGGAACACTGCATGTATTCGAGCATGATGCGGACGCCGACGCGCGGGCGCTCGGTGAACTGGCGATCGATTGCCAGCGATTCAGTCCCCTCGTCGGGCTGGTCGAGACCGGCCAGGCCGCCGATCAGCCGGATGGTCTGTGGCTGGATGTCGGCAGTCTCCTCCATCTGTTCGGCGGAGCGGCGGGAATGCAGCGCGCCGTGGACCAGTATTTTCAGTCACGCGGCTACACGATTCGCCAGGCAATCGCGCCGACGCCCGCTATGGCGTGGGGGCTGGCGCGGTACGGCAATGGCGCAAACGACTTTGATGAACTGCCGCCCGAGGCGCTGCGGCTGACGGCGATGACCACCGGGAACTTGCGGCAACTGGGCGTCGAGCGAGTGGGGCAAATCCGCCAGTTGCCGCGACGTGGATTGCTCAGCCGATTCGGCGACGAGATAACGCGGCGACTCGATCAGGCCGATGGCGTGATCGAGGAACGGATCACCGCCGTCCATCCCCCACCGGATTTCCTCGCCGCGCAGTCGCTCGATTACCCGATCTCCGATCGCGCGACGATCCTTGTCGTCATCGGGCGGCTGACGAAGGAATTGTGCCAGCAAATGCGCGACCGGGGACGGGGCGGACTGGTCTGGCACGTTCAACTTTCAGGTCCGGAAATGACGTCGCGGGAACTGACGATCAATCTGTTCCAACCTGCCGCCGCTCCCGACCAGGTGATGCCGTTGATCGAGATGCAACTCGATGCGCTGAACATTCCGAAACGTGCGGCCCGGCAAGGCGGAGCGAAAGGCGACTATCAGAAAGGCGACTATCAGAAAGGCGATACGCGGTTTGGTCTTCAGGACGTTTCGGTGTCGGTGCGCAACTGCGTGCTGCTGGCCGAGCGGCAACGAGAACTGTTTGACGAAACGCCGAGGCTGGACGGGATGGCGCTGGCGCAGCTCATCAATCGACTGGCCAGCCGACTGGGTGACGGGCAAGTGGTGCGACCACGAATCGTGCCGCGCGGCGCGCAGGCCGAGGACGCCGCGCTCTTCGAGTCGCTGGTTGGCCCGGCGGCGCGCGGTGCGCTCTCCTCCGCAAAAAAAGCATCTCGTCGCAAGACTTCGCGTGCTCGCGCGGTGCCGCTTGGCGCAGTGCCCCCTCACCCTGCCCTC
>JBGTFW010000033.1:0-3744 GCA_041747075.1 Pirellulaceae bacterium
ACGCACATTCCTGTCACCACAAGAATTGCGAGCGTCGCGGCGGCGAGGGAGCTGAACGTTGCTCTTTTCATGGTTACACTCCAAGGCTTTCGGTGAATCATGCTGTCGCGGTTCGGCCACGTCCTTTGACGATGGCATAAAGGCACGGCACGACAAAGATTGTCAAAATTGTGGAGGCAGTGAGTCCGCCGATCACGGCCCTTGCCAGTGGCATCGTGGGGTCGCCTTCATGCAGCGCAAGCGGCATCAATCCCATGACCATCGCCAAGGCCGTCATGAGAATCGGGCGAAGTCGCACACTGCCCGACTGAATTGCGGCTTCATACGGCGAAAGTCCTTCTTCCTGTCGCAAGCGATTAGCGAACTCGACTAACAGAATCGAATTCGTAACAGCAATTCCGATCATGAATACGGTGCCCATAAACGACTGAATATTTAGCGTCGTCCCTGTTGCCCAGAGAATCACGAGCACGCCGATGATTCCAAGCGGCACGGCGAACATAATGATGAACGGGTCGATGAACGAGCGAAATTGGGCGACCATGATCAGATAGATCAGCGTCGCGGCCAAAATCATGCCGAAGCCAAGACTGCTAAACGATTCCCGCATGCTTGATACCTCGCCGCGCATCCGCACTGCGTAACCGGCGAGATTCTGTTTGGGGTTCTGCGGGTCGAATGGAGCCCAAGAAACGACCGCAGCGGAGCTTCCGGCGGGCGGGTCGGTGCGAGTTCCCCATTCCGAGAGTACTCGTTCAATGTCGCGGGCTACGGAGCCGACGTCGCGGCCCGAAACATTCGCATAAACGTCGACAACTCGGCCAAGAGCCAAATGGGCGACTTCCACGGCAGATTCCTCAATGACGGGTTCGCTCACCAGATTCTGCAACTGAACCGGCACGGTCGTGTTCTCGCCCGTAATTGCCACCGTTCGCAGTGCTTCCATCGAATCGATGTTCTGCTCTTTGTAGGTGACGCCGACGAAATAATGATTGCCTGACTTGTGATCCAGCCAGAAGGCGGGGTCGAATGTCGTTGAGCTATTGAGCATGCTCATCAGGTTCTTGGTAGCGTCCTCCTGAGTGACGCCAGAAAATGCCATCTTTGTGCGGTCCGGTGTAATCTTGAGAGTTGGATAATCAATTGGCTGCTGCACCCGAACATCGACGACGCCTGAAACTTCTTTTGCGATTAGGTCGCGAATTTCGGCGGCAATCCGCGTTTGCTCCTTCATGTCGCGTCCCTCAACCTTGATGTTGATGGGCGAGGGCAGTCCAAAATTTAGCGCCGCCGAGACCATGCCGCCGGTATTGAAGGCGAACGACACCTCAGGGAACTTCTCGTTCAGGCGTTTTCGCATCTCATCGGCGTAGTATTGACTGGACGTGTGTCGGTCCTGGGCCTCAGTGAGCTGCACCAGCATCGTGGCGTCCATGGGACCGGCATTGCTCGTGTAACCGGCGGGCCAGTCGTAGAGCACGCCAATGTCGGTGACGATCATCTGGCGGTCTTCCGAAGGAATGACCGCTTGAATCTCTTGCTCGATCTGTTGAGTCAGTTTCTCAGTCAATTCGATACGCATCCCTGATTCGGCACGGACGTTGATGACGATTTGCCCGGCGTCAGTCGCCGGGAACAACTCTTGCCCAATTAGTCCATAAAGCGGGAGCGACGCGGCGACCAATAACAGCGCCCCGACGACTGTGGCCCAGCGCCAACGAACAGCCAACCGCAGCAAGGCGGTGTAGAACCCTCGAAGTTTTTCGTAGGACGCATCGGCGATGCGGAACAGAAAGAATCGCTTTTCGTTCGGGTCATGAGCTTTGAGGAAGTAAGCGCAAAACGCGGGCGAGAGAGTTCGCGAGAGAAAGTACGAAGCAAACATGGCTATGGTCACGGTCAGCGCCATCGGCGTAAACAGGTACTTGCCCATGCCAAAGAGAAAAACAACCGGGAAGAACACGACCGTGGTAGTGATCGTCGCCACCAACACCGGCATGGCAATTTCCATCGCGCTATCCAGAGCCGCGCGCTTGGGGGTCTTTCCCATTTCCAGGTGACGAAAGGTATTCTCGATGTCAATCAGCGGGTCGTCGACCAATCGGCCCATTACCAGCGCTAGCCCGCCCAAGGTCATCGCGTTTAGCGTATTGCCGGTGAAATACAGTCCGATAATTGCGACAAGAGCCGATAGCGGAATCGCGAGGGCGATAATCAGCGTGGAGCGGAAGCTGCCGATGAAGATGAGTACCATCAACGATGCCAATACCGCACCGAGAATACCTTCCCAAGTGAGGTTCCTGATCGCGGTACGAACGAATACTGATTGGTCGGCCACAACATCAAGATTGAGCCCTGACGCCGGTTTCCCCGTCTCCGGGTCTTTGTAACCCTCTTTGGGCGGAAGTCGGTCGAGAAATCCCGGTATACGCTCTCGCACACCTTCGACGACCTCAATCGTGTTAGACCCAGGGCGTCGGAAAATGGGTATGTAAACTTGCCGTTTGCTTTCCCAGCCGGGCGCTCGACTAATTCTCACGACGTTCGATTGAATTGCCGAGGCGTCTGCGACTTCACCCACGTCGCGGACGTAAATCGGCCGACCATCAACGACCTTAACGACAATGTCGTCAAACTCGGGGATTTCGCTGACCATGTTTTCCATGTCGACCATGTAGTCGGTGTCGCCGATCTTGGCCGTCCCGGTCGGTATCATCAAGTTGTTCTTTTTGATCGCCTGCTGCACGTCCATCAACGACAGCCCATAGGATTGCAGCTTGTTGGGGTCGAGGTAGATGTAGATTCGCCGCAGCTTGCCGCCGAAGACCGCTGGAGCGATTACTCCTGGCGAACCGGAGAGCATGTTGCGGACGTTGAAGTAGGCAAGGTCGTAACTCTCTTTTTCGTCCAGCACTTCGCTGGAGGCCGCCAAGAGCGCGGTCGGCATCGGCGCACTTGGGTCGAACAACATGACCATCGGCGGCACCGTGCCGGGAGGCAGGTAGTACAAGTCGCTCATTGCGTAGCTTGTAACCTGCGAGAAGGCCGTATTCGGATCGATATCGTCGCGGAAATAGTCTTTGACGATCGACACGCCCATCATGCTCCGCGATTCCTGCCGCTCGATTCCTTCCGATTGCCCGGTCCAGCGCTCGATGCGGCTGGTGATGTCGCGCTCCATGATCTCCGTCGGCATGCCGGGATAGAGGGTGAGCACCTGGACGGCGGGCGTCTTGAACGAGGGCAAGATATCGACGGGAATCCGCGTCACGGTCACATACCCCAGCACGACAATCATCAGGCAAAGGACGATGACCAAGTACGGGTTGGCAATCGAGACGCGCACCAGCCAACTGGCCCGCTTTTCTTCAACGGGCGGATCGCCGGCGTGCTGCTCGTCGTCATGTGCTGAGGGAAAGCTGTCCATGCTGAATGTCTCGTCGCGGGTGCGGGGTTGTGCGTTGTCCGAGCCTGTCGCGGCCAATCAGAAGAATTCCAGCCATTCGTGGCTAGGCTGCATCAGCCGTTGGAGTTTCGGGATAGGTCCCGTAAGCCCGCACGACCCGTTCCAACTGATCTGGCGATCCCTGACCGATTACAACAACGATGTTGTGGTCGATCTTTGCCATAACCATTTCGTAAGCTCCTTCACGGCAATGATGCACCGCTTCTCGGCCGAGAACGTTTCGTTCGTGCCCGAAGTGAGCAAGACGCTCCTCAGGCAGAATGAAAACCGAGACATCT
>JBGTFW010000034.1:0-36235 GCA_041747075.1 Pirellulaceae bacterium
GCTGCGGCGTGTCGCGTGACGCCCGCGAGAGACTCTTCGGGCGTCAGTCCAAACAGCAGACACGCCATATTCATCATCAGCAGGAGGCTGCCGACGGGAGAACTCCCCGGATTGGCATCGCTCGCCACCGCCATCGGCACACCGAACTGCCGCAACAATTCAATGGGGGGACGTTGTGTCTCTCGCAAGAAATAGAACGCTCCCGGCAGGAGAACCGCGACCGTCCCGTTTCGCGAAAGGGCTTTCACTCCCGCCTCGTCCAGATATTCCAGATGATCGGCCGAGAGTGCTCCCATCTCCGCGGCCCGCCGCGCGGCACCCAGGTTGGAAAGCTGCTCAGCGTGAATCTTCAGTGCGAGTGAGTGGCGGCGCGCGGCCTGAAAAACACGCTCGGTTTGAGGCCAGTCGAACGCGATCCTATCGCAGAATACATCGACGGCCTGGCAGGATTCCGCGGCAGCGGGAATGATCTCGTCGCAAACCAGGTCAACGTATTCGTCGGCCTTGCCGCGGAACTCCGGCGGGACGGCGTGGGCCGCAAGCAGCGTGGCAAAGACATCAATGTTGGCCGAATCACGCAGTCGCGCGGCGACTTTCAGCATCTTCAGTTCGTTTTCCAGGTCCAGGCCGTATCCGGACTTGATCTCGACACTGGTGACGCCTTCGTCCATCAGTCGTTTCAGCCGTTTTCGCGCGCCGGCAAGCAATTCTTCGGCGCTCGTGGACCGGGTCGCGGCAACCGTGGAAAGTATACCGCCGCCCCGCCGCGCGATTTCCTCGTAGCTCGCGCCCTCCAGTCGCATCCGCCATTCTTTGACGCGGCTGCCTCCCCAAATCAGGTGGGTATGACAGTCGATCAGGCCGGGCGACAGGTAACGTCCCTCGCCGTCAACGGTCTGCCGGGCACGGGCGAAATATTTTTTTCCCAATTCGCGCGTCTCGCCGACATCGACGATTTGCCCGTCGGCGATGGCCACCGCACCATTTTTAATCAGTCCGAACGAACCGCGATCCGCGACCATCGTCAACAGATGAAAGTTGACGAGGCATAACGAGATCGGCGTATCAGCGCGGGGTCCGGGTTTCATCCGGCCACAACTTCATCATTGAGGCGGCAACCGGGACCAGAACACGCGGGGTTCCGGCGATTCAATGCAATGCGTGAGTCGCTGCTTCGCAACTTCGGTCCTCGTGTTACCGGGTAGATGGGGTTACGGTCGCCGCTTTGCAGCTAATGAGACGGCGTACTCCAGTCTAATGCAGCTTCCCCGCTAACTGAACCGGGCCGCGAACGCCCTTGTGTCACGCATCCCAAGTGGCGGAGCCACGGCCGTGTAAAGCATGGGGTGCAATCTGCCGGAGGCAGATGAAACCCCATGTCACCAGTCCAAAATGCCACGCAAGCCGCGAAGCGGCGACACGACATCCTGTTTCTGCGTCCGGCGGACGATAGAATAGCGACTTGCGGATTTGCTGAAGTGCTTATGGCACAAAAAATGTCCAATCACCGGGATTCCCTGATTTCCGCCGGGCTGCCGCAACGGTATGCCGTGATCGGAGAGGTTGCGCGCGGTGGCATGGGCGTCGTCCTCCGCGTCACCGACATGAATCTCGACCGGCCGCTGGCTGTCAAGGTTCTGCACGCCAAATTTCGTAATGACCCCGATGCCAACGCGCGGCTTGATCGCGAGGCGCTGTTGACCGGCTCGCTCCAGCATCCCGGGGTCCCGCCCGTTTACGAACGAGGCGAACTAATTGACGGCTCGCGGTTCTTCAGCATGAAGCTGATCGAGGGCCAGACGCTCCGCGAGCTGATGGAAGCGCCCGGCTATCAACCCGGCTCGCCGCGCCTGCTGGATATCTTTCGCGACATCTGCCAGACGCTGGCCTACGCACACAGTCGCGCGGTGATCCACCGCGACCTCAAGCCGGCCAACGTGATGGTCGGTGCCTGGGGCGAAGTCCAGGTGATGGACTGGGGGATGGCCCGGCATCTGGACGATCCCCGCGACGCGATCGACGCGGAAGCGTCGACGGCCCTGTTTGACGCTGAGACGCTGCTGCGCGAGATTGAGGAAGGGGAGATTCGCGAGGAGGCGGACTTTCGCCGAGCGAAAGGCGACAATCGGAGCGACGGTGGCGGAAGTTCCGGGACGCGGCGAAGACGTTCCGAGCCGACGTTGACCGCCGTCGGCCAAGTGCTGGGAACGATCGGCTACATGGCCCCCGAGCAGGCGCGCGGCGATCACGCGACGGTCGACCGGCGGAGCGATGTGTTTGGTCTCGGGGGAATTCTGTGCGTGATCCTCACCGGCCAGCCGCCGTTTGTCGGCGAGTTCGCCGAGCGGTTTCGCCAGGCGCATGCCGGAGACCTTTCCGAAGCGTACGAGCGCCTGGAAAAATGCGATGCGGACCCGGAGCTTGTCAAGCTTTGCAAGCAGTTACTGGCGGCCGAACCCGCTTCGCGTCCGGCCGATGCGGCGGCGGTGGCCGAGCGGATCACCGGTTATCAGGACGGCGTGCGGCGGCGTCTGGAAGAGGAGCGGCTGGCCCGCGCCGAGGCCGAGGTCAGGGCTGCCGAGGAGAAGAAGCGCCGCCGCGTCTGGCTCGGTCTGGGAGCGGTGACGGCGGTCCTGCTGGTTGCTCTGGCAGGCGGCGCATGGTGGTATCAACAGCACCAGGTCGAACAGCGGATCGAAGCCCGCGTCCGCTCCGAACGTTCGCGCGTGGAGATCGAACAATCGCTGATCCAGGCGAGCGACGCGCGAGCGCGATACCAGTTCGGCGTGTCGGCGTCGCTGCTGGGGTTTGCCGCGGCGCGGTTGCCGGACGTCAATGACGATGCCTTGACGCTGACCGTTACCGAGGCCCGGCGTGAATTGCAGTTCATTCGCAGCGTCGATGACATTCGTCTGCGAACGGCCACCTGGACCAACGAGGGATTTGACAACACGTTCGCTATCGGCATCGACGGCGCATTCGCCTCGGCCTTTCGCGAGTACGGGATCGACATCGCCGCCGGTGACGTGGACTCGATCACCCGGTCGATTGCATCGAGCGGCATTGCCGGCGATCTGGTCCAGGGCCTGGACGCCTGGTGGGGTGTCGAACCGAACGTCGAATTGAGAACTCGCCTGTACCGCGTCGCGCAGGCGGTCGATCCGCAAGCGGCGCGCGAAGCGCTGTCCGAATCCGATCCCGAACAATTGAAGCGCCTGGCAAACGGGATCGATGCGGCAAGCCTTTCACCGATGTTAGCGGCTAATATGGGGCTTCGATTAAGTGAGCACGCCGGGGAGATCGAAGCGGCCGCGGCGATTCTGACGACCGCCTCGCTGTCGCACCCCGGCGATTTCTGGCTGCATTTTTATGCCGGGCAAACATTTGCGGAATCTGAGTCTGCCGAGGCTCAACAGAAAGCGATGGGGCACTATCGAGCAGCTTTGGCGATCCGTCCGGAAAACACGGCGGCGCATACCAATTTGGGGAGTCGCTTTTCTGATCTCGGCCAGAACGAATTAGCCGAACGCTCCTACCGGACCGCGCTTCGACTCGATCCACAGCACGCATTTGCCCGCTACAACTTCGGCCGTTTGTTGGCCGACCTTCATCGGCTGGAGGAAGCGGAGGCGGAGTATCGCCAGGCCATTCGACTCGATCCGGAATATGCCGCCGCTCACTACAACCTCGGCAGTTTGTTGGACAACCTCGATCGGCGGGAGCAGGCGGAGGACGAGTATCGCGAGGCCATGCGACTCGATCCAGAATATGCGGAGGCCCATTGCAATCTGGGGTTGCTGTTGATGCGCAGCACAGACCGCTATTCCGAAGCGGCGGAATTGCTGCGGCGGGGACATGAACTGGGAACCGCCCGCCCGGACTGGCCCTATCCGTCGAAACTATGGCTGGCCGCCGCCGAACAACTGGCACGGCAAGACGATCAATTCCAAGCACTCATTGCCGGAGAAATCGAACCGAAAACCGGTGGCGAAGCCTTGGCCGCCGCCAATTTTGCCCTCGTGCGAATGTCCCGGCCACTGGCCGCCGCGCGGTTGTTCGAAACCGGTTTGGCCGACCCCGAAGTGGAGGAAACGTCAAAAGCCGAGTTCCACTACAACGCCGCCTGCGCCGCGCTGCTCAGTTCGGCCGGCACGTCGGACGCAGCGGACCTGGCCGACGACGAGCGGGCGCGGTGGCGCGGTCTGGCATTCGAGTGGCTGACCGCCGACCTGGCACGCCTGGATGCGCACGCGACCGACGACGAACCGGACAACGATCAAGCGGTCATCGATACGCTCCGGCACTGGCAAACCGATCCCGACCTCGCGCCGATCCGCGGCGACGCGGTGACAGAACTCCCGTCCGGGGAACAACCGGCCTGGCAAGCCCTCTGGTCCGACCACGCGCGAATCCTGGAACTTGCCGAGACGCGTTAACAACTCACTGCGATGTTCTACAGGTCTGGTCGTTGCGCCTGGAGCCGGGCCAGCAGTGCTTCCAGTTCCAGCCGCGACAGCGCCCGTAGGGATTCCATGGACGACACCGGCTGTCCGTAAAGTTCCTGGAGAACCTGAATCTTGCCGATTATGACTCCTTCCCCGCGTCCTTCCTCGCGTCCTTCCTCGCGTCCTTCCTCGCGTCCTTCCTCGCGTCCTTCCTCGCGTCCCTCCTTGCGCATTGTGTCGGCGATCGTGCCGGGATAAACAAACGCGGGGAACGCCTGACTGAGGGCGTGTTGCAAATCGTCGGTTCGAATTGTCGGATTGGTCGACATAATGTAAATCACTGCCGCGTTGAGATGCTCCTGAAGCAACCGGGAATCCGTCGATCGAGCGTTTTCGGCAAGCATCCGAAAGAGCTCGTCGAGGTACTCCACAAGCTGCTCGCTCCGTCCGTATTTTAGCAAGTACAACAGAATTTGCAAAAACGAATCGCCTGGTGCCGCGAGTTCCTCGTCCGGTGTCTGGCCCAAATCGAGGATCGGAAAGACAAACTGGACAGCGAACTCCGAGAGGCTCTCGGGATACCGAATCACCTCGGCGAGGGTCCGATGGCGATTCCACGCGGTTTCCCCATGATAGACCACCAGCGGCACGATCGGACGGAGCGACCGTTGCCCGCGCAAGTCGCTCTCCCAGATTCGCACCATGTAGCGCAACAATTGAAACGCCGTCAGGCGTTCGGGCTGGCTCTTGTGTTCGACCAGAAAATAGACCCAAAGTTGATCGTCCCCGGCCGTTTCGCCAGAACGTTGTCTTACCGAAAACAGCACGTCGGCGTAACTGTCGCGCAGCGAGTCGTCGACGTACGATTCGGACTCGCGGGTGAGCGTCGCCAGATCCAGTTGCTCGACGGCATGGGCCGAAAGCATTCTTTGAATCAGGCTGCGGGCCGTCGAGACTTGCGACAGTCCGTAAAGAAACAGATTGTTGTGCGGTGTGGGGCTCGGTGCCTGATCTTCCATCCGATCTATTCTATATTCTAAACCGGGTCACGAGGCCGGCCTGGATCAAGCCGCGAAGCGGCGGCACGTCGTTACGTGGCATCGGGGAGGGCGATTCGACGCAATGGTTGAGTCGCTGCTTCGCAACTTCGCGAATGGTGCGATCGTGTTCATGGGGTTTCGGCTTTCGTGGCTTCGCCACTTTCGAACCATCGTCCCTTCAATCGGCGGACTTCTTCATCCCAAGTGGCGGAGTCACGGCCATGTAAAGCATGGGGTTCAATCTGCCGGAGGCAGATGAAACCCCATGTCGCCGATGCGCGCTTAACACCAAGCCGCGAAGCGGAAGCGAACTTGTCAACGTAGAACGGCAGGGCTATAATCCGTGATCCAATTCGCCCTGTACCGCCATTCGCACCGAACGCCTGTTCCTTTTGATGATCCGTCGAATCGCAGTTTTGTTGCTCGTTCCCGCCTTGCTCGCCAATCAGGGGGCAATGTGTCTCGCGCACACGCATCACGGTTCAGCGCCGGATGACCACTCGGCGCGGTTGCATTTGCACTTGTCGGGCCACTCGCATGCTTCCTGCTCGATCGGCCACAGTCATGGTGATTCCGGCGAACATCAGCATCCCGTTGAGCCGCTGCAGGACGATACGGAATCCAGCGCCGGTTTGAACTTGTGCTTTCCGGACCACGATTGCGACGCAGTTTATGTTGGCGAACAAAACACGATTCAGACACAGTCGCGTGACATAGCCGCGAACGTTGCGTCATCGGCATCGGTCTGGCCCGTGCATGTCCCGCAAGTCACGCCGCAAGTCGCGGGGACTGGATCTCACGGTCAAGTCTGGCGGACGCGCCCGTTTTCGCCGTTCAAATGCGCGCTCTACCTGCAAACACGCTGTTTGCTGATTTAACGACAAGCCATTTTTCTGTTGGCATGTTGTCTATCTGACGGGAGCGATGCCTTTTGTGCTCCTGGCCGCGGAACCATCAGTCTTTTTTTTCGCTTGCGATCCATGGGTTTGAGGACCTGTCAATGAACAGGAAAATGAGCGGCAAACAGTTGCGATCACTCGCCTGGCTCACCGTGATAATCGTCATTGGTGTCGGTGCCTGGTTCAGCCGGGGAATTTGGCTTCCACGGCTCAAGGCAAATGCCGGCATGGAGGAGAATGCGCGGGAGGTCAGCCCTCCGGTAGAAGAACCCAGGGTATTGAAACTCAGCCCGCGGGCAAGGGCGAATCTTGGCCTGGAATCGAAACCGGCAACGCTTCAAACGTACTGGCGAACGATTCAGATTCCTGGCGTCGTCGTCGATCGACCGGGCGTAACCGATCGTGGCATTACTTCGCCGATTGAAGGCGTCGTCAGGCAGGTCCACGCGTTTGAGGGAGACATCGTCGAACCGGGCCAAAGTCTGTTTACGCTTCGTCTCGTCAGTGAATCGCTGCAAAAGGCGCAGTCGGAATTATACAAGGCGATTCGTGAAACGGAGATTGTCAGGAAGGAAGTTGCCAGAATCAGCGACCTCGTCGATTCGGGAGTGATTCCCGGGAAACGGCTTGTTGAACTCAATCAGGAAATCCGTCGCCAGGCGGCGTTAATTGACGCCTCTCGCCAGGATTTGCTGTCGCGCGGATTATTGCCGGCGCAAATCGGGCAAATCGAGGCCGGCAGCTTCCTTGACACGATCGAGGTCAAGGCTCCCGATGTGGCGGAACCGACAAGCGAACTCGCTTCCATCGATGTCGAGGAAGCGAATGAACCGCCCGGGTTTTCATTTTTTGAAGTGCAGGAACTGAAAGTCGAACTCGGCCAACAGGTCCAGGCGGGCGAAGCGCTGGCCGTTCTGGCAAATCACAATGCCTTGTACGTCAAGGGATACGCTTTCAGGAAGGAAGCGTCCAATCTGGCCCGTGCGGCGGAGAATGAATGGCCCGTCGAGGTTGAGTTTACCGAGGACCTCGCCAGTGACTGGCCGGAATTGACCGGGAAGTTCCACGTCCGGCATTTGGCCAACACCACCGATCCGAACAGTCGAACGTTTGATTTCTTCATTCCGCTTGCCAATCAATCCCGGGTTTACGAAAAAACCAACCGGACGTTTGTTGTCTGGCGATTTCGGCCGGGACAACGAGTCCGAATTCACATTCCAGTCGAAGAGCTGGGGAATGTCTTCGTACTTCCCGCCGCGGCGGTCGTTCACGAGGGGCCGGAAGCGTTTGTCTTTCAGCAGAACGGCGATTTGTTCAATCGAATTTCGGTACATGTCGTGCATCAGGACCGGACCAGCGTTGTCATCGCGAATGAGGAGGATATCACGCCGGGGATGTGGCTCGCCCAGGGGTCGGCGGCGTCACTCAACCGCGTTCTCAAGGCCCAGGCGGCAAGCGGTATGCGCGCGGACGTTCACGTCCACGCCGACGGAACGACTCACGCGGCTCATTGATCCCGGTCATCGAGGGAATTCAGGCAACGACGTCAATCATAAATCACCCATCGATCAACAATCGTAAACGCCAATGCTCGATTCCGTCATCCGATTCTCGCTTCGCTACCGGTTTCTGGTTGTTGTCATCAGCCTGATCCTGCTGGTCTACGGTTCGTACCTTGCCACGACGATGCCCATCGACGTATTTCCCGATCTCGATCGTCCGCGCGTTATTTTGCTTACAGAATGCCCCGGCCTCGCAACCGAAGAAGTCGAAACGCTTGTTACGCAACCGATCGAAATCGCCTTGCTGGGCGCCAACGGTGTCGAAGCGGTTCGCAGCCAAAGTACCGCCGGCCTGAACGTGATCTACATCGAATTCGGTTGGGACACGGAAATTCGAGCCGCTCGCCAAACGGTCCAGGAAAGGCTCACCTCGCTGTCGGGCGTCCTGCCCGAGGGAATCAATCCGCAAATGACACCTCCCTCGTCGATCATGGGGCAAATCGTCGTCGCGGGAATGTACCGGCAAACGGGTCCAGGCGGCGGTCAACTCGTTCCCGTGGCCAGTTCCGAACTCATGGCTGAGTTGATTGAGCACGGCGATGACGACCCGCGGATCAAGGTCTGGCGGCCGGAAGTCCGGGACGATCCGCAAACCTGGAAGCCGGTCGAATCTTCAAGCACGAGCATCCAGCCGGGCACCGCGCAACGGGGCTTCAATCGAGCAAGAGAATTCTCTCTAACGGTTGACGGCGAGGAGCAGACAATTTCGTTCCCCTCGGAACTGCAACAACAAATGGAACTGGGGACGCTTGGCGACTGGGTCGTCCGCCCCAGACTTCTGAAAGTCACCGGAGTCGCCGAAGCTTTCCTTCAGGGGGGCGAAAGAAAGCAGTATCAGATTCTCGTCAACCCGGCCGCGCTGATTGAATACGGCGTGACATTACAGGACGTTGAACGTGTTTTGACCGAGAGCAACATTAACACCAGCGGCGGTTTTGCAATTACGGGAGAATCCGAACGCCCTATCAGGATCCTTGGGCGAATCGGCCCGGATGCGCGGCGGGCCGTCGCGGACCTGGAAAATGTACCGGTGAAAGTCACGAACCGACGGTCCGTGCTGTTGGGACAAGTGGCCAACATCGTCGAGGGCGCCGAGTTCAAACGGGGCGACGGTGCGGTCAACGGCCGACCGGGACTGGTTTTTACGATCGTCAAGCAACCCCATGTCGATACGCGCGAATTGACGAACGAGATCGAGCTGGCGCTGGACGAGGTGGAAGCCTCATTGCCCGCCGACATCGTGATCAACAGCGAGCTGTTTCGACTGCGAAATTTTATCGATCGCGGAGTGTTTAACGTCGCCGAAGCGTTGGTGATCGGTGCCGTGCTGGTCCTCATTGTATTGTTTCTGTTTCTGCTGAACTTTCGCACAACGTTCATCACCTTGACCGCAATCCCGCTCTCCCTGGTCATCACGACGCTGGTTTTCCGGTTGATAGGGAACCTGACCGGGACGTCGCTGACCATTAACGTGATGACGTTAGGCGGAATTGCCGTTGCGATGGGTGAGTTGGTCGACGATGCCATTGTCGATGTTGAAAATATCTTCAGGCGACTTCGGGAAAACAATGTGCTGGAGAATCCTCGCCCCGCGATTCAGGTCGTTTACGACGCCAGTCGCGAGATTCGCAGTGCCATTGTTTTCGGTACGATCGTTGTTATTCTGGTTTTTCTGCCGCTATTCGCGATTCCCGGTGTGGCGGGCCGGTTGTTTGAGCCGCTGGGCGTCGCCTATATCGTGTCGATCCTCTCCTCGTTGCTTGTTTCCCTGACGGTCACGCCCGTCCTTTCGTATTACATGTTGCCGAATTCCAAAGCGACTCATCGGGATCAGGACGGCGTATTATTGCGGTTTCTCAAACAAATCGGCGGCTATCTCGTTCGCCTGAGCATGGCAATTCCGGGGCCGCTGGTTATGGCGACGATGGTCGCGGTGGCACTGGCGGGATGGCAGTTCGCCAACCTGGGCAGGAGCTTTCTCCCGGAGTTTGACGAAGGGAGCGTGCAAGTTAACGTCACCCTGCCGCCAGGTTCTTCGCTGGACGCTTCCAACCAGGTTTCGGGAACGATCGACGCGAGGTTTCAGGAAATGCAGAAAAGCCCTGCGAACCCCGATGGTGCCATACTGCATTTCGTCCGCCGCACGGGGAGGGCGGAAATGGACGAGCATGCCTCACCGGTAAACGTCGGCGAATACATTCTCAGCATGAATCCCGACGTTCACTTGCGTCGAGAGGAAATTATCAAGTCGCTGCTTGATGAACTGAACGAGGAAGTCCCGGGCGTGGATATCGAGGTCGAGCAGCCCCTCGCCCACCTGATCAGCCACATGGTATCAGGCGTCTACGCGCAGATCGCGATCAAGATTTTCGGCGACGACCTCGATCAGTTGCAGGAACTTGCCAATCGCGCCAGGACGACGATCCAAAACATCGATGGCTTGACCGATCCGGTCATTGAACCGATTCGACAAACCGATGAACTGCATATTCGACTTCGTTCCGATGACCTGGCAATCCACGGCGTTACACGAGCGTGGGTCGCCGAAATCCTGCAAACGGCGCTTCAGGGCGAAGTCGTCTCGCAAGTGCTCGATGGTCAACGTCGCTACGACCTGCTCGTCCGACTCGAGGAACTATACCGGACCGACTACGCCAATCTCGAACGATTGCGAATCGACTTGCCGGACGGACGCGGACAGGTTGAACTGGGCGACCTTGCCGACGTGGAAACTGGTTCCGGACCCAATGCGATCAATCGCGAGAATGCGCGGAGGCGGATCGTCATTCGCTGCAATACCCAGGGACGTGACCTTGCCACTGCCGTCGCCGAGATCAAGCAACGCCTGAACAACCAGTTGAATTTACCGGAGGGATACTTTATCGAGTATTCGGGGCAATTTGAGAGTCAGCAACAGGCAACCAGAATCATACTGATTTTGAGTGGCGTCTCGGTCGTCGGTATGTTTGTCGTTCTGATGGTGCTTGTCCCCTCCGTGCGCATCGTATTGCAATTGCTCTTTGCCTTGCCCACGGCCTTCATTGGCGGCGTGATGGCACTGGTCATAAGCGGGCAAGACCTGACCGTCGCCAGCCTGGTCGGCTTTATTTCATTGGGAGGAATCGCCGTACGCAACGGAGTCCTTTTGATTACGCATTACATTCACCTGTTAAGGGAGGAGGGCGCGGGTTTCACGAAGGAAACAATTCTCCGAGGCAGTTTGGAACGCCTCGCACCGGTGCTGATGACGGCTCTTACCGCCGGAATTGCCCTGGTTCCGCTGGTACTGGGAGGTCACGAGCCGGGACGCGAAATCCTCTATCCGGTGGCGACCGTGATCCTTGGCGGGTTGTTTACGTCAACCTTTTGCGAATTCCTGATTCGCCCGGGGTTGTTTTGGAAGTTCAGTGGCGGGGACGCCGTCAGGATCGCCTCAAGGAACGATCGTGACGAAATCTAGTTACTCAGCGGCCCGGGATCGTACTTGAGCCGCGCATTTTACCACGAGGAGTTAGTTATGAAGAAGTTTCAGTTCTGGTCATGTATTGCGCTCGCGACCATTTTCATGGGGGCTGGTTGCGATTCGAACCAATCGGAAAACGCGACCGGCGGGGTTTCGACCAGTTCGGGCGAACATGTTCACGATGACGGTACCGTCCACAAGGACTCCGACGACAAGGCACACGCTCACGGCGAAGGGCCACACGGCGGAACCATTGCCGATTGGGGCGGTGGCAAGTATCACGTCGAATTCACCGTCGATCATGATAAACAGGAAGCGACGGTTTACGTCCTCGGCGGCGACGAAAAGACGCCGACACCGATCGACGCCAGGGAAATCACACTTGCAATCAAGGACCCCGCGTTCCAGGTCGCTCTGAAGGCCAGCCCGCAGGATGGTGAAACCGGTGGCACGGCTTCCCGATTCGTCGGAAACCACGAGAACCTTGGCATTGTCAAGGAATACGAGGGTACGATGTCCGGGACAGTCGGTGGCACGCCGTACTCCGGGAACTTCAAGGAATTGCCGCACGGCCATTAAGGTTCGACTGCTGCTGCTGCTCGCGCACCGAACCCATTCGGCTGCGCGAGCGCAAGCGGCTATGAGAAGCTCACGACGTGAAGGCCGTCGTTGCCGCGTTCGATCGGCGTCACCGAAAGAACGTCGCGGGTGCTCATTGGGCCGTACAGGTGCGGGAATGTCTCGCCGCCCCGCGATGGCTCCCACTTGAGGCGTTCCCCAAGCCGCCCGGCATCGATCGCCAACAGCAAGAGGTTTTCCTGACCATTGAAATGTCGCGCTAACGTTTCGTCTACCTGGTATTTCGCCGAGAGGTGAATGAATCCATCGGCGATGTCCGCGGCGGTACCATTGAACACATGGTCCGCCTGGGCCTCGCGCCATTGACTGGCATCGATGATCTTGTACACGGTCTTTTCCATAAAACGGAAGACTTTTTTTGCGATAGGTAGTGTGAACTGCCAGTTCGCACGGTTGCCGCGAACTGGCAGTTCGCCCCACGAGGTTTTCAACTATTCAATAATCCAGACTGCCTGATCCAGGTCGAGCGACCATGTAAAGGGGGGGCCGGAAAAGACGGGACTTGCCCACGTCATGTCCGCGGTGATTTCCCGCGTCAACGGCTGGACGAAGCGGGCCGGGTCACCGGTCACGTTCACCTCGACGACGGTGTCGGTATTGGACGCCGGTCGCGTGTCGACCGCTTCAAACTGCCGGGTCTGGTAATTCATGAGTCGCAATGTCTGGATCACGTCGCCGACTGGACCACCGTTCTTGCCCGCCTCGACACGGAACCGCAGTACCGAGGGCGTCGCGAGCGGACTGGTCGATTGCACGATGAGATGGATTTTCTGTTTGGCCGGATTGGAAGTCGGCGCGTTTTCGAGTTGCAGGTACACGTCGTCGCTGGTGAAGATATCGGACAACTGTCCGCCGACAACCATTCCGTCGAGCACCTTGCGCCCTTCCGGCGTTACCGGCGTTTCCTCGCAAGAGACAAAGCGAAGTGAAACCGCATCGACACCTGCCTCGACAATCGATCCTCCGTTGTAATCGGAGGCCTTAAAACCAATCCGCATCCGATCCGTGGGTGTCATCACGTCGCTGATCCGGTACGAACGGGTGATCCATCCTCCGTGTACTTCCGGACCGCCGGGTCCGACAATTTCCAGAATCGTGAGCGATGTGCCTCCATCATTTGACAATTGCACCTCGAAGATGTCGCTTTCCGGGTTTGCGCCTTCGCTGTTGGAATACCAGCGTGAATACGTGAGGAACGCGACCGACCCGGGCGGACCAATCGCGTTCATGATCGGCGAATAGGCTGTCGTGTAGCCATTGTCGACGTCGGAATCGCCATCGAGATTACCAGTCAGCAGGCATTGTCCCGAGCCGTCCGAGTCGGTTGGCGGATCACCCCGGTCACCTCCCCCGACGGGGACTCCGCGCTCCCACAACCCGTCGCTGGAATTTCCCGATTCAAACCAGCCGGTGTGCGTTTCAAAATTGTCCGAAAAGCCGATTGTCAGCGTCGTGCCGAGGATCGCCTGATACGACGCCATCGGCGCGCCTGGAGGATCAACTTGTGTGAAGCCGTTGGCCGCCTGCGCGGAAACATACCACGCAACAACATCGCCGCACTGGCCCGGCGGAAAACTCGCCTCGTAGACGTTGGGCGAAGTCTCGTTCATCGTGTACTCCTGGAATCCGCTTCCGGCGTTCACGAACAGTCGTGCCGTCCCTGGAGCAGGTTGTTGCGAAATCGGCTCGACAACGACCTCGAAGGCGACGCCACCGACAGGAGAAACGAGTTCCGGGCGCCCGTTGGGATAATCAAAATCGAGGAGCGAGAGTTCGGGTGCGTCGAGGTTGTGCAGACCAAATCCCGCGGCAATTTCATCGTAATGGGGCGTGCCGTTGTTAATGTCCGCGTCATCGTCATCGAGTTCCAGGTAAAGAATCGTGATGAACGGGTCAATGGTCGAATTGAACGGGTCCATTTGGCCACGCGCGATCAACATTCCGAAAAACAGCGACGCGCCGACATCGCGATAGCCGGACGGCTCGGTGATCGCCAGTTGATTCCGCGTCTCCCACACGGCGCCGGAAATCAATTGCCCGCAAAAATGGATTGATCCGCTGCACGGGAACTGAATGGAATTGCTGGCGGTTCGGATTCCAGCACCGCAATTCTGGTCAAATCCGTGAGCGAGCACCGGTTCGTCCTGAATCAATACGCCGGCCACGTCGCCCGTACCCTCACCGAATTGGCCCTGGCCGTTTGAAGTGACGTTAACCAGGTGGTGCCCGTACTCATGATAAATAACGTCCGACATGGAGGTGTTGTTGCATCCGCCCCCGGCGCGGAAGAAATTGATCGATCCTCCGTCGTAAAAGGCGTTGCAATTGTCATTGATATTGGTGTTGATGTCGAAAAACGCCTGCGTCCCGATTACCGGAAAGGCCGGCTGGAAGCCGAGCACGTAATCGCGGACCACGTTCGCTTCGAGGTATGCGTTGACGTTAGCGGTGGGGAACTCCTGATTGTTGACGGGGTTGTGAAGGAAACCGGCAGGCCCTGGCGGCGTCACCAGTTGATTCAGTTCCGGGATCGCCCCTCCGGCCGATTGGTCAAAGACCTCGAACCACCGTCCGCGAAGTCGAGAGCGCACGTTGACCTGCGACGACCCGCCGTGCGGAATGTTGAAATTGCCGCTGACATCTGCAAACGCCGTGTTGCCGCCGGTCACGGTCGCTTCCGCGTAAGGAAGTCCCCTGGCCACTTCGGGATGGCATTCGAGCGATCCCAGTCCATTGGTCGCCCGACCCTGTATATTACCGGTGACGTTGACGTCCTGAATTTGATCCTCCGCAACAAGGAGTTGTCCGCTTGTAAGCGCGGCGACAAAGCGGTATTTCCAGTAGTCCGGCCAGGTCTTGACCGAACCGCGCTGGAACATGAATTCGACAGCCACTTGCGGAGGTGCCGACTCGTCGCTGGTACCCGCGTAGATCACCATCCGCACGTCGGTCACCTTCACGGTCAGTTCGCGCGGCCCTTTCAGGACCGACTTCAGCCCCGCTTCGCCGCCGGCCTCAAGCAAGCGATCGACGTTGTCAAGCATCGCGCGTGTCACACGAACGGTCGCGGGATCGACGCCCCCGGCACTGAACCCCGGCAGATTCCTGACGGTGACACCCGAGGCCACAACCGGGTTTCCCGGCTCGTTGCGGATCAGCAATCCAACTCCCGAACGAAAGACGGGGAGTCCATCGAAGTACTGATCGAAGCGAAGTGTGTAAAACCGCGGCTCACCACCGCCCGGCCTCGGCATCAGCGGCAGGAGAATCTCGCCGCTCGCTTGTGTCACCGGTTGCAGTTCGCCCCATTGATCGCCGAGCAGCGGTTCGATCTCGTGGAGGTGGCTTGTTGCGCTTTCCAGCGGCGTGGCACCGACCGCGAGAACCGTCCCATAGACGGCGCCAAAGGGTCGCGATTCATCCGCGGCGTCCGCTGGCCGGTGGAAAGGCGAACCGTATAAGCGAACTCCCGGATGATTCCGCACGAACTCGCCGGTCGAAGGATTCACCTGGGCGGAAGCAATGGCCGTCCATCCCGCTAGCAGCCACACCAGACCCGACCACTGCACTCGTGAACCCATGGCAATCCCCCAATTCAAGCCGTCGAAACATTGGTCCAATTGTAAACCTGCCAACGAAAGTTCGCAATTACGGTTTGCAACGAAATCATCACCGGTACCCGTGACTCAATAGGCCGCGATTTTCATGACAACGACAGACGCCCCCCCTCATCCGTGGTCCCTCATCCGTGGTCACGCATTCCACCCGGCGAAGTCTCATGGTCCCACGACGATCCCGCCCCGTTCGGAAATCGCGTCTTCAAGGTCCCAAAAGCCTTCCTGGGATATCCCCGTATGAGAGAGGTTCAGATACCGCAATGCCGTCAGTTTCAGTAAATGGGGGACCGTAGCGTCCGTCAACTCGTTACTCCCCACGTGAAGCCATTCGAGCTGGCTCATCGTTCCCAGCGATTCAACTGCCGCATCTGAAATGCGGGTCTTGTCCAGATTCAGCCAGGTCAGTTTTTCCAGACCCGCGAGATGGCTGACGCCCACGTCGGTGATCGCCGTCGTCCAGAGGTTTAATTCCTGAAGCTCGGCAAGTCGAGCGAGATGCCGCATCGCCTCGTCGGTGATTCCCGGCGAATTGCTCTCGCTCAGATCGAGTTGCCGGATGCCCGACGCGTGAGAAAGGTGCTCGATCCCGGCGTCGGAAAGCTGCGTGTCGCGCAACCGCAAAGTGCGTATGGCGGGCAATTTCGAGATGACTTCCAGCGACCGGTCGCCAATCCGGGTTCGCGTCAGATGAATTTCGCCGAGGCTTGCGTGGCCGGCCAGTTTCGCGATCCCCGCATCGGTCACGCGCGTGTCGTTAAGCCCGAGGACCTCGAGCGCCGACATCCTCGAGATCGAATCCAACGCCGAATCGTCGATCTGCGAACCCCACACCTTGAGGAACTTCAGGTTGGGAAGTCCCGCGAGCGCGGCGACGCCCGCGTTCGAGACGCGGTTGCAGTCGCTCAAGTCAATCGCTTTCAGATTCACCATCGATTGCAGGTGCCGCAGTCCCGCATCGCCAACGCGCGTCTGGCCGCACCGAATCTGTTCCAGCCGGGGAAACTTCGCCAGCACGGCAAGACTCTCGTCGTCAATGTCGGTGCGAAAGAGCTGGATGTATCGCAATTGATCAAGTCCGGTCAGTTTTTCAAGCATCGACGTATTCGCGATGGTAACGTCCAGCTCCAGCCGCTCAAGCGAATTCAATGACCCGATCACGTCGAACATCTCCGCGGTGACCCACGGCCCCGATACCGCCATCGACTCCAACCGCGGTAATTGAACCAGCATCCGAAAGGTTTCGAGTTCCAGTGAAAAGTCGCTGGCGTTCACCGCAACGGCCTCACCCAGTTCGTTCCGCGTGACGGTTGCTCCGGCGGCTTCGAGCGCCGCTACCGCATTGGCGGTCTGTTCGGAAGTTGGCCCTTCGGGCGTCGTGGCGATTGCGACTTCGGCGGGCATTTCCAGCACGAGAGAATTCGGGGAATTGCCATCCGTGCTGGAGACCGGCGCGCCTGGTTCGCGCGCGGCCAGCGACGTCAACTGTTGCTGAAGTCGTATGATTTCCGATTCAGCCGACACGAGCCGTTGACGCAGCTCGTCGACGTCGGCCGGCGAGGGGAGTTGGCGGAGCGAATCGACTTCGCGTTCAAGTTCCTCGAGCTGCGCCCGCAAGATAATGCCTTCGTAGTTGTCGTTGCGGCAACCGGCGGGCAACAGCGCCACGACGAGCAGAGCGATCAGAAAGTAAAACTTGCAAGCCGTCATTTTTTGGTAGCTGCCTTCGCACGAGAACTTCGCGTTGATCCGACTCTGCCATCATAGCCGTTACCGTCAGACTTTACCTGACCCGATCAATCCGACCGATTGCGTCTTCCGGAATTATCGTTGCTTCCCGATGCCGATCAATTCGATACGCCGGGAAAGCTCGTCGATTCAACCCCTTTTTTTTGCCGCGAGTCCGAACATGACGAACCACCAGCGGCCCACGGTTTTTTCGCTGGTCCTTGCCGGTCTGTTTTTCGTATTGCCAAACGGCAATCGTGCGACGGGACAGGATTCTTTCGATAACTACGCCGACCCGGCGCCGAGCGCGATTTGCCCGAATTGTGACCACCAGTTGCCTCGCCTCGACCTCCCGGGATGGCGGGGCCAACCGTGGCGAGCGAAAGCGATCGGCGGATGCCGGTGCGGCCGCTCTCACGGATCAACGCATCACAATTTCGACTCCCATTGGGCCGCTCCCTTTTCGGTCCTCATCGATCACGGTTGCAAAGGCTGCCGGACGCCTCGCTCCGCCGATACGACGAACCCGCGAGCACGCGACGGGCTGGATCGCCTTGCAAGCCTTCGCGTATTGCCGCCCGTTCGGTCCGACAACGGATACTCGGGCACGGACTGCGATCCCTACGGCTACCTGGGCGTCAGTCGCGGGGGAGTTGTCGCCTATGGAGTTCCCGACTTCGCGCCGGATGAACCGGCGATCGACCCTCAAGTCTTGCCGGCTCCCGGGGTCGAGCCTGATGACACCGTGTGGCCGTCGCAATCGAGCGCCACACCGCCGACGATTGTCGGTGAAAGCTCGTTTCGACGGTAGCTTCGGAGACGCGGATTCCAGCCGCGGTGATTGACCGATTTCATTGCGAAGCGGCGGCTGGAGGACGCAGCCACTTATTGTTTCTTCGGGACTCGGACTGGCGTCGGAGAGACGCCGCTACGTGGCCGCTACGTGGCCGCTACGTGGCCGATATGTGGCCGATATGTGGTCATCGCGAATTGAGCGACCGCCAACTATGATGACGTCCCGGCAGAACAACCAGGCCAATCTCAATAGTTTTCAAAGGATGACCGAACCCGCCTGGCAAAGTCACGACGCCGTCGCGCCCATTCATGCGTTGACTGGATTGCGATTCCTTGCGGCGGCGGCCGTCTTTATCTACCACGTCGATGGCTATCTCACAGTCGCATCCCATCGTTTTCCCCTGGGTGCCACCGCTGTCTCGTTCTTCTTTGTTCTATCGGGATACATTCTGACCTACGTCTATTACGACCGGCTGCGCGAACAACCGATGTGGGGAAGCGATACCCGACGATTCCTCGTCACAAGGTGGGCTCGTCTCTGGCCGCTTCACCTGACGTGCCTCGTGTTAGCCCTCGTGTTGGCACCGTTTTCCGGATTCGCCGTTGACTGGAACGCCAGAAATTCCGTGCCGAGTTTCGTCGCCAACCTGCTGATGATCCAAAGCTGGATTCCCGTACATCGCTGGTTCCTCGATTTCAATTCGGTCTCGTGGAGCATCTCGACGGAGATGTTCTTTTATTTGACATTTCCGTTCCTCCTTGCGGCGCGGAGACGATTCCCGTGGGTGATCGCCGGAACACTCGCGCTGGCGCTGGCCGTCCACGCAGTGTGGCAGACGGCGACCAGCCTCCCCGCATGGTTCTCGGTTTTAAACCTGATCGTCGCGAATCCGCTTACGCAACTTTATCAATTCGCGCTGGGCATGGGGATGTGCCTGCTTCGTTTTCGATTCGCCCGGCGAACTGAAACGCACCCGGCCCCTCCTCGTCGGCGACGTGCGTTTGTTCTCGACACGTTGTTTGAAACGCTTGCCATCGTGCTGTTGCCGCTGACGTGGTGGCTGGTCGCGCGTGATCCCGCGTGGCTGGCGGACCAGCTCGCGTTCACGGGACTCAGGCTAAACGTGTGGCTCGAAATGTCGGCGCTCGTTCCGGCGTTCGCGATCCTGATTTATGTATTTGGCGTCTGCCGAGGATTCTGGTCGTGTGTGCTTGGCAGCCGGCTGGCCGTCTGGCTGGGTGACATCAGTTTCGCGTTTTACATGGTTCATCAGCTTGTCATCGTGGCGCTGTTGCCGACACCGATGAACAATTTCATGTGGGTCACGGTGTCGTTCCTGCTCGCACTCTTTTCGTCAGCGCTGCTTTTCCGCGTCGTCGAGATGCCGATGAAATCCGCGCTACTGGCCGCGTGGGACGGCCGGTACGAGAAGGTTCCCCGTCATGTGCTGTCGGGATGGCGATCGATGTTTTTCAGTCCGTTCGGATTGATTCAACTGGCGGTGTTCTCGGGACTGGTGACGGTTGCCATTATGAATCCACCCCGTGAGCCGGACGCCGGCGTGAGGCACATTCTTGCAAGGAACCAATTGCCTGGCGAAGTCCGTTTTGAACATGAGGCGACGCTGGTGGGCCTCAATTGTCAGCTTGTCGGTGACGTCATCTCCCTGCAAATGGTGTGGCGGAAATTCCGCAGCCAGCAGCGGAACCGGTTCCTCCACGTGTGCGACGAAGAGGGCGTGATACTTCGGCAGCCGCCCGCGCCTTTCCACCAGCTTCGCGCGGCACCGGCGTTTCAATATGTCTCCGACGTCGTGATCCTGCCCCGCGAAGCGTGGCACGATGGCGCGTGGCTCGCGATTGGATTCTGGAACGCCGAGTCGCAGGCCGCGAGGGTCATCGCCGACTCCGCCACGCCGTCCGACTATCGTTTTCGCGCGGTGGACCTCGAACCCTTCAGAAAAGAGCTTGCCCGCCGGGAAGCGCGCGACCCATGATCGGCGTCGAACTCAACCCGTCGCGTGATTCCGTCGAACATCTCCGCAGCTTGACGGGATTGCGGTTTCTCGCGGCGTTGGCCGTCTTCGTTTCCCATGTTCGCGAATACCTGTTGGCCGGCCTTGCACCGCTGCCGCTGGGCGGACCGGCGGTCAGCTTCTTTTTCGTCCTTTCCGGGTTCATCCTCACGCATGTGTACGACGGACGTCTGCAACATATGGGCGTCAGGCGATTTTTCGCGACGCGCCTCGCCCGTCTTTGGCCGTTGCACGCCTCGTGCCTGGCGTTGTGCCTGTGGCTGACGCGAGATTTTGTTCTGGGTGACCCGCTCCATCCGGAAGGGGTGTTGAGTTTCCTTGCGCAACTTTTTCTGGTTCACGCGTGGATTCCCGTGGAAGGCTGGATGTTCGGTTTCAATTCCGTCTCATGGAGCATTTCCACCGAGTTTTTTTTCTACCTGTCGTTTCCGTTGTTTTTGCGGGTCTCGCGCCGCAACTGCCTGGTCCTGTTTTTTCTCGTGCTGGGCGGGGCACTGGGGATTCTCGCCGCGGTCGATGTCTGGCAGGCAGGCGGCGGATCAAGCCGTTTTCTTGACTGGCCAGCGGCCGCGATCTGTCACCCCTTCGTTCGGTTGCCGGAATTCTTGCTGGGCGTTGTCGTATGCCGATTCGGATTCTTGCCCGCACCTGGTGCCGGCGCTCGCCCCGCATGGACAGGCAATGCAACCCAGGAGCGCGATGCACGTCCGGCACTCCCCGGATTCTGGACAAGCACGGTCCTTGAAGTCCTTGTCGTCGCCGCGGTGATCGTTCCGTGGATCGTCATCGTCCGTTTGGAGACAATTGCCACGCTCGATCGCTTGACGGGACCGGTATGGGCGACGTGGCTCCGCGTGGCGAGCGGAATGTTTGTCTTTGCGGCGGTGATTCTGGTGTTTGCGAGGTGTCGGGGATTGCTGTCGCGATTCCTCGCTTGTTCGCTGATGGTCTGGCTTGGCGAAATCAGTTATGCGTTTTACCTCGTCCACCAGATTTTCATTCGATACCTTCACCACCGGATGCTCGACGGCTGGGCGACGGCGGGACTGGCGTTTCTTCTATCGCTCTTTGCCAGCGCGATGCTGTACCGGCTGGTGGAGACGCCCGGCAAGGCTGCGCTGCTCAGCCTCCTTGACCGGCGGGCGCGGCGCGTGCCGGGGAAAACAATGCTTGCAAGGGGACTTTACGGAACTTTCACGAGCCGACGAGGACTTCTCCAGTTCACGGGTCTCGCGATCGCCATTGGCCTGGTCGCGCTTGCGCGGCCGTCGGTTTCCGACCGCGCGGAAATTCAACGCATCATTGACGCCACTCCGGAACACCTCCGCAATGTCCAGTTCAAGGACGAAGCGATCTTGCTCGGCTATGAAGTCGAACGCGGCGATCGGGGACGAATGGTTCGACTTGTCTGGCAACTGGAAGCGAGTCATTCGCGATCACGTTTCATTCACGTGACCAGCGAGGAGGGGGAAGTAATTTCGCAGTTGCCGTTGAAACAACTTCAGGTCGCGGATGCCATGCGCGGCAAGCCCTTTGTGGAATCGGTATGGGTTTCCAACGAGCGGCTTTATCGTTCGTCGCGGATCGGCGTCGGATTCTGGTCCGCGGAATCGGGTGCGGCGCGGGTGACTGCCAGGTCGAAGGGTGTCGAGGTCGGTATGAACGGATATCGGCTGGAGATCGACGAAATCAAGCCGCGAAACTGGAAATGACCGGCGTGTCTTGATTCACGGAACGTCGTTAATCGCTCCGTCGCATTACCCGCGATAAAGGCAGGATGACATTCCTGCCCGACTTGGGGCAATGTTCGGAGTTCCGACGCCTCGCTTTTGGGAAACAATCCGCGGGCGGAGCCGAAAGTAGCGGAACTCGCGGAGAGTTTCGTACGTAAATGGAGCGGAACTCGCGGAGAGTTTCGATCTTAGCAGCGCCTGAAACGTAGCTGGACAGGTCGTAGCCGGACAGGCAACAGTTCGGGTCCGCAGATTGCGCCGATTTCGCAGATCATGAGTAGTGGGATCAACGTAGCCGGACAGGTCGTAGCCGCACTGGTCGTAGCCAGACCGGCAACAGTTCGGTGATCCGATGCCTCTTCCACGGAGAGGGGCCCCTCTCCGTCATGTGCATGGCACCGAAATCCGTCCCCGAACTTTTGCAAATTCGGCTCCGGCGCGGGCGGAGAGCGGGCGTGCGGCGAGCGGATTCCAGCCAATTCAATGACGATTTGGCTCGTCGAGACCCACCAGTTCGAGAAGTTCCAGCGCGTTGGTCGTCGTCGCGATCCCCGGACGCGCGCGGTAGTCGAACGTCATCCGGCGACGACCATCAATCGTCTCGAACGACTCGCGAAAGTGTACGGGACGACAGGCCTCGGCCAGCTCCCGCGCCGTGCCGAGTTCGAGGTCGTGCGTCGACACGGCACCGATCGCCCGGTGATGGATCAGATGATTGACAACCCGCGTCACGGCAATATGTCGCTCGCGGGAGTTGGTTCCCTGGAGGATTTCATCGAGGAGAAAGAGGAGCGTTTCGCCCGGCCGTTGTTCATAATCACGCGCCACGTCCACGATTTCCTTGAGTCGTCGCAGTTCGGCCATGAAGAACGAAACGCCGTCGGCCAGCGAATCGCGTATTCTCATGCTCGTCTCAATCTTCAGGGGCGACAGCGTCAGCGACCGCGCGCAAACGGGCGCGCCGAGCTGCGCGAGTACCGTGTTGGTGCCAATGGCGCGGAGCAATGTGCTCTTGCCGGACATATTCGAGCCAGTCACGAGGAGGAACGAACCGGGCGGTCCTGCTTCCACGTCGTTGCGAACGCTTGTTTTCGCGTCAAGCAGGGGATGCCCAAGTTCATTCCCTCGCAAGATCACCTGATCCGCCGATTGCACGCTGACTTCGGCGAATGGCCAGTCCCCGTGATCGCGCGCGAACTGTCCGAGCGCTCCGAGGACTTCCCATTGAGCGAGTGCGTCGAGCCAGCGGCGGACGCTCGTTCCGTGCCGCGCCTTCCATTGCCGCAGAAACTCGAAGACATGAAAATCCCAAAGGAACCCGAACTGAAGCACCAGCCACGCGAGAAAGAGTATTCCGTGCCGCCGCAGATTCGCCATCCACGCGATTCGTCCCAGTATTCTGGTCGCCGCCAGCACGTCGCCAGGCGGTTCGACAAGTCTCTCGTGCAATTCCCGTAATCGGTCGCATTCAAAACTTTCATTGCCCGCGACCAGATGACTGAAAGCACTTTGATAGTGGCGGATTTCATCGTTGCGGGGCGAAACGCGATTGAACTGCATGTGAATCGAACCGGCGAAGACAACCGTCGCCAGAAAATTGACAGCCAGCAGGCCCAACAACAACGGTCCGCCGATCGTCAACGGAATCCAGGCTGTGAGAAGTCCCGCCAGCGTGATCGCTGTCGCTCCCGCAAGGAATCGCGCCAGCCAGATCAACACCCGTCGCCGGTCAAATACTTCGGGACTTTCGCTCCACGCGAGCAATGAATCCGGCCCTCCCTCGTCGGAGGCGAGTCGGTGGCAGAGATAACGAAGCTGGTCGCGAAATACGTCATGATTGCGTAGCTCGTCAATAGCGCGTTGTCGATGCGCGACCTCACCGACTTCCGGGACCGTCGTCATCCACTGCTTGAGCAATTCGACGCCGAGCGGCAATCGGACGCCGCCGATGAGCTGGAACAGCGACGCCCTTCCGAACAGGTCCAGATCGCTGGCGACGACGGATGCGTCGCGACCGAGTTCGACGGGAACGATCGGCAAGCGGTCCCAGTCCCGCTCGAGTCGGGCCAGCGATTCCTGGTTCAGTCGCAACCAGATTCGCCGATCCGCCAGTTCGGATTCAACTCGTTCATGGAAGCCGGCGACGCCCACCAGCCCGATAAACACAACTCCCGCCGCGACGAACCACGGGGTTTGCACCCCGCCGACGGCGGCGAATCCGCATATGGCAAGCGTCACCGACGCAAGGAAAAGAATTCCGCGAGCGAATGAAATGCGTTGCCACAATCTGACTCGCCCGTTGATGTGACGGGTTGACTCCGCGATGTGCGCCTCGTACCAGGCAATCCGGGCGGGCGCGGCGTCGGGGTTTTCAACTTCAGTTTTCATTGCCAATCGATGCCGCGTTGGGTCCGGTTTCTACACATGCAGTTCCACCGATTCCGGCATTTGGTCGGCGTAACGTTGAGCAATCGGATTCACGATCGTTTCAGTAAAATAATCGACTTGCCACGGCGCGCGACCAATGTACTGCGATGGATCGAGCACACGCGTGAAATCGACGGCCGAAAAATCCGGATCGGTCGCCAGCCGCTCGAGCAAGTCGTTCGGCAGGCCCTCCTCCTTGACGCGGCGACCGGCGAGGAGGCTGTACCGGCGGATTTTTTCGTGAAGCGTTTGCCGGTCGCCGCCGCCGCGAACCGCCGCCATGAGGATGTTCTCGGCCGCCATGAACGGCAGTTCCTCGATCAGGTTCTTTTCGACGACGCGACGATTGACCACGAGGCCGCCGCTGACGTTTTCCAGCAAAACCAGAATTGCATCGACCGCCAGAAATGCCTGGGGGATGACGAGCCGCCGATTGGCGCTGTCGTCGAGGGTCCGTTCCATCCACTGATTAGCCGCCGTATTGGCCGCGCTCGATTGCAGGCTGATGACAAAACGCGCGAGGGCGCAGACGCGCTCGGATCGCATTGGATTCCGCTTGTAGGGCATCGCCGACGAGCCGACCTGGGATTCCTCAAAGGGTTCCTCGACTTCCTTGCGACTGGCCAGCAGGCGGAGGTCGGTCGCCATCTTGTGAGCCGACTGGGCAACGCCGGAAAGTGTATCGACAACCTGAGCGTCCACTTTGCGCGAATAGGTCTGGCCCGTCACTTCATAGCTCGACGAGAATCCCATGCGACGCGTTACCATGTCGTTCAACTGGCGAACGCGATCGTGGTCTCCCGCGAACAAGTCGAGGAAACTCGCCTGGGTCCCGGTCGTTCCCTGAACACCGCGCGCCTTCAACCGATCGATCCGCCGCTCGACTTCCTCCAGGTCCATCGCGAGGTCGTTTGCCCACAGCGTGGCCCTCTTGCCGAGCGTGGTGGGCTGGGCAGGTTGCAGATGCGTCAGGCCGAGGCAGGCGGTCGCGCGATGTTCCGTTGCGAACCCTCCCAGTCGCACGATGACCGCCGCCAGCCGGCCGGCAATTTGCAGCAACGCTTCACGCATGATCATCAGGTCGGCATTGTCGGTTACAAAACAACTCGTCGCGCCAAGATGAATGACCGGCCTCGCCGCCGGACAAGCGTCGCCCAGCGCATGAATGTGCGCCATGACGTCGTGTCGCAACCGCCGTTCATGGCTGGCGGCGGCCTCCCAGTCAATCGCGTCCACGGCACCCCGCAATTCCAAAAGCTGCGCGTCCGAGACGTCCAGTCCGAGTGCCTGCTGGGATTCGGCGAGAAAAAGCCACAGTCGCCGCCAGGTCCGGATGCGATTTTGCTCACCAAACAGTTCCGCCATCGGTCGCGACGCATAGCGGGAGATCAGCGGATTCTCGTAAACGGTCTTGTCCATTAAGTAACCTGAGGCGTGGAATTCCCGAAAATCGGCCGTGGAAGACGTTTACCCAAATTGCCCGAATTCGATAAGATACAGGAAGTATTGCCGGATTCGCAAGAATTCGGGGTTATCTGGCGGTTTGCCGAAGTGTTGTAACCTCGGCATTCGTTGAGTCGATCAACAGTAGACGATGTTACGCATAAATCGAGGGCCGCCCCTGCCGGGAGACGGTTTGTCGAAGGGAGGATGCAGCAGTGACGATGAATTCTTGTTCGGCGGTGTTTCGACTTCGTCCGCGTTGGGGCACCTGGCTGGCTACGATTGCCTGTCTCGCGATCTTTTCCCCAGTGCCCTTGACCGCTCAGGAGAGGGTCCTCAGCGAATCCCTTTTGCCGGAAAACACGCGGGCGTGGGTCTCGGTACCAGACGCCGCGGCGCTGCGCGAGGCACTCGAACAATCGCAGTTCGGAAAAATGACCGAAGACCCGGAGGTCAAGCCATTCGTCGACGATCTGGTGCGGCAGTTTCGCGCATACCTCAATGAGCAAAACGTCCAGTTCGGGATGACGCTCTCGGACCTTGAGAACGTACGATCGGGAGAAATATGTCTGGCGGGAATTCTTCGACCGTCGGTAGCTGGCGCCGCGGACGCCGCGACGGACCACGCCCTTGTCCTGATGGTCGACGTCATCGACACCGAGGAGAACGCCCGTGAACTACTTGAAAAGGTCGCCGTTGAGTTCAACGAACGCGGCGCAACGTCCGAGTCGCTCGTTGTTCACTCGATCGAGGCGACGAAATGGTCGTTCCGGATTCCCCGCGGATTGCGCGAGCAACAACACACGTATCAGGCCATCGCCGGCCGGTGGCTGCTGGCCTGCGACAACGAGAGGGTCTTTCGGCAACTTGTCGGACAGATCGCCGGGGTGGAGGGCGCGGCGGCGCGGCGGCTGGCGGAAAACGACGCCTTTCAGCAAGTCGCGCAACAGACCCTCTTTGACGATGAGGGATACGCCGCGCATGTCCGCTGGTTTATCGAGCCATTCGGATACATGTACCTCGCCCAGGCGATCGCCGACGCGCGCGACGGGAAAAAAGGTCCGCGAAACGATTACGCGAAAATCCTCCAGGACGAGGGATTTGCCGCGATCAAGGGCATTGGCGGTGCATTGTCCGTGAACACCGGCAAGCATGAAGCGGTGCATCGCACGTTCATTTACGCCCCGCATTCGGAGGAAGCGCCTTTTGTCCGCGGTGCCGCCATGCTCGATTTCACCAACGATGACGACGACGCGTTGACTCCCGCCGCGTGGGTCCCGGAAAACGCCGCCAGCCTGCTCACCCTGAGCTGGAACCTTTCCAACGCGCTGGAAAAGGTCGGTCACCTGATCGATTCACTGACGGCAGCCGAGGGATCGTGGGACCGTTCGCTTCGTCAACTGGAAAACGACGTCAATGGGCCGCGCGTCGACTTGCGGAAGGTCGTATCGCTGCTCGAAAACCGGATCACGATTGTCGCGGTCGCGGAACTGCCCATCGACGAGAACAGTGAACGGATGATGTTCGGAATCAAGATCCGGGAGGACGAATCCTACGTCGCTGATTCGGTTTACCGGCTTGTCAAGAACAACGCGGACGTGACGACTCATGAGGGGACGCGAATACTTGTCGTCAACACCGAGGATCAGTACGACAAGAGGCTCGGCAACATTGACGACGACTTTCTCAGTGATGAATTCGACGACGAATTCGGCGACCCGGGCATTGGCGGGGAAGCCACAACGGAAGAGGAGGAAGAGTTCAAGCGACCGAGGCCGCTCTTTGAAAAACAGGTCCTCGCCGTAAAGAACGGTTACCTGCTCATGGGAAATAATGTCGAGCAGATGATTTCGGTGATCGACCAGATGGACGAGGAGCCGGGGAAGGCACTGGCCGAAGCGGAGGACTACCAGCGCGTGAGGAATGCGCTGGACGAGCTTGCCGGCGACGCACCGCCGAACTTCAGGCACTTTGGCCGCATGGACCTGGAACTGCGCACGAACTACGAGATGATGCGGACCGGGCGGATGGCCCAGTCCAAGACCTTGCTCGCCCAGTTGCTCAATCGCTCGATGAAGGACGAGGACGCTGCGGAGGACGCAGTCCGCGAACAGAAATTCGATGGCTCGAAAATGCCGGAGGATTTTGAGGGAAAGGTCGCGCGATATCTTGGCCCCACGGGCCTCGTCCTTCACAACCTTGAGGAGGGTTGGCTTATCACCGGTTGCGTCCTTGAGAAATCCGGCTCCGACGTGACCTCGGTGGAATCGGAACCGTCAAGCCCTTCCGTCGATCCTCCCTCGTCCGCCGATCCTCCTGAATCCGACGATGGCAAGGACGATGCCGGCTCCGACGAGTAAGGGACGGATTTGAGTGTAGAACAATTGTCCTCAATGTAGCTGCCGTTGCCCAACGGCGGGAATTCCGGTTTCGCCAATGAATATCCACGCCTTGGCAAGCGTGACTACGTCGAACATGGCGCTGTCCAGCTAAAACTCGATCGAGTTCGGACTCAATGTGTCCGATGAGCGGGGCGGGTCGTTTCCTGTCATTTGAATATCACGAGGACCGGCAATCCGGTAGGTCGCGCCGCGCCAGCGAACGAGTCTGATAAACATCGCGCCGAGTGTCGCGGCCGCATAGACAAACTGTGTGATCAAAACCGCGACCAGCAACCTGGCCGACAATGGCGGTGCCCCGGGCAGGTCCGCGTGGCGGCAACGAACGACTCCTCCCGCACGGGATTCCAGTCGATTCAGGGTGACCGCCCAAAAGAGTCCGTAGGTAACGATCAAACCAAACGTTGTTGCCGCCAATCCCCACAACCCGCCGCCAGCACAAGTCACGAGAACGATCGCCGCGGCGACCAGCAGTACGGTCGTGCCCAGCGAATGGATCGCGGTCAGCGGGAATGCCGGGTGATACAGGCGTGTGTTGAGCAATTGGCGGCGAATCCAGACAAAGGCACCTCGAACGTCGGTCGATTCCTCACTGGGTACAAGCAGTCCCGCGACGGCGACCGTCCGCAACCCGTGTTTCCACGCCAGCGGTGCGAGGAGCGTGTCGTCGAACAGCGTTCGCGACCAGATCGATGGAAGGTCCGCAATTTCGACAAACGACCGCCGGAACGCGACCGAACCTCCCCACGGAATCCGGTAGACAAACATTTGTACCGAAGCACCGAGATGCCAAATGTAGCGAACAAGCGTCCCCGTGTTGCAATCTTCCGGCGTGAACCACCGGTTTCCCGTCGAGACGCCGACTGGTTCGTCGGCAAGCGGTGCGACGAGGTCCGCAAGCCAGTCGCGATCGACAACACAATCGGCGTCCACCAGCGCGATGACTTCGCAGTCCGTCGAGTCGATTCGCCGCAGCGCCGACAGCAGCGCATTGCACTTGAGACTGCACCTGCCGTCGGGCAGGTCGGCGACGATCGTCTCGATGTGCGGCATGAATTCCGGCTCGCGTACAACCCCTCCCGCCGGATCGCTCTCATGATCGAGCACGGCCAGTACGCGATACCGGGAATAGGCCTGGCCGACAAGTCCGCGGAGGCACTCGCGCAATGACGGGTCCGTGCCGCGAAGACAAAGCACGACGACGGCACGCGGCTGATAGGTCCGGTTCGACGAACTGCGTCGGACCTTCTTGAGAGCACCAATGTGAATGGCAATCAGGAGGGCTTGTCCCGCAATCGTGACAAACATCAATCCGGCGAGGATTGCGACAGCGACGGTCATCTCGTCAAGCAGTTCATGACAACGCCTCGGCGCGCATTCCGCGCTCGAGGTCCCACATGATCCCGTCAGGTCCCGCGTTTACGACCGGCGACGTATCAAGAATCTCGTTCTGACCGGCGCAATCGTGGATATGCCCGCACACGACGAGAGAAGGCCGGCAGCGCGCGATCGCCTCACGAATCGCGGTGCTGCCCAAATGGCGTCCCCGCGCGGAAACGTCGACGACCCCCAGGGGAGGCGAATGGACGACCAGCACGCCACCGGCGGGGCAGTCCTGCAAACCCTCGGCCGCGTCTTCCTCGGTAAAATCGTAACTCCACGAGCCAAAGGGCGTTACCGGGACCCCGCCTCCAAAGCCAAAAAACGAAATATCCCCGATCGTGACTCCCGATGCGTGCAGGATGTGCGCGCCGCTCCACGAGATAGCGTCCTGCAATTCGTCAAGGGACTCGGCGTTGCCTGGCACGACGACCAATGGCTTTTCAACGTCGCGAAAGGGAGCGAGCGTCTGGGTAATGCCGCGTCGCATTGTCCCGAAATCTCCCGCACCAATGAGAATATCGGCGTCGTCGCTTTGTTCGATCAGCCTTGCGACGGCCGCCTCGCTGCAATGGATATCGCTAAACAGCAATAGTTTCATGGACGACTCAATGACGTTTTGTCGAGTACGAGGGATCGTCGCCTGGCGGCCGCGAGTGGTAATCGTCGACGGAGAACCCCGAATTCTCGTGAAACCGGCAGCACCGTCAACTGGAGTTATAATAACGGAAAATCCGGCGCGGTTTTCAATTCATACGCATGGCCGCCATTCGCTCGTAGTACTGCCTTGAAGCTGTCGATGATTGATCCGGCCGAAATTCAACGCCAAACCGGGGTCGCCAAGGTCCATTTTATCGAGCGGACGCGATCCACCAACGATTGGGCACTGGAGACTGCGCTGAAAGGCAAAACGGCGATACCCGCGATCTTCTTTGCGCTTGAGCAAACGGCAGGTCGGGGTCGCGGCAACAAAACATGGGTTTCCACTCGCGGCAGCCTGGCATTTTCTCTGCTTGTGCAACGACCGCTCGAGGTTGACGACCCGCGACACGGACTCATCGCCCTGGCCACCGCCGACGCCGCTTGCCAGTATCTGGAGGAGGAACCCGGTTTGCCCGCCGGAATCAAATGGCCCAACGACATCATGCTTCGGGATGGCAAGCTCGGGGGCATTCTCATTGAGTCAGCCGGTTCGGACCTTTTGGTGATCGGTTGCGGGATCAATGCGCGAAATTCCGTGACGGATGTCGATGGCGCGATCTCGCTCCGCGATGTCCTCGCCAGTCCGCCAGAAGTCCCCGTCGCCTTGACGGGGATCGCGTTGCGAATTCTCCGCCGTTTGGAGACCCTGCCCGAACAATGCGACCAAATACTGCGGCGGTGCCAGCGGCGTGACTGGCTGGCCGGGAAGGCCCTGAGATGGGATTCCGGGACACAATCGGTCATCGGGATTGCGTCCGGGTTTTCAGAGGATGGCGGTTTGATTCTGCAAATTCGCGGAGAATCCGGCACTCACGTCGTCCGGTCTGGATGTGTAACGGTCCTTGCGGAGCAAGCAGGATAGCCCGAAACCGGGTTGCCACTTACCGGGAAGGGGGATCGAGTTAAGCGGAAAATCGTCCGGGACTATTGCTTTAGACAACCTTTCTTTGGTGTAATGGCCAATGTCCGCTCTGGCAGCCGGTACATCCGGTTCGGCCGGATCGGCAAAAATCAATTTCGATTAACTTCAAGCCAGTAAGCATCGATGGAGCATTTTGCGAAGTGTCAATTCGTCGCTTCCCGGGTGCCCGCCCGCTCGACTGGCTGTTTCCGTGAATGGGGAGGTCGCAACGATGCCATTGTTTGAAGTCGAAACGGACGCGCATATCATCATCACGTGGGCCGAAAACGAGGACGTCGCGACCTCGATCGCCACCGAATCGTATCCTTCGGAAGCGATCAAGCGACTGACGAAGCGGCCCCGCGACAGTTGGGTGATTTCCAAAGGCGTCCTCGGATTAACGACCGGGAAAACCAGCCCATGCAATGTGGCGCGCGATTGCCTGGCAAAGGCTTCGGGGGACAAGGTCCATGCCATTCGCCTGTACATGCACGAGACCGGGACCGATCTGGACGAAGCCCGCCGCGTCGTCGAATCGAACATGGTGATGGGCTGGTAGGAGCGCGTGCCATCACGCCCGTGACGGTTTGCAGGACAATTGTCTCAATTGTTCCATACACGCCCGCGGGGAACAATCGGGACAATTGTTTTAAACTAAAAACCGTATTATTCTGACTTTCGCTAAAGGTGCGACAGGAACAAACATTGGCCAGCAGGTTTTTTTTCGGAATAGACTTCCGTTGACATCCCCCCAAGGCTCCCTTATAGCAACGGGAACCTCATCGCAACGGGAATTCCCGGGCGCGAAGTCGCCCGCCGGAATGGATTAAACCTGGTCCCGCCACGCGACCCGTGAACCTTTTTTTCACAGCTTCTCCACGGATGGACAGCCATGACGCAATTGCAAATCCGAACGATTGCCGTTAGCAGCCCGGGTGGATCGCCGCGGCATTTTCGCGTACAGTTCCGGACCGAACCGCGGGAAATCTGGAAACGTTCCGCCGCCTTCTCCGATCACCAATTGGCGCAACAATGCGCGCTGGAACTGGAAAAATCCGGGGTGGAAACCCGAGTCGTTCCCTTTCGGCTGCCGACGGCGGCCTGATCGCCCGCCTTGCCCCGTTGACGTTGTGTTGCGTGCTCCTCGCGTGGGGTACGGGATTGCGCGTCGCGTCGTTGGGCGATCCCGTTTGGCTCGACGAGTTGCATACGGCGTGGTGCGTTAACGGATCATTGGGTACCGTCGCGGATCGCGCCGCTGCAGGCAGCCAGGTCCCTCTGTATTTCTGGATCGAATACCCGATTTTTTATTTGCTGGGCGCGAACGAGTTCGCCCTTCGCTCAGTTTCGCTGATCGCGGCGCTGGGCTTGCTCGGGTCCGTTCCGTGGCTCGTCTGGAGGTGGAGCGGTTCGTGGTGCGGTACGATCCTCGCCGCCGGATTGGCCGCGCTGGACGACAAGTTCGTTTTTTATTCGGTTGAAGCGCGGCCGTATGCGCTCGTCCAGTTGGCGGCCGTTTGGCAAGTCGCCCATTTTCTCCGGTTCGTCACGCGAGACCGCGCCGAACCGTTCCCAAAGTCCGTTTTCGTTTCGTTTTGTGCCTTGACGTGGGTGTTGACCGGCCTTCACCTGACGACGTTCCTGTTGCTGGGTTCAGAACTGTTGGTCGTGACCGCTCTCGTCGGGCGACGTGCGTTCATGGCCCGCTCGCGCATCGATTGGCGCTCGATCGATTGGCGATGGCTGATCCCCCTCGCTGGATGTCTCCCTGGGCTTCTCTTCGCGTACACCGTGGCGCGCCACGCATTCGACTGGTCGGTGGTCAGCGACCCGCGACGGTTCGGGCTGCTCATCGTGGCGGACGTGCTGGTGGGACTGGCGCTTTCCGTTCTCGCCCTGTGGATTTTACAGTCAGGTGCACGAGCCGCGTTGCCGCCGCGATTCCAAATCAACGGACGGGGATTTATTTTCGGCTTGACCTTCCTTGTGTTGTTGCCCCCATCGGTCGCCCTGACCGTTGCCTTGATTCACTGGCTGCCGATGGCTGAGTACCGTTTCACTATCGCCAGTTCGACGTTGCTGCCGCTGTTGGCGGGAGTCCTCGTTGCGCGGATCGCGTCGTTCCGACTTCGCGCTGTTGTCACGGGAGTCGTCCTGACACTCGCTGTGGTTACCAATCCGCTGCTCCTCCCATGGAAAGTCAGCGGTCATATTCCGGCCCAGCGCGACGAGGACTGGCGCGCGATTGTCGCGCGGATCAATGCCGGCGATGGCCCGGTGTTGTTGTTTCCCAATCTGGTCGAGGATCGGCGCTTCGCCAGCCTGTCGCTTGATGAACGTCATTCGCGGTACTACCGATTCGCGCTGGACGGACTCTACACGGTCGAGAGCGGTCGCCCTGTTTTCGCGCGATCGATGCACGGCGATGCAACACTGACGGACGAGCAAATCACCAGCCTTGAACAGGCCGGTGGCGGCTGGGTATTGATTCGCGCGCGGCCCGGCGACGCGCAACGCGTCATCGACGAAATCGAGGCGCAGTTTTCATCAAATGGCGCGGCGTTCACCCTAACCGACCAATCGATCCCTCCTCTGTACCTGTTCCGAATCGACGTCCATGGGTTTAAACGGTCCGACTGAGTCCGACCAGTCCGACCTGTCCGACCTGTCCGACCTGTCCGACTTGTCCGACTTGTCCGACTTGTCCGACCAGTCCGACCTGTCCGACTTGTCCGATCAATCTGTCCGATCCGACCGATTTGACAAATCACCAAACGCCCGCGCGGCGCTCTTTGGACGGGAGAATTTCCAGGCAGGTTGTCCACCAGCCGCTCACAATCGTATCGCAAAACTCCTCCGGCAGGCCTTCGTCCTTCATTTCACGGGCCAATCGTTGATAATCATAACACACGGGGATAAATTCGATTTCCGGTTTCGCCTTCCGCCCGTCGAGAAGGGTGTACCAGACCCTGGTTTCGCCGTCGTTTTCCGGTCGGCCAAGGACGCCGACGTTAACGAAATTTCGCCCGCCCGGCAATTCCCGTCGCCAGTGAATTCCCGAATGCGTGGCGGCAATCATCTCGCAATCGTGCGCCTCGCAAATCGCCGTGAGGAAATGCGTCGAAGTCGTAGATTCCCAAAGGAATTCGTTGACTCTTCGGGGACTTCCATGACAAAGCAGCAGGCTCTGATCGCCAAGCCGCAATCGAATCTGTTTGGGAAGTCCGCGGAGGAAAGCACGGTTTCGTGTTGACGTATTGGCGAGCGTGTAGTCGTAGCTGATTTGGGCAAAGTGGTTGTCTCTCGGATCGGTGTAACCGCACTGGCAGTCGTTCAGCTCATGACCGATCGAGTCGTCGTAGTTGCCCTGAAGGCACTCGATTCCCGCTTGCTTGATCAGTGGGAAAATCCGGTCGGGGAACGGCCCGAACGCACCGAGGTCACCGAGGCAGTAAACCGCATCCACCTCGCGTCGTTCGATGTCCGCCAGAGCCGCTTCCAGCGCCAGGTAATTGCTGTACAACCCGCCGAGACAGGCGATCCGACCGAGGCTCATGACGTTATTCCGCTTTTTCGACCTTGTCCGTCCCGTTCGAGTCGGCGGGACGCAAACGAACCGAGTTGGAACAAATCGCACCGTACCGGTAACACGTCGTACAGGCACCGTGTCCGAGTGGAAAAGGTCGAAGGGCGCTTTCGAGCGTCTGGCCGAGAAGGGAATCGTCGGACTCGATCAGTATCGGGCAGACATGAACGCCGCGATCGGTAACGATCCGGGCCGAGTTGCAAACGAGCAGGCTTTCGTCAAACCCTTCCATCATCTCGCGCGTCACGAGATCGTTGTCGGAGTACCCGGAAGTCCGCTGCACCTCGGCACCCATTTGCAGGGTTGGCAACAACTTGATGCGCGGTCGCGCGTAGCCACGCTCGCGAAGCACGTTCATGAACGCTTCCAGCACACTCGCATCGTCGGCGAATTCCCATGTGCGAACGGCGGTAATGATCGGCATGAATCCGAATTGCACGAGACGCTGGACACCGGCCAAGGCTCTTTCAAAGGTCCCTTTACCACGAATCGGATCGTTCCATTCCGCCGTGAACCCGTCGATGCTGACGCGGAATTCCAGGCTGAAGATGGATTCTTGCTCGGCCCGCCGCAACTGCTCGAGCCATGTCTCGCGAAGCACCGTTCCATTGGTCAGCACCGTTGCCGGCCCGTACTTCAGCGTTTCGACAAGAATGTTCGTCATTTCCGGATTGAGAAACGGCTCGCCACCGGTGAAATAATACTCGCGGACGCCCAGCGGGACCGATTCCTCCAGCCGTCGCGCGACCTCGTTGAGCGAGAGGAATCCGAAAGACCGGTTCCTCGGATGGCAACTGATGAAACAGTGGTTGCAGGCGAGGTTGCAGCGCGTGCCCGCGACCTGAAACCACAATTGTTCAAGGCGGTCGATCCCCACGCACGGAATCTCATCGTGATCGTGATGCGCAAGGCTGTGGTCCGGCGTGGTCGTCATCCGGACATCCTACCAGGTTTTCCTTGATGACGAGACATCTCCGCGCCACGACTGGCATCTAAACGTTCTTGTCATGGCCCGATGTGGGTCGTCACACAGTCCAGACCCTGCGCGGCGGATTGCCGGGACTGGTTTCACCCATGGGGCGGTGCTAAAGCGACGCGGCACCCTCCATCGTTGCGTACAGGTCAAGCGAATCGCGCTGGCCGATCACGCGAAAGACGTCACGAATTTGCTCGAGGCCGGTGGCAAAGAGAAACCGCGGGTCGCGCCCGTAGGACTTGGCACCGATCACGAACAGCCCCGGTTCGGACGTCACAACCGCGCTCGTTCCCGCCAATCCCTGTTGCAGACAGTCGCCGGAACTGCCGGCGATCGAGACGGCCCAGTTCATGGGTCCACCCGAAGCGTAACAGCGATGCAACTGCACGTTTTCAAGGAAACGAAAATCCCCCTGGAATCCGACATTGGACAACAGATGGTTGCCGGTAATGACGTCGTCGCTGTCG
>JBGTFW010000035.1:0-27225 GCA_041747075.1 Pirellulaceae bacterium
TTGGAAATTGACGCAGAGTCGCAGCGACGCAAAGACGCGGGGAAAACGACCCTCTGAACCTTCGTGTCTCCGTGACTGCGTTCCATCCTTCGGAAGAACCGACTCATTGTTGAGCGTCTCGACCTGGTCGCGCGTGACCTTGAAAGGCTGCACGCGACTATCCTCGGCCCAAAAAAGTACAATGTCCCCTTTTTCTTCCTCCCAGGTACAGGCCCGCGTCGAGCGCCGTTTGCCAATCGGGTGCGCGCTGGCCAAACTCGACCGTTGCGAGCAAGCCGCGATGGCGAATTCGCTCGACTTCCGGCAACACTTCAATTTCATTGAGGCATTGTGTGAAGGCGCTTTCCAAATCGGCTTTTGCACGCACAAATTCCGAATTGCCGAGCAAATCGAGCACCGAATCCAGCGCCGCCAGACTCAGCGGGTGCCCGTAGTTCGTCAGTCCGCAAGCGAGAACTTCATCATCGTTGAAATTGACACGATACGCCGCGACGAGGTACAATTATACGGCAACTGTCGTGTTCTGCATTTTGTTTCGACGGAACACGAGTGGTTTGCCGAAGTACCTTTTTTCATTGAACTTGTCGATGGGCAAGTACTTAGAGTGTGCTTCCGCAAGGAGATTGAGCTATCCGAACAGTTTTTAAACGAGTCCTATATTTGGAGATTTCCGATGGAAGGCATTCGTCACAAAGCAATGGTGTATGCGAGTTCAGGTGTTTTGGTCATTATCTTTGTCTGCAGTGTCCAATCTCAAGAGTTTGGCGGCAAAATGGATGCCCACCAATATGGCATGTATCGCGTGAACGTATTCCACGACACCACGATGCAGGAGGAAATTGGTCTTACGGAAGAACAGCGGGAAGCCCTGCAGACGTCCTTTCGGGAAAAGATGGGGCGTCTGAATGCATTGCTTGCGTTGGAACGTCAACGTTACGGCGATGACGAAATGGAGGTATTCCTTAAGTTTCGAGATTCTCAGCGGATTAGAGTGTACGAAGAACTTACTAACGACTTATCGAATACGTTGTTGCCGTTTCAGGCAAAGCGCCTTGATCAAATGACATTTTGGATGGCGATGGAGCGAGGGGGTGGATTTTCCAGAGCGCTGCTTTCTGACCATATTGTAAAGGAGCTTGGCATCGATGAAGTGCAAGCCAAAAAACTCGCTGACGAGCTCAAAGCGCTTGACCGGGAGTTTAAGAAGAAGCTGGCTGACTTGAAATCCGAATATCGAGATAAAGCGGTCGATTTGTTGGATCCAGATCAGCAGCAAAGGCTTAGAGAGTTGATTGGGGCGAACGTGTCGGATAACGATGACTAAGCTAACTTTCAGTTTTGCACTTTTTTTGGGATAAATTGCTATCGGTAAAAAACGCGGTCCGGCGCGCAGAATTTGGTTGAAGGCGACGAAAAGGGAGGGCGACGAAAAGGGGACATTGTACTTTGTTCTGCGGCGTGGATGGTCGCGCGCAGCCGTTCAGGGTCACGAGGATTGTGTCGCCGCTTCGCGGCTTCGCCAGTGGGGCGATCGGGTACATAAGGTTTCTCAGCTCGACCTGACGTAAGCAGGCGTTTGTCCTGGCCTGCACATCCCGAAGGGATTTCAGCTATCAGCCGGTGGTCGAGCGAAGCGAACACCACCGGTAACAATCGCGTCACGTTTTGCCCGCATCCCGGAGGGATGCCAGCCCACGTACTTCGTGGGTCCCCGATTCTCCCGTAGCGGAACTCGCGGAGAGTTTCGATCTGGGTCGATGGGACATTCGTCCTTTGGAAATTGACGCAGAGTCGTAGCGACGCAAAGACGCGGTGGAAAACGACCCTCTGAACCTTCGTGTCTCCGTGTCTGCGTTCCATTCCTTCGGAAGAACCGACTCATTGTTGAGCGTCTCGACCTGGTCGCGCGTGACCTTGAAAGGCTGCACGCGACTATCCTCGGCCCAAAAAAGTACAATGTCCCCGTTTTCTTCCTCAAAAAAGTACAATGTCCCCTTTTTCTTCCCCTTTTTCTTCCCCTGCCGCTGGCACCTTGTCTGCCCTGCCGCTGGCACCTTGTCTGCCTCCTCTAATTGACATCTGCCACGAATTTAGGACAATGAGGTAAGTCCCCTGCAATTCTGCAGAGGCAACGCCCCATCCTCTTTATAAGGAGACTGGAATGAAAGGCCGATTTTACCTTGCGTTACTCGCACCATCCCTCCTCTTCACTGGTATACAGTCTCGACTGTGTCAGGGTGATGAGGTTTTGGATTGGTTGGACGACAATGCAGCCTTGGTCGCGGTAGCGTCCCGGCCTGACTTGATTGTCGCCGCGGCAAATGACACTGATCGCTGGTGGAACGAAAATTGGTCTGGAGTCGGAGAGCTCTTTCTGCATTCGGAATTTCCGATCATTGCGATAGAACAGGTGGAGTCCGCGCAGCGCATTTGGACGGAAGTCACCGAGTTGCTCGAGAACGTAGACGAAGTTGCCTTTGTGGCTCATTCGATCGGGTTAAACGACCTGAGATTTAGCCTTCTAATCAAGAGCGACCAGGAAGAGGCGGTATCGTCAGTACTAGACGGGTTGATTACCTCATTTAGTGGTGTTGACTCCGGTGGACCATTGGGGTTCTTGCGGTCAATAGACAATATTTCGTTTAAAAAAGCAGGCAATTGGCTGGTAGTTTCGAATAGCCAGCCACACCTCAACGCGATTGCAGCAAGGATTGTAGGCAACGCCGCAGGCAACTCGTCATTTCGCTCCATGACGGCGAGCCGCAAGTATCAAATGGTTGAGCAGTTTTTCCTGAATGCACCTGAGGACTACGCGGTATTGCGACTCTTTGGGAACCCGGCCCGACTACGACCATTATTTGTTGACATTTCTGACGAACGGTGGAGAGCGCTTCAAATAAACGAGCTGCCCAGCTTTGGAGTTCAGGTCTTGCTATTCCCACGTGATAATGCATCAGAGGGTTCGGAAGCAACAGAAGATTTGTGGCTTGCGATAGATGGTGCTGTCAATTTCACAGTACCCTTGACCGGCTTGGGTGCATTGGTAGACAGTTTTCGCCCCATCGATATTGCTGTTGAAACTCCTTGGGAAGTGGCGTACGCCAAAGTTAAAGCGTTTGATCCGGGCAAATCATTCGCGGCAGAGAAGGTGCTTTTTGAGGATGCCCCTGATACCGCGTCGTATGAAGAATATCTAAGGAGCCGATATCCGGAAGAATATTTTGGTGATATTGTAGCTTCCCGACTGCGCAGGACTGATCTTCAGGCGATTTTCGGGATCGAGGCGAACCCCTCGGGCACTGAGGTTTCCGGCAGCATGGTTCTTGAGCGCGTCAACTCACGGAGTGAAGCTGAAGACTATTTTCGCGGACTAGTGGAACGGACAAATGACCTGCCGATTTCGGCCGACGAGAAATATCAACAGAATGATACGGATGGTGATGACCTTGTTTTTGCGAAACCGTCTGGGGGCGGAGACAAACCTGGAGCAGCAGAGGCGGTTGTCCTGACTCAGGAATGGCATATGCAGGGAAAAATGAGACATCTGATGGACATGCGGGATTTTTTAGAAGAGGACAGTCGTGACTCACAGTGTGATGTTGAACCGCAACTACGGCGCCTTGAGCGTGAATCGAACATTCGAAATGCTCCCTTTATGGTTGAATGGCGTTCGATGAAAGTCGGCGTATCGCATGCGACACAATTTGAATATGACCGATTGTTGCAGAAGTATCCGGGTAACGACGGTTGGGAGAAGAGGCATGCGGTCCTCGACGAACCGGACAACGAGTACGGTTATCGAATGACGATCGAATCTGTCGAAGATCGCGACGCTGTTTTGGCCATGCTGATTCGAAAGGCAATTGCGCGGTCCATTGGCGACATGTTAACTCACTATTCGTGGAATGGCACACAGCTTCGTATTGTTCGCGGTTTTTACAGAAACATCGGCGACAGTGCGGAGGATTAAAAAAAGTGTACTTGATTACCGACTGGAACTGATCTTGCCTGATTTGAGCTTTTTGGGACATGCTGGCGGGCATGGAAATTCCCTCCAGCATCAATCCCGATTGTCCCCGTTGCCGGGAACTCCTGCAACTCGACCGGGAGTTGCAACGGCGCGTTGAACAACTGGCCGCAATCATTGGCGGAAAAGGGGTCGGATACGGGTCGGATACCTTCCGCAAAAATTGCCTGCAGGCTTTTCTTGCCAATGAGCACGAGCACGAGCAGGATTACAAGGTTGGCTCATTCGCCAGTAGCACAAATTCGACAATTGCCGCACCGACATCGATCCACGTAGAATGAAGGGGCGTCCATCTTGCGCGACCGCCAATGACACTTTTGATCGCCAACTGACCCATGCTGTTCCCTCGACTTGTCCGATTGTTGCCGTTGGCGGCCTGCATCGTGCTCGCCGGTACCAGCCTCCACGCTCAATCGCACGATAAGGGCTTTCGCGAATTTCCCAGGGAACTGGTCCCGGCACCCGATCAGCTTCTGCGCCAGCTCACCGTGGCTGGCTTTTTCGCGCGCGACTCGATCGAAGGGACTCCGTTCGATGAGTTGCAAAAACGGGGCATGGAAATGCTCGCGGAACTTTCCCCCGAACAGCGCAAGAACCTCACGGAACTTGCCGAAAACTATTTGCGCGAGCGGGGTGTCGATCCTTCCCGGCCGCATGGTGAGTGGTCCGAACTGGCCAGAGAGTTTCAGCAACAGGTCGGCGACGATCCGAAACTGGCCGACACGATCGAGGACTTTCGCCGCCAGTTTTCCGAACTGGAACAGCAGCAGCGCAATGGCCAGTCGCCGGATCGACAAACAAGCGATCAACCAGCCCGTACCGGCGGCGCTTCGACACCTCGGTCTCCAAATTCGGAACCGGAAGAGCCGCCGTCCCGTTCCGGATACCGATGGCGCGAACCATCTGGCGAACCGGCGACACGCGGCGGCAAGTCCGAATCGCCCGCACAGCAAGCGGACGCGGAAAATGCTCGAGGCAACGCTTTGCCAGAATCAACCCGAGGCGATTCTCCGACTCCGCGCAACGGAACGCCAGCGCGCGGCGATCGGCGGTTACGTGACGAACGACGCGGCACCCGCGGGGATGGCGACGACGCTCCGGGTGAAGAGAGGATCGGTGTTCGCTTTGACCGGCTGTTGATGGACGCCGCCGCGCGCGGACTGGAATCGGGCGACGCCGGGCAACAATCGCGTCTGGCGGATTCGGTCAATTCCGTCCTTGGACACCTGGCGCGGCACGTCAATTCAGTCGTCCAGCAACACGCCCGGACATCCGCGGAAAGGGGCGAATCCAGGGGGACACCGCGCCGGTTGCGGTCGCTCGTCAATACGTCGGCACTCAACCAAATGTGGTCACGCCTGAATCGTTTGGAACCGGCTCGTGGCGCGGCGACCACGGTACCTTTCGGAACTCCCGTTTTTACGATCGTGCTCTGTCTCTTCCTCATCACCGGGGCCTGGCTCGTCGTTCGGTTCTTGTACCGACCGTTGCGCATGGCCAAAAAGTCTCACGACTCCAACGCAACCCATTGGCGCTACTCCGTCGCCGGTTCACCCGGCGAATTGATCGCCGCGGTTGACGGGCTCCTGCTGGCGCGGTTCGGTCGTTCGGCATCGTGGTGGGACGTCCGCCGCGCGGAGACGAAACTCCGTGAATCGGAATTCCGCCGCGTTTCCGATTCGCGGATTGGCGACCTTGCGTCGGCCTATGAAGAAGCGCGGTATTCCGGCGGCGCGCGGCATTGGACGGCGGACCGTCTGGAACGGCTCAATGAGACATTGCGCGAGTTGACCGGCGACCTTGATTGCGAACACGTTTCCCGCTGATTTGGGCGCAGGGCCGACGTCAGGCAGCGCCCTTTTCTCCGCGCCGCGGAGCGGCGGGGCGACTGAGGGCGGCACGGCAGGCGGCGATCACATCCGGGACTTCGATTGCTCGCATCGCGTCGTTCGACGCGCGGCGGCGGTGACGACTCGAACCCGATTCATAACGCGCCTGAAGCGCGAAGTGGTCGGGACCGTAGGCACCCGAATCAGTGGGTCGCGTCGGACCGTAGAGACCGATACACACGGTGCCCGCCGCGGCGGCGATGTGAAGGGGTCCCGTGTCGCCTCCAACAAAAATCGCCGCGCGCTGGCATACGGCCGCCAGTTGTACAAGACTCGTCGCGGGTGCGAGGATCGCGGTGCCGAGGGAAAGAGTCACGACCTCCTCGGCCATCGCTCGCTCATCGTCGCCGGCCCATGTGACAATCACCGAGGCATTCAATTCGCTGGACAGGAGACGCGCGACGGCGGCAAAGCGGTCGATTTCCCAGCGTTTCGACGGCCAACCCGCACCGGGGTTGATCGCCACGAGCGGCCCTTCGATTCCCGACTTTTCGAGAAACGACTCGGTAAATTCGTGCGCGGCGGCCGCGATCGGAAACTCGAAACCGCGAAAACAAGCGTCGGGAACCAGCGGGCGTATCAGTTCAAGCGATCGATCGACGAGGTGCGTGGTTCGGGGCGTGACACGGCAATTGTTGATCCACGGCGTCATTTCGCGCCCGTGGATTCCGGCGAATCCCAGCCTTGAGGGCGCACCAGAGAGTCCTGCGACCACGGCGCTCTTCAACAGGCTTTGCGAATCGACCGCGACGTCGAAGCGGTATTCGCGAAGCCGCCCGCGCATCTCGCGAATGCCCTTGAGTGACTTGAGCCACTTCCTCGAAACGATGAGGAACTCGTCAACCGCCGGGTGTCCGGCAAGCAACTTGTACGCGGGGCTCTCCATCGCCCAGACAATATGCGCTTCCGGCCAGGCGCGGCGCAGCTCCTGCACCATGGGGAGCGTCAGCACGCAGTCGCCGATATGGCTGAGGCGGCAAACGAGGATTCGCGGTGCTTCCGTCGGAAAGGGAAGTCGTACCGTCAAGTTAGCTCCCTCACGGAACAATTTGTTTCTGATTCCCATTCACTGAAATTCTACGAGCCACAGCCGCCCCGCGCAAGATCGATCGAACCTCCCGCTAGCGTTGCCGTTCACCGCCGAAAAAACCATCACGCCTTTTCATGCCGTGAAACTCTCATCGAATTTCAAAAGAAACCGGCGGGTCGCCGCCTCGACCCAACTGTCCGGCGGCGTGCGTCAAGGGCATTGTTTCCGCCGATTCGCCGGCAATCTCAAGGTGACCGTCGAGCCGGATCGCCGCAAACGCATCGATGTCTCCGAACTTGACGGCACCCGGAAAAAACATTGCGTCGCGAAGATCATCGACTTGAGAAAACCGGAATCCATCCAGACGGCATCGCAGGTTTACCACGTGGTCCGAAAGCGCGCGCGCCACAATCGCCATCGGAGCGGAACCGCGGTCGGCGTCGATCCGGATTTGCCGATCCGGAAACTGAATGCGCAGTTCGTCGATCAGGTCCAGTAACTGCGATACGCGCCAACTGAACAGCGACCGGTTGTAGCCATACGTGTAGCCCGCCGCCTCGCGGCCGTTATCCACCAGCCGATTGCCGGGAACTCCTGTCCCGTTGTCCAGTCCCGGGAGCCAGTCGATTCCGACTCGAACCGATTCCGCTGCCGTTGGCTGTCCGCCGTCCGAAAACGGACCATCGTCATCAATCAGAAACCGTTCGATTCCCGCCGCGTTCAGCTCGACGACGATTTCGCTGTCGGCGGATTCTTGCAACGCAGCGGAGTTTTCGGCAATGGCAACGCGCGTCTCCATTCGCCCGTCATCGGACGTGAGCTTGCCAAAACGAATTTTCCAGTTGCCGGCGATTGCGTCCGGCTCGTCGTTCCAGGTCCACCGGGGCAGGTTGCCACTGTGGCCAACCAGTGATTCAAGTCCGGTTCTCACGGTCCGTTGCAGTTCCAGAAAACTGTCGTCGTACAGGGGACGATCGTCGAGGGCGTCGATCTTTCCCAGCATTTCCCAATCCCGCAAGAGCCGGCTTTCAAAAGCTCGCCCGCCCGCCCGGGGAGGGTGCGCTTCATTAAAAACGGAAAGCTTGTCCGGAGTCAGCAGGGTGACAGGCGTCTCGGCGAGCGATTGCGGATCAATCCCCAGTTTTAAGTGTTCGTTCATGAAGCGGTACATCGCTTCGCGGCTCGGCTGGTTGAAGTTGTGGCCGAACTCGAGCCGCGCCGTTAGTTCCAGCGGCATCCGCGGAGCGATCGGATAATAAAGCCTGTACAGCGATTGCAATTCGGGAAAGCCACGGGTTTCCATTTCCCGCGTCCAGTCATTGGCGGCGGTAAGACCGAGCGGTCGCGGCGCGACGAGGGCGGCCAGTTCGATATTGCCAGTGTCGATTCGCAGGTTACAGCAGTTCTCGCACGTGCAACCTCCTTGCATTGCGGTCGACACCATCACGGCGGGAAACGCCGCCGCGGGTCGCGGATCGATCGCACAGAGGATAAAGGTCTGGGTCCCGCCGCCGCTTGCTCCGGTCACTCCGATTCGCTGCGCGTCGACATCGGGAAGCGAGCAAAGAAAATCGAGCGCGCGGATCGAATTCCACGATTGCAGGCCCATGATCGATTGCAGCCGTAATTCGGCTTGCGGACTGAAAAATCCCCACGCTTGCGGCGAGTTCATGTCGGGTCGCCGTGCATGGAACCCGTGAGCAAGTTCGTGACTGATCTGTCGACTGTCGGCGTAGCCAATCATGTCGTAATGAAAGACAACGCAGCCCATCCTTGCCAGATGGATACAGCGGGTCTGCAAGGGGCTGCGCGCATTGGATTCAAAATCCTCGGCACCCGCCGCGATCTCGTTCGCGACCGCTTCGTCGCTGGCCCAGTGAAATCGCCCGTCCGCGAAATGTCCGTGGGGAGAAAGAACCGCCGGCACCCGGCCGTTGACCCCCTTGGGACGATAGAGATTTCCGGTGACATGGAATCCGGGAAAACTTTCAAAAAAGACTCTCTCGACGGTGTAGTCCTCCATGTCGAGTCGGCCGTGAACGACCGGATTGAGGGGCGTTTTTCGCGGCATGGGCCACAGGCCGAGGCTGATTTGCACATGGCGTCGCAGCGCGTCGCGGCGCTTTTCCCAACGAATCAGCGACGGGTCACTTCCTTCATCGCGCGCCGCAAGTGGGGGTGAGAAGGGGAACCGGCTGTCGAGCGTTCGCAGTTCCGCGAGGGGATGAGTCAGCTTCTCAAGCAAGGGGTTCGGCGGGCCGTTCGGGGACTGCCCCGTTAGCGGCGCGGCGAGTCCGGCGATCGACGCAAGGATCAGTCGTTCAATCAATGTTGCGCGGCGCATGCCGTTCCTCTTGTCGGGCAAGCTGGCGGAAATACTCCTCGACGACTTCCCGGTAGTGCGGGGGCAAGTCGCGAGTCATCTCGACCAGCGCGGCGGCCCGTTCGCGCGGTGGAAGGTTGCCCCACGCGCCCCCCTCGACAATCCGCCGATCGGCCGCCTCGCCGGTACCTCGACCTCCCGCAATGCGGCTCTCGTCCATCGGCGGGCTGGAGGGGGCTGAGGGCTGCGACGACTGCCGTTGCTCTTGTTGCTGTTGCAACTCCTGTTCCGCCTGGTCAATCAGCTTGTCGAGCGTCGCGATGACCGATTCCTCGGCGTCGATCACGCGCGTGCCGCTCCGTCCGAGCAATTGTCGCCGCCCGATGTCTTCCATCATTCGTGACACTTCGTCGAGCGATTCGCTTTCGAGCGTTTCGACGTCGGCGATCATGAGCCGGGCCATGTCGGCGAATCGCCGCGGCAGGGCGGCTTCGTTTTCCAGCAACCGACGCAACGACTCCTTGCACTGATCGACCTCGATCACCCGGTGAGCCGCCAGTCCGCGAAAGTACAACAACGCGGCCGGGTCGATCATCTGTTCCGCTTGCAAGCCCTCCATGATGTCGAGTGCCTCGTCATAGCGGGCGTGTCGCGTCAACCAGCGCCCGGCGAGCAGGCACAGCGTCTCGCGAACGGTAGCTGGCAAGGCTTCCTCGGCGAAAATCGCCGGTGGTTGCCACGGCGCGCCATTTTCGGGGGGCGGGTTGCCGAATTCCGCGATGAGCGTTGCCGTTTCGGGAAAAAGCAACGAAATCGCCGCGGCGGCATTGTCCAGCGGCTCACGCGCAAGGTCCTCGTCGCTTTTCAAAACAATGTGCAATTGTTCTCGCCGCCGTGTTGCGTCAGCGGGCAGACTTTCCGACCACTGTTCGATCGTCGCGCGAATCGCGGCGGCCGTCGGTGCCTGCCACGTTGGCTCACCCCACGTTGGCTCACCCGGCGAAAGTTTTTTCTCCTGGGCGTCAAGCAAAACGTTTGCCCCCGCGAGGAAACAAAACACGAAGCCGCCAAGCGCCGTGATGTGTGTCCACGTGATCTGGAATGCGGTTCGCGTCATGTCAATTCCCCGGTGGCCCGGATTGCCGCTGTTGTTCCGCGACGATATCGCGGGTGACTTCCTGTAATTTAACCTGTCGCTGGCCAAGTTGCCGCAAGGCGCGAACGACTTCCGGATCTTCATTGTAGCCCGTTGGGTCGGCGGGATTTGCAAGGCGCTGGGCGAGAACGCGATGCCTTGCGAGAATCCGCGACTGCAAGCCGCGAATCAGTTTCAGTTCGGCCAGTTGATTGAGCAGTGCCGCCTGTCCAGGCGGTTCCTCGCCGCTTCCCTCTCCCGATTCGCGCTCACCGGCATCGTCGCGCTGCGCCTGTTCAAACGACTCGACGAGAAAACCAAGCGTCTCGATCACGTCGGTCTGAATCTGCAGCGTTTCGCCGCCGACCTGAAAAGCCGCCAGTCGATCGGCGATTTGTACGAGGTCGAGTCGTATCTGGCGGACGGTTTCGATCGTGGCGACTGACGACCCGTCGTCCTCCAGCACGAGCAAGGCGCGATCGCAATCGCCGACCAGTTCGCGCTCGCGCGCCGAGAGCTGGCCGGACTGGATTTCCAGTTCTGGCTCGCGACCGCCGCGCGCCGGGTCACCCAGTCCTTGCGTTTTTTCGTGAATACCGATCTGGGCCTCGAGCATCTTGCGAAACCGCGATTCGAGCGAGACGAGCGCGCGTTCAATCTCTTCCTCGCGCAACTGACGGAGCGTTTTTTCCAGTTCTTCCCGGGCGCGGGCAAGCTGTCGTTCGGCTTCGCGCATCTCGTCGACGGCTTCACCTGTTCGAGCCTGTTTCAGTGCTTCGCGGGCCTCTTGCATTTTTTCGACGGCCTTTTGCAAGGGATCGTTTGCCGGTGTGTTCGCTGAATCGGGACCGGCCGGAGCGGGGGACTGCGGCGCGCCATCGTCGGCGTTCCCCGCGGGCAGTTCGCCGCCGGGTGGTTGCTGTTCCTCGTCCATTTGCCCTTGCAAGTCGCCTGCGCGCCGCGCCAGATCGTCTTGTTGATCACCCAGCTCCCGCGCCGTGTCGGGGGTCGCGTCCTGGCTATTTTCCGTCCGACCGCGGAGTCCCTGTTGAACGCGGAGGATTCGGTCGACTTCACGCAGCCAGTCGCGATATCGCTCGAGGTCATCGCGGATGCGCTTGTCGCGGTCCTCGCTTTGCAGGAGTTCGAGCAATTGTCTTAGATGCTCGACGGCGGTTTCCTGGCTCTTTTCTGCCTCGCGCAACCGCGACTCCCTCAACATTCGCACAGCGGTTTGAAAGTGACCGAGCGTCAGCTTCTCGCGCGATTGCTGGTAGGCGTCCTGGAGGAGGCGGGCCCGATCGGGGTTCTCGTCCTGCTCGTACTGGTACAGCGAGAAGAGCTTTTCCTCGAGCAGCCGGTACTCTTCCTCGAGGCCCGACTGGTCGTCGAGAATCGACTCGCCCAAGTTGCCCGGTTGCGTGCCTGAACCGTCGCCATCACCGCTAAAGATATCGTTGAAAGCTGCTTGCTCGCGAACGGCACCGGTGCGACGGGTGACTTCCTCCTGCCGTTGCAACAGCCGTCGCACGACTTCGAGCAATTCGTTTTGCGTCTCGAACTTGAGCAGCGATCCGAGGACCGCCTGAAGTTCGGCGAGCACTTCCTCGGCCTCGACCAGAGCCGCGCGGCTCGCCTCGCCGATCTCCGGAGCAGCCTGGGGTGCAGAACCTTTCCGGTAAAGTTCGTCCACCGCCTTGAGTCGCGTTTCCAGCGTCGCAAGCGATTCGTCTGCGATGTGGCGCAACGGAGCAACGATCCGCTGGTCAATCCGCGTGCGGCGATCCTCGGCGTCAATTCGGTTGTTGACCAATTGACCGCGAATCTCGTCAAAAGCCAGCGCCACGGCGGAGATTTCCTGTTTCGACTTTTCCGCCTGGAGGAGACTGCGTTGCACGAACAACTGTCGAACTTGCCAGTCCTCTCGCGACTGATTCTCGCGCGACTCGATCGCGCCATCGTCGCCGCGGGTCATCGAGCGCGCGATGTTGTCGCGCGCTTCGACCAGTTCGCCGAGAATCTGTTCAAGCCGCCGCCGCTGGTCCGCTTCCAGCCGTTCGAGAATCCGCAGCAACTCGGCGGGCGTGACGACGTCGAGCGTGTACTGTTCGCCCGAACCGGTGTGCGAGCGGTCGGGGTCGTCGCAGTAGTCGTCCGCCTTGACGGTCAGTTGAATCTGGCTGCCGCCGCCCGTTGGCAGCTCGTTTGCAAGCGTCCCCTCGCGCCGCAAATCGAGAAAGTCCACCGCGCCGGAGATCACGCCTTCGCTGGAAACGCTGACAGGCGCCGAGAGGTCAATCGCGGGCGTCTCGATGGCGAGCCACGTTGATTTGACTTCATAGTCGTCGGAAATCCGGCCCTCCACGGGGATGCGGACGTTGGGCGTGATCGCCGTGCCGATCCCCGACAGGCGAAAGCGAACATCGGGCGGCTCGTCCTCGATCACGCCGACAATGATCGGTGAAGGACTTCGCGAGAGAACCCCCGCCCTGTCGCGAAGCCAGACGTTGAGGTTCACGTCCTCGGTGACTTCTCCCAGTTCGAGGAGAAAACGACGGGGCTGGTTCGCAATTGCCTCGACCGTCGCGACGAGGTCCTCCTCCCCCTCGACCACGAACGCCGAGTCGAGCGGACGACTGGCCTCGGCGACAACCGTCGCTCGGGTCCCCGCCGGGATGCGCAGTCCGCTGGTGAGGGAGACCGTTCGCGGCGTCCACCGCGAGGAAGCGGCGTCGGACAAGTATCGCGGATAAATCAACTCGAGAGAAACATCCGTCAGCACCGGCGCGGGAACTGTAAGGATGACAAACGGTCCAATCGAGGCGTCGTCGCCGCGAATGTGAAATCGCAGATCGCCGTCGAGGGCATCCAGCGCTTCTCCATCCGCGACGTAACTTTGGAACCCGTCCCGCGCGACGCCGGCCGGATTCATGACAAGCGACCCGCGCGACCCGCTGTCGCTGGTCCAGTAGAGGGTGCAGAGTCGCGGGAGCCGCCGACGATCGTTGCCGATGTGCGGCAACTCGGCTCGCGCGATAATCGAGACGCTGTCACCCGCCGCGACTTCGATTCGCGAGTCCTCAAAGGAACGAATGGACGACGCCGTGGAAATCACTGCCACCGAACGCGCGCCGCGGACGCGCAATCCCGCCACTTCGATATAACATTCGCGCGGCCATCGCTGGGCGTCCAGTGCATAGAGCCGCCGCGCGCCGGTCGACAGCATTTGCGGGTGCAGAATCCCCAACAGCAGAATGCTTGTCGCCAGCAGACCCGCCGCGAGCGCGGTTCGCCGCAGCGCGTGATAGTTGAACAGGTCGGCAATGGAAATGCGCGCGAGTCTTTCACACGTTGTTGCCTGCAGGTTGTCGCGCCACGTGGAAGTCGACTCCTCGCCTTGCTGGACGAGTGTCGCCAGTGCGTCGTCAAGTTGCGGGAATCGCCTTTCGAGCAACAACGCGAGGCTCTCCTTTCGCAAGGGGACGAGGAGGCGCGAGAGCGCGTTGCGAACGAGCAGCCATCCCGCGCCGCCGCCGATCAGAATCAACAGTACCAGCCGGGGCGTGAACGACATTTCGGGCCACCCCGCCTCGACCGGCAGTCGGTCGAGGGCCAGCGCGATCCACCAGGTCGCTCCCAGCCAAACGACGGTGACAAGCACGCCCTGCCAGACGACGAATGACCGGATCCGGCGGCGGACTTCGCGCAACACCGCATCGATCGCGGGCGACAACGCGTCGGCTGGCACCGTCGCCGGGCCGGGAGGGCGAGCCGCACCGGCCGTTTTCGTTACCTTGGCGGATATTCCGTCCATTGATCGGGTCGCGGCGGTCGAAGGCAATTCGGTCTCATGGCATTGATTCTACCGCAACGCGGAGCGGGTGCGGGAAGGCAAAAGATGTAGCCCCCTATCGGTGACCATATGAATACAACAAGTGGAATACAACGTTAAAGACCAGTACACCGACGAACGAGGCAAACAGGGCTATTCCCGTGACCTGTTCATGAACGAGCGTCCATGCGAACTGCACGAGGCATAATGCGGACACAACAAGCAACGTCGGCTTTCGCGAGATCAAGTCGACGATCATCGCCCCGAAAGGCGCGCCAACGGCAACGATCGGTGCCGCCGCCAGCCAATTGGCGTAGACCTCCGGGTCGACCCCATACATGCGTGGATTAACCTGTGACAGGGCGATGTTTGACGTAATGCCGACGACCGACGTAAACGCCATCAGAACAACCGATGTCGGAATCGCAATCTTCAGGTCGGCGCGGTAGAGCAGCACTAGCGTCGCATAGATGATCATGTCGATTCCGACACCGGTTATCGAAGCGACAATCCCACCCGTTAGTCCAACGGCAAGTCCGACCGGACGATCCCAACGTCGAAAATGCCCGGTGATCCCCGTGGCCGAAACCAGTTCCCGCATTTTCACCAGGTGCATGACGCCAAAACTTGCCCAAATCACGGCAAACAACAGCTTTACCCACAGATCAGGAACGAACGGGGCGACGAATGCGGCCCCCACCGGTGTGGCGAAGAGCGCGCCCGCCATTCCCCATAGAAGCAGTCGCCAATGCAGCGGTCGACGAACGGAGAAAATAAAAATGCTGGCCGAGACCATCCCGATCGACTGCACCGCCAAGCCGAAGTTTCGACCGAGCGAGCCAGGCATGTCGAACAAAAGCACCAGTACTGGAAAGCCGACCGTACCACCGCCCATCGGCGTCGAACCGGCAATGTACGAACCGAACGACATGGCCAGGGCAATAGGCCAATGTGAGCGTACCGTGTCCCACTGTCCGCCAGCAATGACGATGAATAGCCAAACGCCGTAGAAGGCGATCAACCACATCGCAAACGGCCACATTTTACGAAAAACGGACAGCAGCGTGGTGGAATTCCGGCCGCGACCGTGAGTCCCGTTAGTCCGTGTTAACCTGGCCATGTGCAGAATCGTCAGGGCATCCGGATTAACAACCACGTTTTGACCAAGAGACGGCGGCCACGGTTTCATGGGGTTGCACCGGTTCACACCGGACCACACCGGTTACACCCCATGATGTATGCTGACGCTGCCTTGGCAGCTATATGGATAGGCGGTGCGCGTTCTGTTACAGTACATGCTACCTGAGGCCTGGTCACTCGCGATACGCCACCGTTCCGAAACGAATTGAATAGAATGAAGGGCTCCTTGCCCGCGCTGTCGAACCGGGGGGTTGCAGGGACTCGCCGGTGCCTCCCCGGCACACGACGATCTGGAATTCAAACACGCATCAGTCGGGAGACATAAAATGCGATTGTCACTTCGATCGGAATCCAATACCCAATTCATGATGCTTCGCGGTTGGTTCGGCGGATTGTTGCTTGCCTGGATTGTCTCCGCCGCGCCCGCGATCGCCCAGGACTCCCAGGACGATGGCGAGGACCTGCTGGATGAGGCGATTCAGCTCCAGCTTGAGGCCGATACGCCGCGCGACTACGACAAGATTGCCGACCTGTGCGAGGAGGCGATCGACGCGGGACTAAGTGACGAGTCGACCGCAACGGCAAAACAAATGTGGGCGTCCGCCTGTCTCGAGTATGCCCAGTCGCACGCCGAGCGCGTTTTTTCAACGCCCCAGGACCCGCGATGGCAATTTCTTCGCCAGCAGGCACTCAAGCGTCTGGAGAAGGCCGTCGAACTGAACCCTCAAATGGCCGAGGCCCATCTGGCGATCGCACAATATAATTTACTGCCCGGCGGGGACAGAATGGCCGCCGAGGCGGCGATCGCCGTGGCACTGGAAAACCTCGACGACGACCCGTCGCGCCACGCGATGGCGATCGTGTTGCGCGCCCAGACGACCGAGGACCTCGACAAGAAACTGGAAGACCTTGGCAAGGCACTTGAGATCGATCCCGCGAATTCGATGGCGCTCAACCTGCGGGGCAATATTTATCTGGAACAAGGCAAGACCGAAGAGGCAATCGCCGATTTCCGCACGCTTGCCGAAGCGGAAGGGAACAACCCGCTGATCCTTGTCTTGCTGGCGGAGAAACTGGTCGAGGGTGAAAAATACGACGAGGCGTTGCAGGTCATCGACCAGGCGCTGGAAGTCAAGTCCGACCTTGCCCCGGCATTGCTCATCCGCGCCCGCGCCCACCTCGGGCTGGACAAGGACGAGGAAGCGATCGAGGACGTCTCGCGCGTCCTCGAACTGGAGCCGCGAAACCTCGACGCGCTGCGATTGCGCGCTAACGCCCGTTATTCATTGAAAAAGTACGACGAGGCGTTAAAGGACGTCGAGAAAATTCTCGCGTTCGATCCGCAGAACGGCAACGTCATTCTCCTTCGCGCCTTTGTTTATACCGCGATGGAAAAGTACGATCCGGCCATCGAGGATATGGAAATGCTTGTCGCTGGAAACCCCGACGATCCGCAGCTCAAGAACACCCTCGCGATGATCTACAACAGCGCCAAGCGGCCGCGCCGGGCGATCGGCATCTACAACGAACTGTTGGGCGACGATCCGCGGGACGCATCGGCGCTTCGCGGGCGCGGCGACGCGCAACTCTCGATGGGCGAGCACAAGCTCGCCATTGAGGACTACGAATCGGCCCTCAAGCTGGACGAGGAAGACGACGGCGTGCTCAACAATCTCGCGTGGGTTCTCGCAACATCGACCTTCGACGAATTGCGGGACGGCAAGCGTGCCCTCGAACTTGCGCTCAAGGCGGCGGAACTGACCGACCACAAGGAAGCGCACGTCCTCAGCACCCTTGCAGCCGCCTACGCCGAAAACGGCGATTTTGAGAACGCCGTCAAGTGGTCGGAAAAATCCGTCGAAATCGCCGAACCAGGCCGCCAGTCAGAGGACCTCAACAAGGAACTGGAAACGTTTCGCAGCGGCAAGCCGGTGCGCGAACGGGAGACCGTCGAGGAGGAAACGGACGAGGACGACGAGGGCGACAAGCCCGCCGATGACGATGGAAAAGGCGATGAGGGTGGAGGCGATGAGGGTGGAGGCAATGAGGGTGGGACGGCGGATTAATGGGTGTAGAAATCGTGGCTGTGGCTTCCAGCCCGATTTGCCGTCGGAACGGCGTCAGGCCATTGTCATAAACCGCAATTACGAATACGATGACAGCAATACGCGACCCTGGGTCGGCCAATACTTTTTACCAAAACCGAGCAGTCATCCATGGGCGGAATCAGCGAGCGGGGCAAGGAAATCCGGCGGCGGCGAAAACGTCGCGAGCAGGTGGGGAAATTCGAAAAACGGGCTGAGAACGCTTCGCAGTCCGAGAAGGAACTTCTCGCGACAAAACTCCGCCGAATGACCCCCGGCGCGCATCTTCTCATTGAACGGCTGAAACTGGAAAAGAGACGCTAATCCTGGAATCAGCCGTTGGAATCAGCCGTTAACCACGAGCTCACGTTTCCACGGCTCAGGCGCTGAGCAATGTGGCGGCGGCGGGTGTTTCCCGGGGAGCGAACTCGAGCTTCCTTGAGCAGCACTCCGATTCACGCCTCGATTCTCCGGGCTCCTTCCCGGCTTGCGCCAGTTCACCGCGTAACACCTTCACGCTCGACGGTGCCGTGATGCCGAGGCGAATCTGCTTGCCCTTGATCTGCAACACTTCGACGCGAATGTCGCCATTGACGATAATCGATTCATTAAGCTTGCGTGACAGTACGAGCATCGTAATCTCCTTAAAGTGAAAACAGTCCATGGCTTCGCGGCCTGATTCCGGTTCGCCGTTGCGTCCGGGTCATTGGCGGGTCATGCACCTGTGACGGGTGCCGGAATTTCCGGACTCTCGCGAGTGCGGCTCCATCCAAAACCTCCGTTGACAGAGGGAAGTATCGAATGGGCCGTGGACAAGTGAGGTCCACGAGTGAGCGACAACTTGACAGTTTTTCGGGAAATTTTTCCCGGCTTTTTGTCGGGGTCGTCGGAACCCCGGTGCTTTTCCGGGAATACGGACGGTATTCCGGGCTTCGGCATTCGATTTGCACCATCGATTTCCACCATATTCGATTTGCACCATTCGACCTGGTTCAGGATTGCCAGTCAAAACGAGCATAGAAGAGAAAGGGCCGCCGGGCCGGCCGGTACCACGTTTGAGGCAGAGTCCTGAGCGAACACGCGGCCTGCCAGAACCCACCATGAATCAACCAGCGCGAGAGCATGGCTCGACCGTCGAGCACCTTGAACGAGAATCGCGCTTTGTCTTGCGGCGCGAGTCGCGGGAGAGTTTTCTCGAATACGACCTGAGGGACGACGGAAGCATGGTCGTTCATCGCACGTTTGTTCCGGACGCCGATCGCGGGCAGGGAATCGCAAGCGTATTAACTCGCCGCGCGGTTGAATTTGCGGCGCACCACCAATTACAGGTTGTGCCGCTTTGCAGCTACGTGGCAACCTGGCTGGAGCGACACCCGGAATTTTCGCATTTGACGGACAAACCAAAAGGAACGACTTTGTGAACCAGATCGCCCCCATACGCGAAATCAACCGCGCCTTTGAAGCCGCCGTCGTGACGGGCTTGACTCGCCGTCCGCGCGCGGTGCCTTGCAAGTACCTCTACGATCGTCGCGGTTCGCGGTTGTTTGATGATATCTGCGCACTTGCGGAGTACTATCCAACGCGCGCCGAGCTTGAAATCATGCAACGCTACAGCGCGGAAATGGCGTCTCAAATCGGTCCTCGCGTGATGCTCGTCGAATTTGGCAGCGGCAGCAGCGTCAAGACGCGCGTCCTGCTTGGAGCGCTCATCGACCCCGTTGCCTACGTTCCGCTGGACATCTCGCGCGAGCATTTGTTGCGAACGGCGGCCGAGCTGGAAAAGGAGTTTCCCCACATTGAAATCCTCCCGCTTGTGGCGGACTTCACGGGCGAGTTCACGCTGCCGCGGAGCCGCCGCGCGGCCGATCATTGCGCCGTGTACTTTCCCGGTTCAACGATCGGGAACCTGACGCCCGATCGCGCTGTTGAGTTGCTCCAGCGGATCGGAACGACCGTCGGCGTTGATGGCGGACTGTTGATCGGAGTCGATTTGCAGAAGGACGCCGGGACGATCGAAGCCGCCTACAACGATTCCGAAGGTGTTACGGCTGAATTCAACAAGAACCTGTTGTGGCGCATCAACCGCGAACTGGACGGAACGATCGATCCGGACAGCTTCTCACATCGCGCGATCTACAACGAGGAGAAGGGCCGCGTGGAAATTTCGCTTGTCAGCGACCGTGACCAGACCGTCAGCGTCGGCCCGCGATCGTTTGACTTTATTGAGGGCGAGTCGATTCTCACGGAATATTCCCACAAATATACGGTGGAAGGCTTTTCGGACCTGGCGCGTAAGGCGGGTTTTACTCCGCGACGATTCTGGAGTGATGCCAGCCGACTCTTCGCCGTTGCCCATCTCGTCCACATGCCGCGAACTGATTGCGAAAACACCGGGGAGACAGGACGGTGACGAAACTGCTTGACCGGCCAATCGGATTGGCGAAACGATATGAGGCGGTCCGCGCTTTCTCCGAGCGAATCGTCGCGGGACTATCCGCCGAGGATTGCATGGTCCAGTCGATGCCCGACGCCAGCCCCGTCCGCTGGCATTTGGCGCATTCGACCTGGTTCTTTGAAACCTTTCTGCTTGAACAGCGACCAGGTTACCGCGTTTTTGATCCGGCCTTCCGCGTACTGTTCAATTCGTACTACAACCAGGTCGGCAGCCAGTTCCCGCGCCCGCAACGCGGATTGATTTCACGGCCCGGGCTGAAAGAAACCCTTGCCTACCGGCACTATGTCGATGAACAAGTGCAAGCGCTGCTGGAATCGGGCGAAGCGACGGACGATCAGGCACTGGCCCATATCCTGGAAAGCGGCCTCAACCATGAACAGCAACACCAGGAACTCATCCTCACCGACATTCTCCATGCGTTTTCGTGCAATCCGCTTCTTCCCGCTGTTTTTGATCTTCCGTTCGCGGCGACGGGGGGAGCGAGCGGAATTGCCGGTTCCCTCCAATACGACGCGGGCCTTTTTGAGGCGGGACATGCGGACGACGTATTTTGTTTCGACAACGAACAGCCTCGCCACCAGGTCTTTGTCGATGGTTTTGAACTGGACCGGCGGCCCGTGTCGTGCGGGCAATTCATCGAGTTCATCAACGACGGCGGTTACCGTCGTCCCGATCACTGGTTGTCGATGGGGTGGGACGCCGTTCGACAATACGGGTGGGAGGCCCCGCTGTACTGGCTCGAGCGCGAGGGAAAGTGGTTTGTCTTTACGCTTGCGGGACTGGCGGAGGTTGAACCGGACTGGCCCGTCACGCACGTCAGCTATTTCGAGGCGGATGCGATTGCCCGGTGGGCCGGCAGGCGCTTGCCCACGGAATTTGAATGGGAGCGGGCCTCCGCGGACGGGTCACACGAAGATTGCCAGTTCGCCGATTCGCTTCTCAAAGAGCGTTCAGCCATTCACTCGACGGGGCAAACGTCGAATAAGGGCGAAAACCGGTTGCTTGACATTTTCGGCGGCGCGTGGGAGTGGACGAGCAGCAGCTATGCCCCGTATCCCGGTTACCAGCCTCCGCCAGGCGCGATGGGCGAGTACAACGGAAAATTCATGTGCAACCAGTACGTGCTCCGTGGCGGAAGCGTGGCCACGAGCCGCTCCCACATTCGCGCCACGTACCGGAATTTCTTTCCGCCCGAGGCACGTTGGCAATTTAGCGGACTGCGGCTGGCGCGGTGACGGGTCGAGCGGAGCGACTCAAAACTACGGGTCGTTTTGCAGTTCGGCGCGTGCGCGCAATCCGTTGTGCTCAAACGTCAACCCGAAGTTCCCGGATTGCCACTCGCCCAACAGGCTTGCCACGGGCGGACCCGTTCGGGGCTGGCCCGGATGACCGTAGACGGTGGATTCCATCGTCTTCCATTCATCGTTCCACTGGTACACACCGCCGCCGGGACAAACGAGTTCCCGCTTCCAGACAGCCCGGTCGACTTCGCTCGGGTCGCGGTCCGGGTACATCCGCTTCCATTCATTGAGAATGGGCAAGGCGGACCACGATTGACGTTGCAACTGGTTTTGAAAGCCGTCGTTAGCCATCGCGAGCAAGCCAACCGCCGCCTCGCGGTGAATCTTCACGACGACGTTGTCGCCTGGAAAGTCCACGGCGTCGGCATGCGCATTCTCACCGTCAGGGTCGACTTCGCCCGATGCCGCCGCGCCAGCGCGCTCGATCGCCCGGTGGATCACGGCCTCGCTGAGCGAGAAGACCAGTCTTTCCCCGCTGGCATGGTAAAAGAGGCCCGGGTCGTCACTGATCTCGTCGGGGATGCTGCGCCGAGACTCGGCGGAAGGGCCGACGCGAACGTACGGTTTTTCCAGGTGGTGTCGGGTTTCCCAAACCGTCATTCCTGGTGCCGACTGTTCGACGAACCCCCGCAACGCCACGAGGAACGCGGTCAGCCGGATACTGCTGGAAACATTGAACTCGATGCCGACCGGTATCCGGTGCAGGTTCGACTGCAAAAAAGTACTTCGCGCCTCGACGTCGTTTGGCTCGTCGGCCATCTCGTCCCAAAGTGGATCGTCATCGAGGTAGACGACCGCCGCGTCGCCGAGCCAGTCGAGAAAATTGACTTGCGTGAACGCGACGCTCATGTTGGCGAATTGCTTGATCTGTTCGGACTCGGTGTTCAGCGCGATCGCACCCCAGACCAGTGCCTCCGGATGAGGCGAATTGCGCGCGGCGTCAAGCGTCGCGCCGAGCGAGGCATCGACCATTGTGTTGTACTGGCTGTTGTCGATCAGCGGCATGACGGTCAAGTCGGCACCGAGGCGGTCCTTGTCAACCGACAGTCTCAACGCGACTGGATCGAAACCTCCCGTCCAGTTCCGCTGATAGCCTTGACGCCATTGCACGTAGCCACGCGCCTCCAGCCCTGAAACCGTGTCGATCTCGAGCTCGCTGATGGGCGTTGCGAACGCCAGCGTGCCCCACGTTTCGGAAATGGCCGTGGGCCCGTCAATCGTGTAGCGATTCATGGAGAAAACCGACGGACCCGTTTCGACGACCAGGTTCATCTCGGGTTCCGCGAGCATTTGTTCCATGTAGGTGGCGTGCAGATCAGCCAGCAGCGCGGCGACGCGCGTCCGTCGCGCCGTGGCAATCCGCCATCGCGGCCCGCACCAGCGGCGAATGGTCGCATCGGAGATAATGACCAGCGCCGTTTCCGCACCGTCATCGCGGCGATACCTGTCACGAAAAAAACGATACTCGTCGAGGCTCGAAAGCGATGGAGTTTTCTTGTCGCTCACCGAGGCAAACTTTTCAAGCTGCTTGACGGAATTGGCGACGATCACCACGCGATCCCGTCGGGCAACGAGCGAGCAAATGCTCCGGTCGGGCGAACGGAAGCCGGTGTATTCAAGTCCGCCGATAGTTCCCGACTGCGGCTCGGCGGTGCCTTTGCCAATGCTGGCGGCAATCGTCGCTTGCAAGGCGGCATGCAACGCCTCTCCATCGACCGCTTCAAACAGCACGGCGACATCGGTTCCCGTGCGAAAATACGGGTCGCCGCCGGTCATAGCGATACTCTTGATCAGTTTCGGACCGAAGATTTTTTGCACGGTGCCCAGCGGCAGGCCAAGTTGCTCCTGATAACGGCGTCGCGTGTCGGCGCTCTCGACGGAATCGGCCGTCAAGGGTCCCAGTGGTCCGGCGACCTCGAAACCGGTTTCGATCAACGTCACCAGTGCGTCAAAGGAGGGGAAGAAAACTGCGTGCTGGTCCGCCGGAATCAGGTGAGCAAGCGGGTCGACCGGCGGATCCAGTCCCTCGACGAGCGGTCCCCAGTCAAATTCGCGAATGGTAATTCCCTCGATTCCATCGATGGGAATCCGTTCGCCGTCCTCCGCGCCGCCGACTTGCAGTACCCGCTCGAGCTGGAGGTTTTCGCTCAGCGCGCGGCCTCCGCTGATGAGTGCAAATGAGTCGTCCAGGTCGCGACGCTGCCTTTGAAAGCGATTCGCTCTCTCGTCATTCGGTTCCGACTCGCCAAGCTCACGGGCCGTCTTGATTGTCTGGTGGCGGAACCAGGCACTGCCTGCGATTCCGGCTTCCCAGAGTTCGCGGTAGTGCCACATTCTCGCTCTCTGGAACTGGTCGCGCGTTCCGGTGAACTCGTCCGCGGGAATGGAGAAGCGGTATTTCTTAAGCGGACCATCATATTGCTGCGCGACGAAAACCGCGCCGGAAATGACTCCTTCCTGGGAAGTCTCGATGGCGAGGAGGGGAGCCGCGCGCTGATCCCACTCGACGCTCGAATCGAAGCCAAGAAGCGCGCGACCCGACTGAACAAGTTCGGCATGTGCCTGGCCGCGAAGATTCCAGACGTCTGGCGACCTCCAGACATCGTCCGAAATTGCGTCCTCACCCGTCAATTCAACCTCGGTGATTGAGCGGACAAAGTAGCGGGCGGGGGGTTGCGAATCGTCTTGTACGGCGACCACGGCCCGGGGACAAAGCGCCGCCGCGGTGATTGCCGCGATGATACAAAAATTCAGCGGAGGACACGGGAGTCGAACCCGCAACCGGTTGCCCGGCAACTGATTTCGAATCAGCCTGCTAACCATTCGCTTATCCTCCAAAGTTTGCATCCCGCCAAATCTGACCTGTCGACCCGCGAAAAAGTTCGCATGGCCGGGCGGTGCCAATACAAGCCCGAAGCGCAAGCGGTTGAACAGAATATCGTAGCCCACCGCCCACACGCCCGACAAGCCTGCCGATCAAATGTCAGGTCAGGTGGAATGCTGCACGACTCCCGCCGACTTTTCTTTCGTCGGGGGCCTCTGGCGGTTAACGCATGGCGGTGCTTCGCAACTAGATGATTTATCATCGACGAGGAATCAACTGATCTAAAATCGGTTGACCCGGCAAGGACGAGTTCACTCGTGGAGCAAAACGTCAGGCCGATCCCCTCGGGGTCAAAACGATGTTGTCAGTGTGCCATGCGCAAGCGCGCACCACCGAACGTGGCGTAAGCTTCCAGCTTGCGATTATCGTGGGGTCAGCGTTCATGGCAAGCAAGGATGCATGCCCCACGACCTCGCGACGGTCGCCATCGCGCCCAACGAGAAGACGTACCAGGCCGAGATCATCGACGGGGCCGGACGGACCGTATGCGCTCAGCGGCTACGCCACGGTCAGCCGCATCAATCAGGTTAACGCGTCGAATAAATGGACCAGTTCGCTTGTCGACGGTTTCGGCTGGAACGTCGGCTCGATGGACGAGGATTTCAATTTGACCCGCCACAAGCTGGCCCCCCCCTGCCCTCCTCCCCAAAGCCGGGGGAGTGGGTGCTTATTGTGTCCTCGAAACGATCGACCCCTTGGACCATTCCGTCACGCACGTTTACGATGCCGTGGGTCGAACTGCCAGTTCGACAACCTTCGCCGGCACGACTTCCACCAGCTATAATAACTCGACCGGGCGCGTCGATTCCCAAACCGATGCATTAGCCGAATGGCGATAGCCACGGTTCGATTTGAGCGCGCTATGGCCGAATGGCCGCGCGACGTTTATGGCAAGCAAGGATGCTTGCCCCACGATCGCCTCAAGGAAGCCGGCTCCCCAAAAGACTGTCCGGGGCGTCCGGGGCACTGGGTCGCTTATCCTGGTTAGCGCATGGCGGTGCTTCGCAACTGGGAAATCCCGGCTTCTTGATTTACAATCCTTGCGAAATGCATCGGACGCCCCCCCGCGTGCGGTTGAACCCAGGATTCACACGTTTAAAGAATGCAAGCCATGCGAGCCATTCAACGATTTTCGATCGCGATCCTCCTGGGGGCCTCTCTCGGCCTCAACTTCGCGACTTGCCAGGCACTGCAAACGGTTGACCTGGGAAAACTCCAGACCGTCGCCGAATCGAGTGATTTTCAGGCAACCAGCCTCAGTCAACAGGTCGTTGAGTTTCTCGAAGCCTGCGCGATGGTTCCGCACGTTGAGCGCATGGAAATTGGAAAGACCGTGGAAGGACGCCCGATGGTGGCTGCCGTCGTCGCCGATCCCCGGTACGAGTGGAATGAGACGGATTCGCGGCTGCGGATTCTACTGCTTGGAAACATTCACAGCGGCGAGTGCGCGGGCAAGGAAGCGCTGCTCGCATTGCTCCGTGAACTGGCGCGGGATGGAAACCATCCGTGGCTCGCCGACTGTGTCATTTTCATCGTTCCCAATTACAACGCCGACGCCAACGACCGGGTCGGTGCCAACGAGGTTCACCGGCCAGGCCAGATCGGTCCCGCGGCGGGTATGGGACTCCGCGCCAACGCCCAGCAACTCGACCTCAACCGCGACTTCATCAAGCTGGAATCGCCCGAAGCCCGCGCGCTGGTGGGGTTGATCAATCGCCTCGACCCGCACCTGTTCATTGATTGTCACACGACCAACGGCTCGGAACACCAGTACCTGCTGACCTACGATGTCCCCCACAATCCGACGGCACCCGAACCGGTTCGCCATTACCTGCGCCAGCGAATGATGCCCGCCGTGACCGAACGGCTTCGCGACGCGGGGACGTTGACCTTTTATTACGGTAACTTTCCTCGCGGCGACATGTCGTCGTGGGTGACGTACGGCCACGAGCCGCGGTACAGCACTGAATACTGCGGCCTCCGCGGACGGCTGGGAATTCTCTCCGAGGCGTATTCCTATGCGACCTATCGCCAGCGGATCGAGGCGACAGAGGCCTTCGTACGGCAATGCGTTGAATTTGTGCGAGGCAACGCCGACGACGTGCGCCAGTTGCTCGCCGACGTGCGCGAGCGGGATGTCGAGACCGCACGGTCCGCCCCGGAAAAAGTTCTCATTCATTTACAGTCTGAATTAACGGCCTTTCCGGACAAGATCACGATTGCCGGCTACCGGGATGGCAAGCCGCATGATTATGAAAACGTGACCTTCGTCAGCGATTTTCGTCCCGTACAGTCGGTCAGCCTGCCGTTCGCGTGGTCATTTCCGGCCGAGATGAGTCTGGTGGCGGAACGCCTGCAAATGCACGGCGTGCTAATCGAACAACTCAAGGCCGATACCGAACTGCCGGTCACCGTCTATACCGTCAACCAGCTCGATGAAACAACTTTTCAGGGCCTTCGCACGACTCGCGTCGCAACGAGCCAGCGATCCGAGACGAAAGTTCTACCGGCGAATGCGTTCGTCGTTCGCTCGGCGCAACCGCTGGCGCGGCTTGCCGCTTACATGCTTGAGCCGGAATCGGACGATGGACTGACGACGTGGAATTTCCTCGATGGGCATCTGGCTGAGGGAAGCGATTATCCGATTGTCCGCATCGAAAAGCCGCTAACGGATTCCGCGACGCAAGCCGTCGAGACGATCCGTCCGGAGGGCCGCTTGCGACTGGAGGACATATTTGGTCCCGACAAGGTCGAACTTCCCGAGACATCCCTTGACGAATTCAAATGGCTGGACGACGGGACGGGTTACACGTTTCAAAAGGACGGGCGAACCGTCGTCCTTGACGCGGCGACCGGGGCGCAACGGGGATTGCCGTCGACACTCAATCCCCGGCGGCTCGAGGAGGCGCTGGGCGAATTGAAAACAGACGAGCAGCCGGACCTCGCGGCCTTGCTTCGCGGGAATATGGAACTGCGCGGAACCGAACAGCAACTGTTTCTCTTGCAACAGGACTCGCGGACGTTCGTGTATGACGCGCGTGCCAACCGCGTGCAGGAACTGGGCAGCGACAACTCGCCCGCCGAGTTGGCTGAACTCGACCCGACCGGAACGCGAGTCGCCTGGG
>JBGTFW010000036.1:0-26333 GCA_041747075.1 Pirellulaceae bacterium
GGGGGAGAGGGAGCTGGAATCCCGTCGGCCTAAAGCGGGGAAGAGGGAGCTTTTTCTGGCTTGTCGCGATTTTCGTGGCGTTTGTCGGCGCGGGGGCCGCCATCAATGCCCAGGAAAACAACCAGCCGCCCCATCGATTCACGGCGCTCTTTAACGGCAGCAACTTCGACGGCTGGTTCGGACAGCGCGATATCAACCCGTACGAACTCGAAAAAATGTCGTCGCAGGAGCGGGAGGAATTGAAGGTTGCCGATCACGACGGCTTGCTCGAACACTGGCGAATCGCGGATGGTGAAATTGCCAACGACGGATCGGGAGTCTTTTTATCCACCGAAGCCGATTTTCGCGATTTTGAATTGTGGATTGACTATCGGACGGTCGCCGGCGCCGACAGCGGAATTTATCTGAAGGCTTGTCCCCAGGTTCAGATCTGGGACACGACCGAAGCGGGTGGCAAATGGGAACTCGGTGCCGACAAGGGGTCCGGCGGATTGTGGAACAACAGTCCCGATTCGCCGGGCAAGGACCCGCGGGTCAAGGCCGACCGGCCTTTCGGCGAGTGGAACCGCATTCGTGTCATTCAAATTGGCGCGCGGACCAGCGTCTGGCTCAATGACCAGCTCGTGGTCGATCATGCGGTGATGGAAAACAATCACTGGAATCGCGGTCACCCGCTGCCGCCACGCGGGCCGATTTGGCTGCAAACGCACGGGGGCGAAGTTCGCTGGCGAAATATATTTGTTCGCGAGATCGAATCCGGGGAAGCCAACCGAATGCTCGCGGACCAGGGCGATGACGGATTTGAACCGGTATTTAATGGCGACGATTTCACAGGCTGGTCGGGACCGATTGACGGATGGGAGGTTGTCGACGGTGCGATGCGCTGCCGCGCGGGGGCGGGAGGTACGATCTTTACCGATTCGCAATACGGCAATTTCTTGGCGCGGCTGGAGTTCCGCCTGCCGCCGGGTGGCAACAACGGACTGGCGATCCGTTATCCGGGAGAGGGCGACACGGCCTACTTCGGCATGTGCGAGTTGCAGGTTCTCGACAACACGGCGGAAAAGTACGCTGGGCTGGACCCGCGACAGTTTCACGGATCAGCGTATGGCATGGTCGCCGCCGATCGCGGCTACCTGCGTGAACCTGGCGAGTGGAATTTCCAGCAAGTCACCGTTGACGGTTCCCGAATCGTCGTCGAACTGAACGGCTCGATCATCCTCGACTCCGATCTGGCGACGGTTACGGAGTTCCTTGATGACAAGCCGCATCCAGGGAAGGACCGAAGCGAAGGGCATTTTGGCCTTGCCGGACACAACGACCCGGTGGAATTCCGCGCGATCCGCATCCGGCCGATCGAATAAACTCGTGGCACGAACTGCCAGTTCGTGCGGTTGTTTGTGCTACTGTTTGTTGCCACTGGCCGAGCCAATTATGTTCAACCTCCTGGTGCGGATTCTGCTTGTCGTTGGTGGAATCGTCTTGCTGGTCGCGCTGATTGGAAGTCTATTGCCAAGGGCCTTTGAAACGTCAGCGCAGGTGACAATCGCTTCACCGCCCGAAAAAATCTTTCCATTCGTCGAGGACTTGGGGCATTGGCAATCGTGGAGTCCGTGGAACGCCCATGCCGTATCCGGCCTCCGCGTCGAGCTGGGTGAACTGACGACGGGCGAGGGTGCCACGCAGACATGGACCGAGCAGCGGGGGGAGGGCAAGCTGTGGATCACGCGCATCGACGAACCACGGCTCGTGCGCTTTTCGTCGTTGTTCGCCGGCTTCCCTCAAATGGATAATGAAATCACGCTGGAGGGAAACGGGGCGGAAACGGTCGTCACGTGGAGGGCCACCGGGTCGTTACCGGGCGGACCTTTTTACGGCTGGTTCGGACTAATGTTCCCCGCGGCTCTCGGTTCCGAGTTCAGCAACGCCTTGCAACGCCTGAAGTCCACCGTCGAGCAATACGTTCCCGCCGATTGAGTCCCTTTGGCTGCGCGCCTTGTGACCTGCCTGCGCGAGTTTTATAATCGCCGCGAGGCCGAATCGCGCCGAACCGCAAATTCTCCATTGTTCAGTACCCGCTCGCATGAAGATTCACGAATACCAGGGGAAGCAGATTTTTCGCGAGGCAGGCATCGCCGTGCCAGACGGGCACATCGCGCGAACGCCGGACGAGGCCGCACGGGCCTTTGAAAGACTCGGTGGACCGGTCGCCGTCGTCAAGGCGCAGATTCACGCGGGCGGGCGTGGCAAGGGAACGCTCATCGAGCATCCCCAACAACGCGGTGTCCAGCTCGTCAAATCGTCGGGCGAAGCACGGGAGGTCGCCGAACGTCTGCTCGGAAACCGGCTCGTCACAATTCAGTCCGGCGCGGAGGGGAAGCGGGTGAATCAGGTTTACGTCGAAGCGGGCTGCGACATCGCCCGCGAATTGTACCTTGGCATCGTCCTCGACCGGGCCGCCGCGACTCCCGTGCTGATGTGCTCGAGCGAAGGGGGCGTGGAAATTGAAAAGGTGGCCGAGGAGACTCCGGAGAAAATCTTCAAGGAACATTTCAGGCCCGCGCAGGGGATCGAAAGTTACCAGATCCGCAAACTGTGCAAGCGACTCGGCCTCGAGGGCAAGACCGTTCGCAGTGCCGACCGGTTCATCAAGGCCCTTTGCCGCCTGTATGTTGACATGGACTGTTCGATGATCGAGATCAACCCGCTGGTCGTTACGGGGGGCGGGGAGTTGACGGCGCTCGATTCAAAAATTTCCTTTGATGACAACGCCCTTTTCCGCCACCCCGAACTGGCGGAACTCCGCGACCTCTCGGAAGAAGAAGAATCGGAAGTTCGCGCCGCCGACGCCGGATTGAGTTACGTCAAGCTGGACGGAAATATCGGCTGTCTGGTGAACGGGGCGGGCCTCGCGATGAGCACCATGGACATCATCAAGCTGCATGGTGGCGAGCCCGCGAACTTTCTCGACGTGGGCGGCGGTGCCGAAGTCGACGCGGTCACCGAGGCCTTTCGCATTTTGCTCGGCGACCCCAACACACGGGCAGTGCTCGTCAATATTTTTGGAGGGATCATGCGCTGCACAACGATCGCTGAAGCCCTCGTTTCGGCGGCTACAACCGTCGGCTTCGATGTCCCTCTCGTCGTCCGGCTGGAAGGAACCGAAGTCGAGGAAGGACGCCGTATCCTCGAACAATCCGACATTGACTGTATTATTGCCAGCGATCTGGGGGACGCGGCGCAAAAGGTCGTCGAGGCTGCTTCGGCGGTCAGCGCATGACACGCCAGTCTTTATTACTTTCTGTCTTTCCATCGCTCGCACTCTTCCCGTCACTTTCCATTCGTCCCAATTCATGAGCATTCTTGTTGACAAGGAAACGCGCGTTATTTGCCAGGGGATCACCGGCGACTCGGGCGGATTTCATACGCGCGGTTGCATGGATTACGGGACCCGGATGGTCGGGGGCGTGACGCCTGGCAAAGGTGGCCAGACCGCGCACGGATTGCCGGTTTTTGACACGGTCATGGAAGCGCGCGAGGAAACGGGCTGCAACGCGACCATGATTTTTGTCCCGCCGCCGTTCGCCGCCGACGCGATTCTCGAAGCACTCGACGCGGGCCTCGAGGTCGTCGTGGCGATTACCGAGGGTATTCCCGTGATCGACATGGTGCGCGTCTACGATCGGGCGAGCCAAAATGGCTCGACGCTCATTGGTCCCAACTGTCCCGGTGTGATCACTCCCGGCGAGTGCAAGATCGGCATTATGCCCGGGTACATCCACCAGCCCGGCAAGGTCGGCATCATGAGCCGCAGCGGCACGCTCACCTACGAAGCCGTATGGCAAACTTCCAATCTCGGACTTGGCCAATCGAGTTGCATTGGTCTCGGCGGCGACCCGATCGTGGGAACGTCCTTTATTGACGTATTGCGGATGTTCGAGGAGGACGACGCGACGGAAGCGATTCTGATGATCGGCGAAATTGGCGGCAGCGCCGAGGAAGAGGCGGCTCAATTCGTACGGCAACACGTCACCAAACCGGTGGCGGGATTCATCGCCGGGAGCACCGCACCGCCAGGAAAACGGATGGGCCATGCGGGCGCGATCATTTCGGGTGGCAAGGGGACGGCGACGGAAAAGATCGCCGCGATGGAAGAAGCCGGAATAGAAATCGCCCGTTCGCCGGCTGAAATGGGCGAGGCGGTCTTGCGCGCCTTCGAGCGCGGCAAAGGGCGGTGATTCGTGGTGCTTGTAGCTGCCGTTGCCAAACGGCGGGAATCCGGGTTTCGCGAATGAATATCCACGCTTGCCAAGTGTGGCTCCGTCGAACATGGCGCTGTCCAATAATAGGCGGCAAAACACCTCGCTTTACGTTATTCCGATCAGTTCACCTCGTGCGGAATTCGTATCGCCGCTACAATGCGCGGCTTGCAGGCGTTCTCCCTCTGTCCTCGCGTTGCCCAATTCCCCCACCTTCGGGCGAAGCGGAACGCTGGCGCTTGCCAACCCAGTCCTTTTTGAACTGCTACAGGAAAACACCAGGCGATGACCGAAGCAACCCTTGCCAAGAATCAAACGGCCCGCTCCACCCAGTCCGACGCGAAAAACTCGAATGGACGCGCCGACACCGCGCGGCCTGTTTACTATTTCGGCGAAAGCCGCACCGACGGACGCGGCGTGGGCAAGGACGTACTCGGCGGCAAGGGTGCCAATCTCGCGGAGATGACGGGACTGGGGCTGCCGGTCCCGCCGGGATTCACGATCACCACGCAAGCGTGCGACCAGTATTACAAGAGCGGACAAAAACTTCCCGCCGGGTTGATGGACGCGGTTCGCGAGAACATCGGGACGCTCGAAAAGGAACTTGGGAAACGATTTGGCGATCCGAAAAACCCGCTGCTCGTTTCCGTTCGTTCGGGCGCGGCCGTGTCGATGCCCGGCATGATGGACACGATTCTGAACCTCGGCCTGACGGATGAGTCGGTCGAGGGCCTCGCCGCCGCCACCGACAACCCGCGTTTTGCATGGGACGCGTACCGGCGACTCATCAATATGTTTGGCAGCGTCGTGATGGAACTGGAACACAAGTCCTTTGAAGAGCAATTCAGCGTGATCAAGAAACGCTACAAGGCCGAACACGATACGCAGGTTCCCGCGGAAGGGATGAAGGAACTCTGCGATGCCTACCAGCGAGTCTTTCGCAAACTCGCGGGAGAAGCCTTCCCCCAGGACCCTTACGTTCAACTGGAACGGGCGATCGAAGCAGTTTTCCGGAGCTGGAATGCACCGCGCGCGAAAAGTTATCGTCAGGTCGAGGGGATCCGCGGACTGCTCGGAACGGCGGTCAACGTCCAGTCGATGGTATTCGGCAACATGGGCGAGGATTCCGGGACGGGAGTCGCCTTTACTCGCAACCCGGCCACCGGCGAAAACGAGTTTTACGGTGAATTTCTCATCAACGCACAGGGCGAGGATGTGGTCGCCGGCATTCGCACGCCGCGACCGGTCAGCGAAATGCCGAAATGGAATCGCGCCATTCACGCGGAACTGCTGGAAATCAAGACGACGCTGGAAGATCACTATCGCGAAATGCAGGACATCGAGTTCACGATCGAACGCGGCAAGTTGTATATGCTCCAGACGAGGACCGGCAAGCGAACGGGGGGGGCGGCGCTGCGAATCGCTTGCGACATGATCCGGGAAAAGCTCGTCGACGAGCAAAAGGCCTTTATGCGAATCCCCGCCGGCGACCTGATCCAGGTATTGCTGCCGGGATTTGATCCCGCCGCGCGAAAGACCGCGACCATACTTGCGAAAGGGCTTCCCGCCTCGCCCGGTGCCGCGACCGGAAAACTTGCCTTTGCCGCCGCCGAAGCGGTCGAACGCTCAAAGGCAGGCGAGCGCGTCATGCTGGTTCGCAACGAAACGAGTCCCGAAGACATCGACGGTATGCATTGCGCCGCGGGGATTCTCACCAGTACAGGTGGTATGACCAGTCACGCGGCGGTCGTCGCGCGAGGCTGGGGCCGGTGCTGCGTCGTCGGTGCTCAGGCGATCGAAATCAACGAACGCGGACGCAAGATCACCGTCAAGGGCAAGACGCTCACCTGGAAGGACACGATTTCGCTTGACGGAGCGACGGGTGAAGTCATCCTCGGTGAACTGAAGACCGTTCAGCCCAAGCCCTCCGCCGATTTCGAGACGGTGATGAAGTGGGCCGACCGCCATCGCAAGCTCGGAGTGCGTGCCAACGCCGATACGCCCGCCGACGCCAAAAAAGCCCTTCAATTCGGTGCCCAGGGAATTGGCCTGTGTCGCACCGAGCATATGTTCTTTGAAGAGGACCGGATCACGGCGATGCGTGAGATGATCCTCGCCGAGGACGAACCGGCGCGGCGCAAGGCCCTGAAGAAACTGCTGCCGATCCAGCGGCGCGACTTCGAGGGAATTTTCAGGGCCATGAACGGGTTCCCCGTGACGGTCCGCCTCCTCGATCCGCCGCTCCACGAATTCCTTCCCCACGATGCGAAATCCCAGGCGACCGTCGCCGCCGAACTTGGACTGACCACGGCGAAAATCAAGCGGCGCGTCAACCAGTTGCACGAAATGAACCCGATGCTCGGCCATCGCGGCTGCCGACTCAGTGTTTCCTGGCCGGAAATCCTCGAAATGCAAGTGACGGCCATCACCGAAGCGGCCATCAATTGCGTCAACAAGGGGATCGACGCCCAGGCGGAGATCATGATCCCGCTGGTCGGGACGGACCGCGAACTGGCGATGCTGCGCGAAAAGACAGCGGAAACGATCGCGAAGGTCCGCGTGGCGAAGAAATTCACCGCTGAACTGAACATCCTGATCGGAACGATGATCGAGATTCCCCGCGCCGCGCTCACGGCGGACGAAATCGCGCGGCACGCCGATTTTTTCAGCTTCGGGACCAACGACCTGACCCAAATGGCCTTTGGTTTCAGCCGCGACGATATCGGCAGCTTCCTCCCCGCGTATCTGGAAAAGGGCCTGTTGCCCGTCGATCCGTTTGTTTCCATCGATCAATCAGGCGTCGGCCAACTGGTGGAGATGGGAGTTGTGAAGGGACGCAGCGAGCGCCCGAATCTGAAGATCGGGATTTGTGGCGAGCATGGAGGCGACCCCGATTCGATTGACTTTTGCCACCGGATCGGCCTGGATTACGTCAGTTGCTCGCCTTACCGGGTTCCGACCGCCCGCCTCGCCGCCGCCCAGGCAAACCTCCGAAACGAGGCGCAAGCTTCCAGCTTGCCGTAATCGCCGGGTTTCACCCGCGTCGGTGCAGCAGTGTGAATCGCGATGTTTGTAGCTGCCGTTGCCAAACGGCGGGAATTCCGGTTTCGCCAATGAATATCCACGCTTTGGCAAGTGTGGCTACGTCGGACATCCAACGTCCGTGGGTCGTTGACTCCCGCGTGAAACCACCCATCTCTGTCAAGGTATGCGGGCTATTCCGATTATTCCTTCTGCCAGCATTCCGAAGCGGGCTGGCACAATCGGAATTGTCGTCATTCGCGGAATATCCGGTCGATACGTAATCCGGGTCACCCGCGTGGAAGCATCTTGCGCGGGATCGGTTCGCCGGGTATTCCGGTGAGCTTGCCCATCCATCTCCAGCCCAAAGTCCAACGGAGTTGACGGGATGAAAGCGGGAATGAAAACAACGAGGACGGCGGCGGCCGCCGCGGCGGCCCTGTATTTTGGCGGCCATGCTCTTTTTGCGCCCGCACCGAACCTGTCCATACCCGACGACTCACTCAATTGGCAATCACTTGCAGGCGAGTCGCAATTCGCGCCCGTTCAGGCGGAGGCGACGGCCGGCAGCGTGCAACAGGCCTCGATGCAGTTCGACGAAAGGGAATCGAAGGTCACCAATCCCTTTGCCGCCTCCGGAATTTCGGTCGCGAAAACGCTTCCCGACGAGCGACCCGTGCCCGATGAAAAACCCGTCCAGGAAACCCCGCAACGCGTTGTCAACCGGTTTGCGGCGCAGCCCGCCGAATCGCGTTTCATTCCGCCTGTTGGTGTCAAGAGCCTGCCGCCCGCCGGTGGCGACGAGGCGGCGGCCGATTCCGCGAGGGTCGCGGCTGACTCGGCAAGGATTACGAACCCTTATTTGACGGGAGTGGCGGGGGCCTTCGCACGCAATCTGCCGTTAGGACAGCCCGAATCGACGCGCGTGCCCAATATGCACTTTGGAAAATCCGTGGCCAGCCTCCCGCCCGTCGACGCGCCGCCGGAGCCTTTCAGTCAACCCATGAAAGATGACGGCGCGTTCCAGGTGCCCGCGAAACCGGTTCAAGCAATGGCGGCGCGTACTCCGCAAGCACCTGCGATTGATTCGCCATTCGTTCCCGATTTGACGGCAACTCCGGCAAGAGAACTGGTTCCGCCTCAAGTCGCTGAATCGGTAGCGTTCAGCATCCCGAAGGGCGAGACTTCCCCTGGGCCCGAATTGATGACGGGGAACACGCCCTCATCGCCTTCGATCGCTTCACCGGTCGTCGAGGAACGGGCGATGGAACATGTGAACTACGGAAAATCCCTCGCGCGACGCGGTGCCTCATTCGCAGCGCGAGAGGAATTCATGCAGGCGCTGCGACTGATCGCCGACTCCCACGACATGAACAGCCAGTCACGCAAGTATACGTCGCACCTTGCGGCGGGCCTCCGCGCACTCGTGGAATCCGATGACTTTGTAACGGTGAACGTCGAGCAACAACTGACGATGGACCTTGCGCCGCTGGTTTCGACGCACACGAGCAAGGTGCCTGCCGTCAACGGTGGGCAAGACATGGCACCGATTCAGGCCATGCAGGTTTACTATCAGTTTGCGGCGGAACAACTGGCAATTGCGGTTGGCGAATCGCCGGTGGCCGGCGAGGCGCTTCATGCAATGGGCAAGCTCCTCATGACAACGGCCCGCTACGATGCGGCGGGCAAGCCCATTGACCGCGCCAAGGCAATGGTCATGTTCCAGGCAGCGATGTCGGCCAACCCCGCCGACTGCCGGAGCGCCAATGAACTGGGCGTCCTGATGGCCAGCAACGGACAGTGGGAAAAGGCGCGCGAGTTGTTCCAGACCAGCCTTCGCGCCCGGAGAACTCCCGAAGCATGGATGAATCTCTCACGAGCGCACGAAAAACTGGGCGAAACCGGCCTCGCTCAACTGGCCGCCAGCGAATATCGACTGATGCCCGGCAACGCCGAGGTTGTCGCCGGTCACTCGATGGCGTGGGTTGATGAAAAACAGTTTGAAGCCGGCGGCGCGACGCCCGAAGACTTCGATGACGCGGATGGAATGCGGACCGCGCGGAGCGATGCACCGGCACCTTCATCCGCGTCCGGCGAACCCGCGAACCCGACGGGCAAGGGCTTGTTGGGATCGCGAAAAAAATGGTTTTAATTGCCAAAAAAGAGTCAACCTTCAGGATCGAATCGGAAACCCGCCATGAATCGTCTCCAGTTCGCCAGATTTGCACACATTCCGGTCCATTTCGGCTTGATTACGGGACTTGCGCTGCTCGTTTTCGGCGCATCAGCGCGAAACGTGAGCGCCCAGTCCTTCCGCGGTTCGTGGCCCGAACTGCGCGAGCAAACCACGGAACATGTCGACGTCGCACCGGCGAATGTCGGCCCCGGGCAAGTGGACGAGTACGAATTGCCCGGAAGCGGTGGCACGTTCGCGGAAACGGGTTACTCCACACCGGCGTTTTGCCCCCACTGTGGATCGAATTGCGGGGGCGCGTGTTCGGGTGAAGTCCACAAGTATTACAAGGGAGTCGACCAGTCAACTTGCCGTCGCAGCGATTGCGAGCCGCGGTGGGAGGACGCTCAAATGATTCCGTGGGAAGCCTTTGCCTACGGGGAATACGTCGGCCCGCACCGGACGCCGCACGTGCCGTGCTACCGTGTTCGCGTCAACGATCGAATCGAGTTCGTCTACCAACTGACCCGCGAGCAATCCCGCGAACCGTACCGGCTGATGGTGGGCGACGTGGTTGAAGTCACTTCGACAGCCGACGAGGAACTGAACCAGACGGAAATCCGCATCCTCTCGGACGGGTCGATCAGTCTTCGTCTGATAGGCCGTGTCATGGCCGCCCGCAAGACGATTGAGGAATTGCAGCGTGATCTCAACGACCGATACGACGAATTCTTTGAAACCGATCCGGCAATCGTCGTTCGCGGAACGACCACCGACACACGGACCCAGGACCTGATCGACGCGGTCGACGCCCGCTTTGGAAGCGGCGGCCAGGGGCGCGAGGCAACGGTCTCGCCGGACGGCACGGTCCAGTTGCCGATGATAGGCAGCATCCCGGCGGTCGGACTGACGCTGGATGAACTCAAGCGTGAAGTGAACATGCGCTACCGCCAGCGAATTCAGGGCTTCGAGATCACTCCGGTCCTCGTCCAGCGCGCACCGCGGTTCATCTATGTACTGGGTGAAGTCCGCCAGCCGGGTCGCATCGAGTTGACGGGACCGACCTCGGCGATGCAGGCGGTGGCGCTCGGGGGTGGCTGGAACTCCGGCGGAAATCTCCGCCAGATCGTCGTCTTCCGTCGCGACGAGAGCTGGCGGTTGATGGCATTGCGGCTTGATCTGGCGGGCGGACTGCACGGCAAGCGGCCATTCCCTTCCGACGAAATCTGGCTCCGCGATTCGGACATCGTGCTCGTTCCGAAGCAGCCGATCCAGCGTCTGGCGGACGTTGTCGATCTGTATTTCACGCGAACGATCTACGGAATCATCCCGTCGCAATTCGCGTTCGACAACGTGACGGTCTTTTAGGCCAGGGGATTCGGGCACGGAGCTATTGAGTGACGGCACGAAATCCTTTAGCGGCGCACAAATCAACAACGCCGGTGCGGCGACGTGGACAGCGGGTAACTTCAACAGCCGCGGCGGCGCGATCTTCAACAACCAGGCCGGTGCGACTTTCGACACCGACTTCAACGGCAACTTCGCTTTCAACCAGGGTGGTGTGCGGACGCAGTTCAACAACGCCGGTACCTTCACCAAAAGTGGCGGCACGGGGACGACGACCTTCAGCACCGCCCTCAACAACTCCGGCACCGTCAACGTCGACAGCGGCACGCTGGCCTTCAATGGCGGCTACACGCAGACTGCGGGAGTCCTTTCACTGGACGGTGGAGATGTGAGTTCCACCTCAGTCCTCGCGATTCAGGGCGGTCAGATCATTGGCGATGGAACGTTGTTCGCCGACGTGAACAACACGGGCGGCACGATCTCGCCAGGCTTTTCGGCCGGCCAGCTCACCGTCGACGGCGATCTTGATTTGGGCAGTGGCAGCGACTGGTTCATGGAAATTGGCGGTTTGGCCCAATCGACCCAGTAATGACGTCACCGGCACCCTGATGCTGGATGGCACCTTGTCGCTGGACTTGATTAACGGCTTTGAGTCAAGCGTCCAGATCGGCGATATGTTTACGCTGGCAACCTCGTCCAGTCTGTCGGGCGTGTTTACCAACGTGCCCAGCGGAGGATTTCTGTCGACGGACAACGTCGGCTTCCAGATTTTCTACGGCACCGGCAGCCCGTTCGGTGCGAACGACGTGACTGCTCAGGCTTTCACCGTCGTACCCGAACCGGGAACGTTTGCATTGCTGGGCGCCGCCGGTATTGCATTGTTTGTATTCCGCCGCCGTCGACGGGCTCAAGAATTCTGACAGCGGCGTTCGCCTTCGCGTTGGTCTCTGGTGTGCGCGCCCTTCTGGAGTGCGGTGCTTTGGCACCGCTTTGGATGCGTTCTCCAAGTAACTTATTTGTGCATCGAACCGTCCGGGTGCGACAAGTGAACGGCTGGCAATCCAAAGCTCCTCCAAGCCGGGGCACTCCAAAATCTGCCTCAACCTGGTTTACCAAAGCGATACGATCCCTGCTGTGCTCGTTCCGACGAAGGGGAAAGTGGGACATTGTACTTTTTTGGGGTCGAAAGGGAGAAAGGGGACATTGTACTTTTTGGGGTCGAGGATAGTCGTGTGCAGCCTTTCAAGGTCACGCGCGAACAGGTCGACACGCTCAGCAGTTAGTCGGTTCCTCCGAAGGAATGGAAGGCAGAGGCACGGAGACGCGAAGGCGCCGAAGGTCGTTTTCCTCCGCGTCTTTGCATCGTTGCGACTCTGCGTCAAATTCCAAAGGACGAATGTTGCCATCGACCCAGATCGCAACTCTCCGCGAGTTCCGCTACGGAACGGTCGCACGCCTGGTCATCGAGCAGAACGAACTGGCGAGCATCTGACGCAGGTCGGCACCCGACGACGTGCAACGCTCGTGGCGTCTGGCCAATCTCTCGAAATCCCCCGGCCCATCGGTTATCCTGAAACCAGCAGGATTATCCTCTAATTCCTCCTAATTGGACAGCGCCATTTCGACGCAGCGCCATTTTCGACTTAGCCACGCTTGCCAAAGCGTGGATATTCACTGGCGAAACCGGAATTCCCGCCGTTTGGCAACGGCAGCTACAAACACTGCGATTCACACGACTGCACTGACAACGTGGCGCTGTCCAGCTATACACAGCCTTACTCATATCTTACGGAAAACCCATTGAACCAAAGCAACGACGACTCGCACGACGGCCAAACAACAACTGTCGACCTCGCCGCGATCCGCCAGGCCGTGCGGACGATCCTTCGCGCGGTCGGTGAGGACCCGGACCGGCCCGGTCTGCTTGAAACGCCGCGTCGCGTCGCGTCGATGTATGCCGAGATGTTTCGCGGCCTGCATCTTGATCCCGCCCGCCATCTGGCGACGGTCTTTCCGGAAACGTATGACGAGATGGTGCTCGTTCGTGACATCACGTTTACGAGCATGTGCGAGCACCATCTGTTGCCGTTCAGCGGAGTCGCCCACGTCGCCTACATTCCCAATGGCAAGGTCACGGGTCTGAGCAAGCTTGCCCGGGTCGTCGAGGAGGTCGCCGCGCGCCCGCAAGTCCAGGAGCGAATGACGCAGCAAATCGCCGAGTTGATCGAGCAACATCTGCATACCACTGGCGTCGCCGTGGTCATCAGCGCCGAGCATTCGTGCATGTCGATTCGCGGAGTCCGCAAGCCCGGCAGTCGCACCGTCACCAGCGCCTTGCGTGGAATCTTTAAGGACAGCCAGTCGACCCGCGCCGAGTTCATGAGCCTCATCTCCGATTAACAGCCAATGAATGATTCCCTGACGCGCCAATTCTTGTTTCTTTTGCCCTGGCTTTTTGCCGTTTCAGTGGATTTGCGCCTGGCAACTGCCCAGTCACTGGAACTGAACACCGGCGACCGGATCAGCATTATCGGCAACACGCTCGCCGAGCGGATGCAGCACGACGGTTGGCTCGAAACGATGTGGCAAGCGCGTTTTCCCGATCGCCAACTCGTCTTTCGCAATCTCGGTTTTTCCGGTGATGAGCTGGCGACGCGGCTGAGGAGCAAGGACTTTGGAACGACCGACGAGTGGTTGCGCCGTTGCGAGACGGACGTAGTGCTCGCCATGTTCGGATACAACGAGTCCTTTGCGGGCGACGAGGGCCTCAAATCATTTCGCGAGGAATTGACCCGTTTTGTCATTCAGACGCGGACGCAAAAGTACAACGGCGAGTCTCCGCCGGCGATCGTCCTGGTTTCGCCCGCCGCCTGCGAGGAACTGCGCGCCAAATCACGCGCCGCACCGCCGGCCGGCATACCGGGAATCGAGGCCCACATGCCTCGTTTCAGCGAGATCAACACGCGGCTGGCAAGTTATACCGACGCAATGCGAAAAGTGGCCAACACCGAGCAAGTGCTGTTCGTTGACGTTTTCCAGCCGACGCTCGAGGTCTGGCAATCGAGCACCGATCTCCGCTATACCATCAACGGCGTCCATCTGAATGAAGCAGGCAACCAGGTCCTCGCGGAAATCATCACCCAGTCACTTTTCGGCCCTGTCGAAAAAACGAAGGACCCGCTGAGGCTAACGTCGATTCGCGAAGCGGTCCGCGACAAGAACTGGCACTGGTTTCACCGGTATCGCACCACCGATGGCTATTCGATTTACGGAGGTCGCGCCGATCTCGCCTTTTCGGATGATCAGACCAATCGCGAAGTCGCCGCGCGGGAAATGGAGATTCTCGATTATCTGACCGCCCAGCGCGACATGCGAATTCACGCCCGTACCGGCGGCGGAGACTACATGCCCGACGACGACAGCGCACCTCGCGCAATCCCCGTCGTCTCGAATAAACCAGGCGAGGGGCCTGACGCGACACACGTTTTTCTCGGCGGTGTCGAGGCGATCACGCAAATGAAGGTTCACGAGGGGATGACGGTCCGGCTCTTCGCATCGGAAGAGCAATTTCCCGAACTTGCCAGTCCCGTGCAAATGTCCTTTGACCCGTGCGGCCGGCTGTGGGTCGCGGTCTGGCCCAGCTATCCGCACTGGGAGCCTGGTGCCGGTGAAATGAACGACAAGCTGCTCATTTTTTCCGACGGGGATGGTGATGGTTCGGCGGACAAGGTGACGGTCTTTGCCGACAAGTTGCACAACCCGACGGGTTTCGAGTTCTGGAATGGCGGTGTGATCGTTGCCCAGGCACCCGACTTGTGGTTTCTCAAGGACACCGACGGCGACGACGTGGCGGACGTGCGAATGCGAATCCTCCACGGCCTTGATTCAGCGGACACGCATCACACGTCAAACAGCTTCACGATGGGTCCCGATGGCGGATTGTATTTCCAGGAAGGCACTTTTCATCATTCGCAGATCGAAAGTCCGCTCGGCCCGCCGCTGCGCCTCGTCGATGCGGGCGTCTTTCGCTACGAGCCGCGGCGTCAGTCGATCGAGGCGTACATCACGTATCCGTTTGCCAATCCGCACGGTCACGTGTTTGACTACTGGGGTCAGGACTTCGTCACAGACGGCACGGGGAACGTGAATTATTACGCCGCGCCGTTTTCAGGGAGGCTCGACTATCCGCAAAAGCACAGCCCCTATTTTCCGTTTTTTGAACAATGGGTGCGGCCGTCGGGTGCCACCGAGATTCTTTCCGGCGGGAATTTTCCGGACGATTTGCAAGGCAACTACCTGATCGCCAACGTGATCGGGTTCCAGGGATTGCTGCAATACAGGATTCACAACGACGAGTCAGGTTTCTCGGCGACCGAAGTTGAACCGATCGTGAGTTCCACCGATCCAAACTTTCGCCCGGTCGACATCGAAATGGGACCCGACGGTGCGATCTGGTTTATCGACTGGCAGAACCCAATCATTGGCCACATGCAACACAACCTTCGCGATCCGAATCGGGACAAGGTCCACGGGCGCGTCTATCGCGTGACGTTTGACCGTCGGCCGCTCGACGTCCCGGTCGACTTGACGCGACTTTCGATAGCGGAATTGCTGGACCAGTTGAAATCGCCTTTCAATCGGGCGCGTTACCGGACGCGGCTGGAGTTGGGCGGGCGCGACGGGGAACAAGTGCTTGCGGCGGTTACTCAATGGGTTGCGGGACTGTCGGCGGACGACCCGCAATTGCAGCACCACTTGCTCGAAGCGCTCTGGGTGACGCGCCAGCATCTCGCCGTTAGCCAACCATTGCTCCGCCGGCTGTTGCGTTCCCAATTGCCCGAAGCTCGCGCCGCGGCCGTGCGGGTCCTCGGCAATGCACCGGACGAAATCAGCGACCGGATGGAGTTGCTCGAAAGAGCGGTCAACGACCCGCATCCGCGCGTTCGTCTGGAAGCGGTCCGCGCGGTGAGTTTCCGTCCTTCGCTCCGGGCCGCCGAAATCGCCTTGCAGGTCCTTCGTCATCCGCGCGACCGGTTTATCGATTATTGTCTGAATGAAACGATGCGAGCGTGCGAGTCCTTTTGGCGCGACGCGGCCTCTTCCGGCCAGCCATGGCCCGGCGAAAACGAGCCGGGGTTGCGTTACATCATGGAACGGATGTCGCCTGGTGAAATCGCCTTGATGGCTCGCACACCCGTTGTGCTGGACGAGCTGTTGTCGCGTCCCGGTGTACTGCACGAAACGCGGATGAAGGCGGCTGCGGATTTGGCGCGGGAGCGCGAAACGGACGGGCGCGCGGAATTGCTTGCGGCAATCGCGCGGCTGGACGCCAGCGACGCGACGAATGCGGAAAGCGTCCTTGCCGACCTGACGCATCTATTCCTCCATGGAGACGGGCGTTCGCCACACGCGACGGAATCCGCCACGGTCGACCATGTGCCTTACATCCCGCGACTTGTGGAACTGGCCGCCCGCGGGCGACGGGCGGTTACACGCCAGATTGCCTTCGCGATGCTGATTCGCGCCGGCCAGCCAATCGACCTGCTGTGGAATGACGCCCTGTCGTCTCCCGACCGGTTCCGGGACCTCGTCGCGGCAATGGCGCTGGTTGACGATCCGGCACTAAAGGCCAGCCTTGCGCCGCGCGTGATGGAATTGTTCTCGGCGCTGCCGGTGCAAATCGAAGAGGCAATCGGGGACCACCCCGGTACGGTGGGCCGCTACGTCCGCATCGAATTGCCTGGCGAGGCGCGAACGCTGACGCTGGCCGAAGTCGAGGTCTTTTCCGAGGGTCGGAACGTCGCACAGGCGGGAACCGCCACGCAATCCAGCACGCAACACGGGGGAGGTCCCGAACTCGCGATCGACGGGGAGACCAGTCCGCTTTATGAGTCCGGAAAGCAGTCACACACGATCGAGGATCAGTCGAACCCGTGGTGGGAAGTCGATCTCGGTCGCGAGTATTCGCTCGACCGACTTGTCGTCTGGAACAGGAACGAAGAGGAACATGGACAACGGCTGGAGGGCTTTACCATCCGTGCGCTCAATGATTTGCGCCAGCCCGTTTTTGAAAAATCCGGAATTGCCGCGCCGCGGTCCGACGTGGAAATTTCGCTCGCTGGAAGTGCCGCAACGGCAATCCGCAACGCGGCGATCGAAGCGATCGTCAATCTTGCACCGGGCGAGCAGGGCACGTTCGAGGCACTTGCCGACCTGATCGGCGCGGGCACGAGTCGCAGCCAGGCGGTGCGCGGTTTGGCGCGGCTGCCAGGGAGAAGCTGGTCCCGGGATCGAATCGAACCGCTCGTTGAAAACCTGATCGACTGGCTCGCGGCACTGTCGACGCGGGAAAGGACCCGGCCACCGGCGCTCGATGAAATTTCGCTTGCCAGAAAGCTTGTGACCGCGCTCCCCGCCGGGGCGACGGACAAGTACCTGCGCCAGCTCGACGAACTCGGTGTCAATGTCATTGTTCTTCGCCCGATCCCTCACCGGATGCAGTACGACCGGTCGCAGTTTTTTGTGGAAGCGGGAAAGCCCTTCCAGCTCGTTCTTGACAATACCGATATCATGCCGCACAACGTCGTGATCACCTCGCCCGGCGCGTACGCGCGGGTCGGAATTGCCGCCGAGTTGATGGCGACCGACCCGGACGCAGCGCGACGCGGCTATGTTCCCGCGCTCCCCGAAGTCCTCCATGCGTCGCGAATGTTGCAAGCCGGACAGGTTCAGCAAATGGAGTTGCTCGCGCCGGCGGACCCGGGGGACTACCCCTATGTTTGCACGTATCCGGGCCACTGGCGGCGGATGTACGGCGTGATGCATGTCGTGAAGGACCTTTCAACGGCACCGATCGAGGCGCTCGTTCCAACGGTCGACGCCGAGATCGCCGCGCGACCGTTTGTGCGGGAATGGACGCGCGCCGAACTGGAGGGCGGGGTGCACGGAGCCCAGGTTCCGCGCGCCTTTGAACGCGGCCGCGCCCTCTTTACGGAACTCTCCTGCATTCAGTGCCATCGCATTGGTGACGGAGAAGGAGGCGAGGTCGGCCCCAACCTGCGCGACACACTCGACAAGCTGAAGCGCGGCGAATTGGACCGCGCGGGCTTGCTCACGAGTCTGATCGAACCTTCCGCTGAAATTGCCGAGCAGTACCGAACGTGGATCGTTCAGGACATTGATGGTCGCGTCCACACCGGATTGATCGCGGAACGATCGGACGAATCAATCCGCCTCGTCGCCAATCCCCTCGATCATGGCGAACCGGTTACGATCGCGGTGGACGACATCGAGGAAGTAATCGAGTCCAGAGTGTCGATGATGCCCGCCGGGTTGTTGAACACGTGCGAAAAACAGGACATTCTCGCCCTGTTGCAGTTCATGGAATCGGGCGGTGCCGATCCCGACTCGCAAGGCCGGTGAACGATTCCGGACGATGGGTCCGATGGGCTTCCAACCCGTCGTTTCGAATTGAGCGATTTCAGCGGCTTTGGAAAACGGTCGCGCTTTTCGGGAATTCCTGTCACACCTTTTCCGTTGAGAATACTTGCTTGTTGCGCGGAATTGCAATTGTTTACTATTGCCGGTACTTTTCGTTAGGGAATCGCGTTACAATCAGGACTCGTTGCTTCGCGCGTTCGTTTGAATGAGCGCGGCGCGAACAATTTCCACGCACCCCATGTTTTTGGAGCACACTGATGCCGGGATTCAAATCTCATATCCGCCTCTCCATCGCCGTACTTGCGGCGATGCTTTTCGCTGAAACCACCTTTGCCGCTGACCACATTGACGCCCCCTCGATTTTGATCGACGGCAGGATGGACATTAACGACACGTACATTTTTCAGTCGACAGACACCGCCGACCACACGGCGATGGTAATGACCGTTAATCCCGCCGCGGGAATCCTGAGCCCGACAACCTTTAACCCATCGACGGCTTACGAGTTCGACATTGATCGGGACGGCGACGCCATCCGGGACTTTACGATCGCCGTCCGTTTTTCGGCGTTCAATCGGTTGACGGGCACGCAAAACGTGTCGGTCTTGTACAAGTTCAACGGGAACACGGTGCTCGCTGCGCGCGGCGTGACCGGCCAGGATATTGCGCTGCGGGGTGGTGGACGATTGCGAGCCGATTTGTTCGAGGACCCGTTCTTCTTTGACTTTCTCGGATTCAGCCAGGACCCGTCGATGATCAATTTCACGGGAATGGACTTCTTTGCGGGGCTGAACGTCTCGGCGATTGTCATCGAGTATCCGCGCAGCCGCCTTGGGCCGGACAATATCTCGCTCAATGGCCGAACGACGGTCAACGGCCAGCAAATGGACCGACTCGGTCGACCGGCCATCAATACAGCGCTGATTCCATCGGCGATGAAGGACGCTTTTAACGCGGGTCAGCCCGTCAACGATCCGGCCAACTTTAGTGACGAGGTCATCGCGCAGATTACCGCGTTTTCCGGCGACCCAGTGTACGCCGCCGGGCTTGCCGCCGTCTTGCTGCCTGACGTGCTGACGTTTGACCAGTCCAATGCCGGCGGGTTTCTCAATGGGCGCCAGTTGGCCGACGACGTGATCGACGCGGAACTCGACTTGTTGACCAATGGCGGACTGACGACCGATATGGTGGACGCCAACGACGTTCCGTTTTTGTCGACGTTCCCGTTCCTTGCGGCTCCCAACTAGTTTTTGTCCTGAAAGACTGGTTCATGTTGACCGTGGCTGTGGCCTCCAGCCGCAGCCACTTTGGTCATTAACGATATTGCGTCCCGCCCGAGGCGGGACGTACCTTTTTTGGTGAAAGAGAATATGGTCAGGTATTTCGTTTTTGTGACGGCGCATGTGTCGACGTATTTGCTTTTGACTTTCGCTGTCGTTTTCGGCGCGCCGCTTCAACAGGAAACACCTCCGAAAGAGGCCGCCGAAGGGCCGCGGTCCGTTGCGACGAAGGACGAAAAGACCTTTTCCGACATGATGCCGACGGACGACGCGATCCGCCTGTTCCAGGAGCGCGTGTCGCGCAACCCTCACGATTTTGGCGGCCTCATCGTCCTCGGCCAGCTTTATCAGCGGCAGGCGGCTGAAAGCGGGGGCAGTCACGAAAGCTACCAACTGGCGGAACAGTCGTTTCGCGACGCGCTGAAGATCAAGCCGGACAGCGCCGGTGCCAACCGGCTGCTCGCTCACGCGCTCCAGTCCCAGCACCGCTTTGGCGAAGCGCTCGAACAGACCTCCCGGACGCTTGAACTGTTGCCTGATGACCTGGTCGCGCTCGCTTCACGGAGCGACGCGTTGCTGGAACTTGGCCGATTCGACGAAGCGGTCATGGTGCTCGAGAAGGTCGCCGCGAAGATACGCACTCCCGGAACACTGGCGCGGCTGGCGCGGGTCGCCGAACTGCGCGGCGACGTCGATCAGGCGGTTGCCCTTCTCGAGGAAGCCCTCGCCGAATCGATCAAGTTTTCCGAACGGCCCGAGACGACCGCATGGTACGACTTTCGGCTGGGCATGATCGAATTCAATCGCGGCAACCGCGAAGGCGCTTCGACTCATTTTCAGGACGGACTTCGCCGCAATCCCGACGATGTGCGCGCAATCAATGGACTGGCCGAAGTTGCGGCCGCGCGCGGACAATTTGACGAAGCGGAGAAGTGGTATCGCCTGTCGCTGGAACTCAGCGCCGCGTCGTCCATCATGGCGGAATTTGGCGATCTCCTCCTCGCGCGCGGTGATGACGAGGGTGCCCGGAAGTGGTTCGACCGGGCCGACGCGACGACGGCCTCGGAAGCCGACAACGCGGGCGTCGCCCACTGGCGCGCAAGGGCACTTTTTCTCCTTGATCACGAGCGACAGCCGGAACAGGCCCTCGAACTGGCGCAAAAGGACATGCGGGTTCGCGAGGACATTTACACATGGGACACGCTCGCGTGGGCCCAGTATCGCAACGGAAAATTCGACGAGGCGGCGCGTTCGGCGGACAAGGCATTGGCGCTGGGAACCCGCGACGCGAAACTGTACTGGCACGCCGGCCTCATCGCATGGAAACGCGGCGAACTGGACGAGGCCCGGCGGTTGCTCCGCGAGGCGCTGGCGATCAATCCGCATTTTTCGCTTGCCGGAGCGGAGGAAGCCCGCCGCATTCTCGAGGAACTCGGCGATCCATGAGCAAATCGTACCCGTCGAAAGTCGCCGAACTCGACGGTAGCCGGACTCGCAAGAGTTCGGGCTCTTGGCACCCTGAATTGTTGCCAATCCGGCTACGACAGGGATGGTGGTTGGCCCGATTGGGTGCCAATTTGGCTTCCGCGACCAATCCGGTATGATATTGGGACCGCGACGCCCCGTTTTTTTCATTCCTGGCCAACATGGTCCATCTCGTTCAATTTGGCGTTCCGGGCTGGATCGGCCGTTTTCGCGCGATCGATCATCGCGCCCGCCGGCGTGGTTGCCGGGTCGTCTGTCGCACGCCGCGCGGCCTGGAAACGGGTACCGTACTCAAGGTCCTTGCCGAAGACCTGATCAACGGCGACAACGAATGTTTTGGCGAATTGTTGCGCCGCTTGACTCCGGATGATCGAATGATCTCGGAGCGAATTGACCGCTTTCGCGACCGGGCCTTTACGGCTTGTGCCGAAATGCTTCGCCAGCGGGGGAGTGAGGCGGTGCTGGTCGATGTCGAGCAGTTGTTCGATGGCCAGTCGTTGTATTTCTATTTTTTGGGAGAAGTCAGCGAGGAATTGTCCGCCCTCACCGACGACCTGGCCGAAACGTGGGAAGCCAAGGTCCGTTTTCGCAAGTTCACCGAGCGGCTGATTGAGGGCTGCGGTCCGGATTGCGGTACCGGAACGTCGGGTTGCGGGACGAGTGGCTGCGGTTCCTGCTCGCTTCGCGGCGGTTGCTCGACAGCCGCTCCCTGAAGTCAACCGACGATTTTCGTAAATGCCTCCGATTACACAACCTCCAGCGGCGGCGTGACCAACACCGGAACGATGCAGGCCGATGGCGGCACGTTGGTGCTTTCCAATGGCCTTTTCACCAACACCGGCGGGCTGATCCAGGCGCTTAACGGCTCGGAAGTGCAACTTGCCAGTGGCGCGACGTTACGAATGACGGACGCCTGGTTATTAACGACAGTTTTGACCCGGTTCTCGTTGGCACGTTCACCAACGGTCGCCGTGAAGCTCTTCCCGGACGGATCCGCGCGGTCCCGCGCGGCCCGAGGGGGAAGTTCCAAGGCGCGTTTACCGGGGCGGCGGCGTCGCCACGATGTCGGGGGATGTCAATTCCGGTTCGCGCGGGGCAGCCACCTCCGAAGTTCGCTTCAACAATCTCGGCTTTCGCGTGGCGCGATCAATCGTCGAGTGACCGCTTTGCTGGACTCGCAAGAATTCAGGTGTCATCGATCGAATCCGGATTCTTGCGAATCCGGCTACCCGGAAGAGGGTTTCTCGACTGGCACTGGTACGCGACGGAAATTTCGCGAGAATGCGAACGTTCGCTGCGCCGCGAAGGACGAAACATCAGGAGTGGCTGCGGCTTCCAGCCGCAGCGCGACTCGCGCTGCGGCTGGAAGCTGGAGCCACGAAAACGAGGCTGCAGCCACGAAACGAGGCCGCTGTCCAGAACATGGAATTCGAGCAATACGAGACGCGACTGCGACGGTCGCCCGGGGAGAAAAATCATGAGTTCGGTGACGAGCGCCGACTTCGGCACCTGATCAACGCCGCGCAGTTGACTCCGCAACTGGTTGACCATCTCTGTGCGGTGGCCGACCGGATTCGAAAGCTGTCGGCGGACCGGCATTCGGCCGGACGTTTGCGCGAACTGCTTAACCACCGCCGCGCGATGCTCTATTTTACTCAGCCATCGACGCGGACCTTTCTCTCGTTCATGGCCGCCTGCCAGATTCTCGGCCTTACCTGCAACGAAGTCCGAGACCCGCGCACCTCGTCGGAAGTCAAGCGCGAATCGCTGATGGACGGCATCCGCATGTTCAGCAGCTATTTCGATGTCATCATCCTTCGCAGTCCGCATGCGCGATTCGCCGAAGCCTGCTCGTACCTGATGAACGACCTTGCGGCGCTGGGCAAGCGGTGGGTGCCGATCATCAATGCCGGTTCGGGCGCCGACGAGCACCCCACCCAGGCCCTTCTCGACGTCTACACGCTCAAACGGACGTTCCAGTTTACCGACAAGAGCGGTTCCGAAGCGCGATACGACGAACTTCGCAAACAGAATCCGGGCCTGGTTCAGGGACTTACCGGCAAGACCTACACGCTCTGCGGCGATCTCGGGCGTGGACGCACCGTTCGTTCGCTTGCCGTTGTATTATCGCAATACACCGACGTGAGAATGATTTTTGTCGCGCCCGATCATCCGGCGCTCCGGCTTGACGACGTGCTTCGCAAGCGCTTGACCGAACGGGGCGTGACGGTGTTTGAGGCCGCCTCGCTGGAAGAGGACGTTGATGGTCGGCCGCTGCTCGACCAGACCGACTGTCTGTACATGACACGCATCCAGCGCGAGCACAATAGTGAATCCGACGAGCGGGCGATTGCGGAAACGGGGCTTTCGCCCTTTCAGTTGACCCCTGAACGGGCGAATCGCCTGCCGGAGTGGGCGGCCATACTGCATCCCTTCCCGCGCGACAGTCAGGTCGGGGAGATTCCCGAGTCCGTCGATACCAATCCGCGCGCGATGTATTTTCGCCAGGCGCGAAACGGGATGTGGATTCGCGCGGCGCTGTTGACGCACATTTTCGGGGCGGAAGATGAACTGAACGCCTGATCGCGATTCCCGCCGAAAATCGGCCGGTGCCGACTGGTACGCGACGGATGAACCGTTCCAGCGAGGTCCCGTGAACGGTTACACGTTGCCGAATCTCTCGGAGGCTCGGACCAGGCGTCTCGGTGAGACGCCGCTACGCGAACACGCCGCTACGCGAGTCGCCGCCATGCGAACACGCCGCTACGCGAACAATCGTCTGCCGAAGCGATCACATTCGACATTCCACCCGGCAACCGGCGGTTATTGGTTGTGAAACGGGAAATTACGGGATAAACTCGGCAATCCCGAACCGCCCGCGGCAACCTTGTTGGGACCCAATTTTCGCGCCAACGCTGTGAAGAGAACCTTCGCGGAGCGACATTTTGGAACCCTTCGCGGAGCGACATTTTGGGACTTTCGCGGAGCGAAAGGGGACCCACCCGGACGTCAGACCCAGGACTTTGAATTCATGAACTCGATGTTTGACATTCCAGCCCGCTTTCGATCCGCTCGCGGGGCTACTCTTTCCCGAGCCGCGAGACTTTCGTGCTGGTTATTGATTGCGACGGGATTTTGCATGACCCATTCACGAAGTGCCGCGGCAATTGACGAAGGAATGTGGCTGTTCAGCGACTTGCCGACGGAACTGCTGGCGGAGCAATACGATTTTCACCCCGATGAGGCGTGGACCCGACGTTTGATGCGGGCCAGCGTGCGATTCAATTCCGGCGGTTCCGGATCGTTTGTTTCCAGCAACGGGCTGGTGCTGACGAACCATCACGTCGGTTCGGACACCCTGCAAAAGCTTTCCTCGGCGGAAGAAAACTTGCTGGTCAACGGTTTCCTTGCGAGAACTCTCGACGAAGAGCGCCGTGCGCCCGACCTGGAATTGAACCAGTTGATCTCGATCGAGTGCGTCACGGAGCGGGTCAACGCGGCGATCACGCCCGAAATGACTCCCGCCGTGGCGGTTGCCGCGCGGCGCGCCGTGATTGCCGACATCGAGGCGGAAGCAACGCAAGCGACGGGCAATCGATGCAACGTCGTCACGCTCTACGGCGGCGGTCGTTATCACCTGTACGAGTACAAGCGCTTCACCGACGTGCGGCTTGTCTGGGCACCCGAACAGGCGGCGGCCCTCTTTGGCGGTGACGCCGATAATTTTGAATATCCCCGGTATTGCCTGGATGCGTGCATTTTCCGCGTGTACGAAGACGACCAGCCGGCCATCACCGGGGACTTTCTCGCGTGGAACGACGCGGGGCCGCGCGATGGCGATCTGGTTTTTGTTTCCGGCAACCCCGGCAACACCAGCCGGATTTTCACCTCGGATGCGCTGCGCTATGAACGCGACGCGCGGATGCCCGACGTGCTGGACTTCATCCGCCGCCGCGAAATTCTCTTGCAACAGTATTCGCTCGACAGTCCTGAACACAAACGCCAGGCGTTTGACGAGTTGCTCGGCGCGCAGAACTCGCGCAAGGCGTATTCGGGAATGCTTGCGGGCCTGCAAGATCCGGAAGTGATGGCGCGTCTGGCCGAGGAAGAAAAATTGCTGATGAAGAACATCGCCGCCGACGCGAGCCTCGCCGGCGCGGAGGAAGCGTGGGACCAGGTGCGCGACGTTTCACGCCAGCGGGCCGAGCTTCGGCGCGAGGCTTTCACGCTCAATACGCGACTCTATTCGCTGGCGCGAACGCTGGTGCGGCTGGCGGCCGAGGAACAAAAGCCGAACGCCGAACGCTTGCCGGAATTTCGCGATTCGGGACGCGAATCACTCTTGCAGGACCTCTTGTCCGACGCACCGGTTTATCCGGAACTGGAGCGAGTCAAGCTGGCCGACCTGATCGCACGGACCGTCGAGATTCGCGGTGCCGACGATCCGTTCTGCCAGATGATGCTCGACGGCAAGAGCCCTCGACAACGCGCCGATCAGCTCGTATGCAAGACCCGGCTGAACGACGCGGCCTTTCGTCAACGGCTCGTCGACGGCGGAAGCGGCTCGATTGAGTCGAGCGACGACCCACTGCTCAAGTTCGCACGTTCGATCGACGAAGAGGAACGACGACTTCGCTCGGCGGCCGAGGAACTGGACGAGATCGAGCAACAGGCTTACTCGAAAATCACCGAGGCGCTGTTCGCGATTCACGGCACGTCAGTTTACCCCGACGCGACCTTTACGTTGCGGCTGGCCTTTGGCGTCGTCAAGGGCTACGAAGAAGGGGGCGAGGCATTGCCTCCGTGGACAACGATCAACGGTGCGTTTGAACATGAAACAATGCACGGCGCGGTCGACCCATGGCAACTTCCCCGCTCGTGGCACGCGGCGCGCGAGCAGCTCATGGGCAGCACGCCGCTGAATTTCGTCTGCACCGCCGACATCATCGGGGGCAATTCGGGCAGCCCCGTCGTCAACAGGAATCTGGAACTGGTGGGCCTGATTTTTGACGGCAATATCCAGTCGCTGACAAGCGATTACTTTTACAGCGAGGATCAGGCCCGCGCGATCAGCGTTCACGCCGGGGCGATTCGTGAAGCGCTGAGAAGTATTTACGGTGCGAGTCACGTCGCTGACCAGTTGGGCCAGTGATTCGCTGCGTCGCGCAGGTTCACAGTTCGTCCTGAATCGTTTTTCTCCATTCAAGCACACCACCGAACCCCTGAATCGCGACATGAAATTCAATCGTCTCGCGCCGCCGCGCGCCCTGCTCATCGCATCGATGTTGCTTGCGCTGGTGCCGGCCGGCCCGGCGCTTGCCCAGTCAT
>JBGTFW010000037.1:0-12563 GCA_041747075.1 Pirellulaceae bacterium
CATGCACCAACCCGGTCGCCTGCAGCGTCTGACCTGGCTTTTCCTGAGCCAGTTTCGCGGCCGCCAGTTTGCGCAACTCGTCGTACACCAGCGGCAACAGCTGCTCCGCCGCCGACGGGTCGCCAGATTCGATTTGCGACAAGATTTGCGTGACGTCGGACATGCCTGCCAGAATACCACGGCGGCCCTGATTCCATCAATTTCCGAAAAGCTCAGCAAAACGGGGCTGCCCGTGTAGCGGCCGGAAGATTTCAGCGAGTGCTCCGTCGGAGAGGTTGATGAGGCCGTTTTCCACGGCAATTTCCAGGTGCCCAATTGCGGCGACAATAAGGCGATCGCGGTCGTCCGAAGTCATTGCGAAAGTATCGGCTCCGGCATTCCTGGAACGATGCGATGAGGTGGACATCTCCGCAAGTTCGTCGAACTGCGAGACACATTTTGACAGGATCATGGCTGCCTGGAGATATCGTCCTGAAACGCGGTCCGCGCGGTCAAGATAGTCATCGATCCGGCCAAGCAGTTCATCGGTCGATCCGCGACGCAACGAGATTCTGCAAAGCTGCTCCACTTGCCATGCCACGTTGGATTGTGACTGGGGATCGGCGGAGTTCAGGTCGCAGGCGGCTTCGCCGTTTTCCAAAGCGCGGAGGAAGTATCTCTCGGCTTCATCCCACGCGTCTTTTGCAACCAGCAGGGACGCCAGATTACCTTCTGTTTTGGAAACACCGCGAAGGGTCTCCACATTCCGTGGAGACGTTTCCACTAGCGCTGCATACAGGTCCCGCGCCTCTTCAAAGGTACGCCGCGCACCGGCATGGTCTCGCAATCCATCGGCGTACACCGAACCGAGATTGACCAGCAGGCTGGCCCGGATCTCCCCCTGTTCGAGCCCCGCACGCAGATCCTCTGGCAACAATCTTTCAATCGCCAGTGCTGACTCAAGAACTCGCGCCGCGTCTTCAGTTTCGCCCGTGCGGTTCAACGCGCTCCCCAGCCCGGCAGCAACCTGGATCGCCAACTGCCGATAACCCGCCTTCTCGGGAAAACTTTTGACCAGCGCATCGATCAATTCGCGCGCCATTGAATAGTAACACACGGACTCCGGGTATTCCCGGCGGCGGTGATGGCGGTTGCCCAAATTGAACGCAGTAACCGCGACGTTGTAGCCAAGGTCAATCCGCTCCGGCATGGCTGTGGCGATTGGCTGCAACACCTCCAGCGACTGGCGGTAAAAGGCCTCCGAATCGGCATCCCGATGAAGCTTGCCATAGCAAACGCCCAGGCTGTTGAGCAGTTGTCCCCTTTCAATAGCCAGCCATTGCCCCGGATCATTGAACTGAAAAGCATCCAGCAATGCGATCGCACTGTTCCACTCCCCGGCTGCCGAGTCATGATCCCCCAGCGAATCGTGAGCCATTCCGATCAGCCGCCACGCCCGAACCATTTCTGACAATTGTTCCGGATCCGTGTCGATGGCCGGTACTTGTTGCCAGTACCCGGCGGATTCCCTGGCCGCGCCAAGGCAGGCTGTGTGATTTCCTTTTTCGCGGTAAATCGTGGCCAGTACATGTGCAATGCGCGCCCGTTCGGCCAGTCCTTCGGCTTCGGGGACGGCGCTGCCGACCCGCAACGTTGCGGCGGCGGCGAGTTCGGCATCTTTCAGCCCTGCCTCAAGTTGTCCCAGTTGCCGCCAGATTTCCGCCATCCGCCGATGCGACTGGGCAGCGCGAAAAAGTATTCGCGGATCGTCCGATTCCTCGGCAGCAAGTTGTTGTTGTAATTGAAGGGCCTGGTTGAGTAGTCGTGAGCGCACGGCCTCCAGCCGCGGAACGTGCTTCAGAACCGTGGCGACCTCGTTCAACATCTGTTCGATAGCTGTTTCAGCCCGCGTTAGGTTGCGCTCCGCCCGCTCGCGCTGAAGCTGCGATTGTTCGAGGAACGCCTGTGCGCGATACGCATTGGTTTCCGCTCGCCTCCACTGCCAGGTTGTAGCCAACAGTCCCACCAGGACCAGGGCCATCGCGACCGCCAGGTACGGATTGCGCCGGCACCAGCGCCACCCTTCCTCCAGTCGATTGATGCGCCGCGCTCGGACCGGACGCCCCTCCAGAAAATGCTCAAGGTCCGACTGAAGCTCAAAGGCAGACGCGTAGCGGCCCGCAGGCGACTTTTCGAGACACTTGAGGCAGATCGCTTCGAGATCGACGGGCACATCGCGACGCAATCGGCGCGGCGGAAGTGGGGGATCGCGTTCAACAGCACGCAGTGTCGCAAGGTCCGTTTCCTTCCGCAGTGGCGGCTGGCCAGTGAGCAACTCATAAAGGATTGCGCCCAGGGAATAGACATCTGACAGCGCTCCGACGTCATCGCCCGCACCCAGCGCTTGTTCCGGTGACATGTAGGCTGGCGTCCCGATAATCGCCCCCGAACGCGTCAGCTCCCTCCCGGCCTCGCCTGATGCACGCGCCAATCCAAAATCGGTGATACGAAGCGAGGCAGCAATTGTCGCCTCGTCAGCAGCGTCCGAATCGTCCTGCCCAACGAGTACATTGGCAGGCTTCAGGTCGCGGTGAATGACTCCCCGCTGGTGGGCGTAATGGACGGCTTGAGCCAGTTGGGCCACCATTCGGGCGGCCAGTTGCGGCCGGATCAACCGATCCTGTTTGGCAAACCATTCTCCCAATGTGTCTCCTGGACACCATGCAAAGACAATGTATACAATCAGCCCGTCAAAATGCGATTCGTGGATGGGCACGATGTTGGGATGGGCCAGTAGCGATCCAAGACGGGCTTCGCGATCGAATCGTTCCCGCGCGTCCGTATCGAGCAATGCGTCAATGCGTGGCACCTTGATCGCAACTTGGCGATCCAATTCGGGGTCACGTGCGAGGAAGACCACTCCGAAGCCGCCGCGTCCCAGTTCGTGAACAATCTCGAATCGGCCAATTCGCCGGGTCTGTTCAGGGCTCGCCGGATTCTCATGAAATGCTGCGGCCCCAGTTTCAGCTCGTCCGATTCCATTTTGTGTATCGACTGACGCTCCAGACATGACCGTTTCGCTGGATATCTGTGACCTCGATTCGCGAGAGTGTTGTTCGCTGCCGATAGCGCGCCGAACAAGCTGTAGTCCATCGAGCGCTGCACGGAATTCAACTTCATCTGTCCAGTCGGCGGCATCGAGGCCGGTCAGATCGGCGGGCACCGTTGAAATGATTTTCTCGCTGGCCTGCTCGAGATGCAGCGCAACCTCCAGGGGATCGATCGGACCATGTGCAGACTTCCGGCCTCGCGGCTTCTGCTCGCGGTCGCCATGACCTGGCGTGTCCTTTCCGGTTTTAGGTGATTCGCGACTCATTCTGCTGTTGATAAAGTTTCTGCAATTCGACCAGTGCCCGATACCAAAGCTTGGCCACGCCGCTGGTCGACATGTTCATGCGCCGTCCGATTTCCTCAAACGACAGCTCTTCCCAGTTCCGTAAGCGGATGACCGTTTGGAACTGTTCGGGCAATTGGTCGATCAACTGACGCACGACCGCCGATTGTTCGTCGGCCAAAGCGTGTGCCCTCGGCGTCAACTGCGCGTCGGCCGGTTCATGTCCAGTGACTTGTGACGAGTCATCGACTGCAGGGCCAATTCGTGTTTCGCGACGCAGGTCACGTTTGTCGGCTTCGTATCCGCGCCGCGCCAGTTTGGCTTCATTTACCAAAATCTGCCTCAACCAGCCCTTGAACTCGGCAGCGGTCGATCCCCGGTATTGTTCCAGTTGCTCAACAGCCCGCACCATCGACTGCTGGACGATGTCGGATGGGCCGACTTTGGCCTGCAACCGCTGATCCAGATGGTCGTTGGCGATCAGCAGCAGATACGACCGCAACTGACCAAAAAGTTCGTTGGATGCCGCTTGATTGCCTTTCCGGGCCTGATCGACCAACTCTTCAAACGAAGCGTTGAGCCGAACTTCCCCGTTGTTGCAGGCTTCGTCATTCGCCATACCTTAAGTCTCCGGATACCGGCTCCTCGGCAATTTTTCCCAAAATCAGAAAATTGGGGTTCGTCCGGTGCTTTTGACGGGCTGATTTTTTCCGGAATTCCAGAATTCCTGGAAAAGTCACAACCCGCCATGTATCCGGAGGAATATGGCCATTTTCGGCCGCCAAAATATGGGCTTGTTTTAGTTTTGATCATAACAAGGAGACTGCGGCGTGTCTATCAAACAACGATTCCTGATCACGGCAGTTCTGGCCGCTACGACGCTGGCCGCCAGCCCAGGCCTCGCACAACAACAGCGGAACTCCAGCAAAAAGCAGCAACCACCGCAGCAGCAACCACCGCAGCAGCAACCACAAAAGAACGACGCACCAAACGGCGCGCAGCAACAGCAGCGAAATCAACAACAGAGCGCCTCCCAGTCGCAGAACCGGAATTCCGATCAGTCGGCCGATTCCCCAAAGGGGGGTGTCCAATCAGTTCCCAACTCCAGCCAGGAATCGAATCGCCAGTCCTCCCGTCGATCCGGAAATCGACGATCCGGCAGCCAGAGCCAGGGCGGCGCGAACCAATTGCCCGGCAGCAATCGTTCATCGTCGGGTTCGTCGCGCAACGATGGCGGTCTTAATCCCGGTTCCCTTCAGGGGCCAGCTTCTGGCGAACAGGGCAATCGCCGCCAGGGAAATGGCCCTGGAATCCGTTCCGGCGCTGCCTCAGGAAACGGCGAGCCAAGCGGTCGCGCCGGAGCCAACAATTTGCCACCATCAATGCCCAATGTAGTTGCGCCGACCCCCGGCGCGGTTCCACCGGGCAACTCCACGCGCAGTCAGCGCACCGCCCTCGAAGTGTTTGGCGAGGAAGGCTTCCTGTCTTCTGGTCTTCCAAACGAAGCCCGTACGATGCCGCTCGACCAGGCCCTTGCTCTTGGAAAGCGGATCGTCATTCAGGAACATTTCGAACTTCCCAAAGAAGCCACCAGTGGCATGACCGCCGAACAACTCTCGGAAGAAGTTGCAAAACTTCAGGCCTTCGGTGCCTGGGATCAAATCAAAAGCGAGGAGTTCTGGAAGAACCACAATCAGCACGGGTTTGATGTCGCCCTGGGGCCTCACATTCGCGGTAATCTGGGAATCCCGGAAGGAGTCCACACCGATTCGCCGGCCAGCAAGATCATGAACGAAGCGGGTGAACTCCAGAATTTTGGCCTCGACCTCACCAACGGCGCGCACTGGAACCTGTTCGGCGAGTTCCAGGCCGGCAACAAGTCCGCACAGGACCTGATCGACGTAGCTAACGCAACCTCGAAATGGAGCGGCGGAACCAGTGGCGAAAGGACTGGTCCACCGAACGGACGTCCCGGCAACCACCCTGGCAACAGCAGCTCCGGCAACGCCAGCGAACAACCTGGCAATTCATCCGGCGATCTGCCGGGGAAGGGTCCGATAGGACAGCAACTGCCGGGAGACAATTCGTCAGGGAACGGGAATCAAGACAATTCGACCGATTCAAACAGCGGGGTCGATATGGAAGGCGATACCATTGAAGCCGTCGATCCCGAGGTGTCATACAGCGCGGTCGTCACACACAACGACGACGGCAGCTTTACAGTGGATATCTATCAAAACGATGGCACGGGAAACACGACGAAGGTTGCCTCGGAAACCTTTTCTGATCCCGAAGGCGACGGAAGTTTTGTGGGTGATCAGGGAAATACAGTTGCAGAAAAACCTTCTGAAGGGAACAAACCGGCGGATTACGATGCCGACGAAGGGCAACACTACTATATCGAAAACAGTTCATCAGAATCATCCAGCGACTCAACGGACTCGGACACAACTGATTCGGACACTGGCACCGACGATACGGAGACCAAACCTGACGACAAGTACACGCCCGGTCCCGACGGCGAGCTCTACTACAACTACGAATGGATGCTGTCGACTTATCAGCGGCTTTCGGCTGAGAAGTACGGCGCAGGCAAAGGGGGCAAGGACAGCACGCCCAACCCGATGAACGAATCGTTTGGCAGTGGCACCGTGCCTTGGAATCCCAAGGACTCCGTCGTCCGCCCCGTGGATGGAACCTCCGGTTCCTCCGCCACGATTCCAAGCGACGCCATCAAGCAGATCCAGGACCCAAATGCCGTTCAGGGAGGCGTGATCGATCCGGTGAAACGGAAGGATCAACATTAGTCGGGCTCGGTTGAATCGATCGGGATCGAGCGGACGGATACGGACCGATCCTGAAACAATCACGCCGGTGCCTGCTGAAACGGAAGGAGAATCTGACTTCGCGGGGACGGTGAAACTTGGGGAACTGCTGAAGTACAATCCGAATTGCGTCAAAGCCTGCCTGATGCGAGCCGACTTCGACCGGTTCTGGAGCTATACGTCGCCGACATGGGCTCGCAAATTTCTCCGCGTCTGGTGCGATCGGGCAAGCCGTTGTCTCATCGAGCCGATGCAGGCGATCGCGAAAACGCTTCACCGGCACGAAGACTTTCCAAGTATCAATTGGAATATCTCGTTGTTGCATCCTCCAATTCACGTGCTCTCGAAAGTGCCGATGCCACGAGCCCTGCCGGCACGGAAATGATGCCTAAACCAGTGGCGAGGACAAAAAACGTGAAAATCTTGCCGCCAGTTGTTATGGGATAAACATCGCCGTATCCGACGGTTGTCAGCGTGCATACGGACCACCATAGGCTGTGAAATACAGACGAAAATACGTCCGGCTGGGCTTCGTTCTCGAAATAATAGATGCCGACAGCGGAAAGGAATAGAAGTAGAGCTGCTACGAGGCCGAAGAGGACGATTTCTTCTTTTGCGATGAGTAACGCCCGATGAAATCGCTGAATGGCGCGACTGTACCTGACGACTTTGAGTGCCCTAAATAGGCGAAATAGCCGGATGGCACGAATTGAGCGCAGGTCGACGCCCGCGGATACATAGAACGGCAAAATGGCGAGAAGATCGACCATGCCGAAGAAACTGAAGATGAAGGACAGTTTTCGGTCGGCGACGTACACGCGAAGGAGATATTCCATGGTGAAGACGAGCACCGTGAATACTTCGGCGTAACGGAGGAGACGGCGTACCGGCTCCGAGAGATTGGGCAGCGTCTCGATGGAAAACGTGATGAGCGAAACGACAATGAGAAACTGGATGGTTAGGTCAAAGACTCGGCCCCATGTGGTGTCATTTTGCTCAACAATGCGTTTGAGCGTTGCCATTTGCCGTTGGGTTCTCCGAGCCGAAAGACCTGGCCAAATAAAGAATCCATGCAAGTCCCTGGTTTGGGGCGAGCCGTTTGCAATTGTAAGCTGGTGACCAGCCCGTGGTCGTGTTTGCGCACGCCACAATACTCCACCCCAAACCAAAGGAAAAACCATGAACATTATGGCCATTGATCTCGGTAAATTCAACTCAGTGATGTGCCTGCACGCATCCTGCGTCGACTTTACCCACAAATTCTGCGGAAGACCCCAAAAAAAAGAAGCAGGTATTTTGAAGTCGGTTCAAAACACTTGCTTCGCAGGATGGTGCCGTTGAATTTCAGGTGTGGCATCAATTTCGATCACGTCCCCCTGGCCACGGCGAACGCTTTCGAACGTTCCGGATTCCAGTCGCTTGTACCAGAGCGCCAGTCCGTCGCGATCCCAACAGGAATTTCCTGGCAAGGCTGTTACGTTTCAGGTTCAATCATTGCTCGGGGCCGCATTCGCCGGCTTGCATGAATTCGAACAGGCCGAACCATTGCTGATCGAATCGCACAATGGATTACTGGCCACCAAAACGCAGTTGCCACGTTCCGACCGCGAAAAAGTTCTCAGCGATGCCCTCGACCGACTTGTAAACATGTACAACGACTGGGAGAAACCGGAACAAGCCGAACAGTGGCAGGCGCACCAGAACGCTGCCAGGAATTCACCCTGACCCCGGCGCAACGCGACTCTTAATTCGAGAACAACGTTGAGCGATTGTTCCGTATTGAATGAACGTTGTACTACGCCTGGCAGGCGCGTCAAAATGGCCAAATCAGCGGCGTCAACAAAACGGTTATCAGCATGAACAGCAGGTTGAGTGGTATTCCGATCTTGAGATAATCGGTAAACCGGTAGCCACCTGGCCCATACACCATCAAATTCGTCTGGTATCCAATCGGCGTAGCGAAACTTGCCGATGCAGCTATGGCAATCGCAACGGCAAACGGCAGGAAGTTCACATCGAGGGCTTGAGCGGATTGATGGGCGATCGGAAACATGAGCACTGCGGCAGCGTTGTTGGTAATAACTTCGGTAAAACAAGTCGTAATGAAATAGACGGCCACGAGGACCAGCCACGGATGGCCCTCAGCCAGTTGAATAATTGAATTGGAAATTTCCAGCGCCAATCCGCTTTGCTCAATCGATTTGCCGATCCCCAATGAAGCCGCAATCACCAGCAACAATGACCAGTCGATACTGCGCCTTGCTTCGGCTCCGTTGCAACAACCGGTCACCAGCATGCCGGCCGCAGCCGCCAGCGACGCCGTCAACATATCCAGAACCCCGGCGGTTGCCAGCGCAATCATGCTTACCAGGATTCCGACCGCAGTCCACGCTCGATCATGCCGCAGGGGTATCGAGTTTTCCACGCCGCTAACGAGAAAGAAATCAACGCTGTTCCGCTGACGACGAATGAATTCGGGATGGGCTTCCAATAACAACGTGTCACCCATTCTCAATTCGATATCACCAATCTTGCCCGGAACGCGTTTGCCACCACGGGCCACGGCGATCACGGCGGCGTTATAGACCGAACGGAACTTGCCATCGCGAATATTCTTGCCAATCAGTGGACAACGTCGCGAAACGACAGCTTCCACCAGGCATCGGTCGGAGCGGGAACTGTCGAGCTTGAATATCTGGTCGGTGGCCGGAGCGAGTCCCCGGATCTTTTGCAAGTCGACAATCGACTCTACGACGCCTACAAATACCAGATTATCTCCGGCCATCAATGTTTCACGGGGCCCAACGGCATGCAACACTTCGCCACCCCGGTCGATTTCAACAAGGTACAACTGGGGCAGTTGACGCAAACCGGCGCGCTCGATGGTCTGACCAACGAGGGTTCCACCGGCAAGCACCGTCATTTCCACGGTGTAGTTGCGCGGGTCATCCGTCGTATCAATCGGCGGCTTTCTGTCCGGCAGCAAATACCGCCCCAACAGCAACATGTAAACCAAGCCGCCAATCGCGCACGGCAGTCCAACCCAGGCGAGGTCGAACATCTTCAACATCGGTGCTCCGGAGTCCCGCAACATTCCGTTGACGATCAGGTTGGTGCTGGTGCCAATGATGGTGCAAACGCCGCCAAATGTAGCTGCATATGCCAACGGCAGAAACAGTTTCGATGGACTGATGTGGGCTTTTTTGCAAACGTCATCGACAATGGGCATGAACATCGCGACAACCGGCGTGTTGTTCAGAAAGGCGCTTAGCACCGCGACCGGGGTCATGATTCGTATTTGTGCGCTTTTCAAACTCGCGGGACGCCCGATCAACGGGTTGGCGATAATTGCCAGCGCTCCCGTTTGAACCAGGCCCGCCACTACCACAAAAAGAGCAGCCACGGTAACAAGTCCCGAATTCCCCAATCCGATAATTGCGTCATTGGGACTTGGCAATGCGTCGCTGCCCGAAACGTACGCGACAACCATCAGCGTAATCAGTCCGCCTAGCAGGATCAGGTCCGATCCAATTCGCCCGCGAACCAATCCGAGAAAGACGATGAAGACAACCGCCAGTGTAAACCAGGCTTCCCAGTTCATTCCGTTAATACCCTGGTCCAGTTTGAAAACGTAAGACTTGTGTGCGATACGAGTTTCCGACTCGCAAGTTACGACCTGACACGTCGTACACACCGTCTATATGATACGCCCTTTCACAAAAACTGTGTATACAGGAATATTCAACGGCCCAGGACGGCGAACTGGTATTCCACTGAAACGTTGTCTACACAGATAGTCGGGATCCCACTATTACCAACACCGCTGCGAACACCAATGCCGGGATGACGGGTAATCGCAGAAACACGCTGGATCGTTTCGCCGTGCGGACACAGGTTCTGTCGGTGACCGCGTCTAAATCGAAAGTCCGAGCCGAAAGACCTGGCCAAATAACGACCGAGCTGACCGAGCGGCCAGATTGGTCGGAAGTACGTTTGATTTAAATGCCCAACGCAAGGCGCAAACCGCGTCGGTCCATCGACTGGTTCATCACCTCGGCCAGCGGCGCGATCCTCCATCAGCGCGGCCAGACTTTTCCCGATTCGAGCTGAATCACCGTTCGACAAGCGACGCGACCGTCATTTTCAACGAAACAAAACTTGCACTGCGCAAGTCTCTAAATGCTGCGCCGAACTCAAAAACACCCGCCATGACGTCCGATCATCGGGATTCTGGCGACTTGTGAATCGCCTTCGCGGCCAACACGAGCAATGGTATAATTGAAGTTGCATCGAAGCAACCTGCGCGAAAGGAATCCAGTGGCCGATCATCCGAACAAACACATCCGCGCCGCGATCCAGTACGCCGAGGATCACGGATGGACCTTTCAGAAAGCTGGAGCGCGAGCACATATTTGGGGACGATTGTATTGTCCGCAACGGAATCGTGATGGATGTGCGAAAGCGGTCTATTCGACGCCGCAAGATCCCGAAGATCATGCGAAGGACATTCGGCGAGCAGTTGATCGTTCCCCGCACCAACCCTGAATGAGCGAGAGGTGACGCGAGATGAAAAAGTATGAATTCAGTCTGATTCTCAAAGGTTCGCCCGAATTGACCGAAGAAATCGCGGACGAGCTATTTGAAGCCGGATGCGATGACGGAACACCGGGAACGTGCAATGGCGTGTTCTCGATTGATTTCCACCGAGAGGCTGATTCTTTGGAAGCGGCGATCAACTCGGCGATCAAGAACGTCGCGGCGGCCGGATATGCGGTCGAGCACGTTCAGATCGAAGTGGGTACAATGCCGCAACCAGCGTGACGCTGCACTCTCGCGGAATAAAGACCGAGATGACCGAGCGGCCAGGTTGGGTGGAAGTACGATTGAGTCAATGGCCCAACGCAAGGCGCAAGTCGCTTCGGTCCATCGACTGGTTCAAGTGAGCGCTGCGCGGCGGGTGTGTTGTGTCCTGGATTACGACTTCGACCAGGTCCGGATTCTGGTCTGGTTTTATCCGGGCTGGTGTTGTGTTCTGGCGCGACAACGCCAGCCGCAGCCGCCTGCCAAACCGAAAGTCCATTGCCCCGACTGCGGCAGCCAGATGGAACTGGTCGCCATCACCTCGGCCAGCGGCGCGATCCTCCATCAGCGCGGCCAGACTTTTCTCGATTCGAGCTGAATCACCGTTCGACAAGCGGTCGGAAACGACACATTGCAATCGATACACTCGGTTTGCTGTTGGGCGTCGTCGTTCATGCGGCCTCCATACAGGATTACGAGGGGGCGAAAAGCGTCCTGAGAGGAATCCACGAGAAGTACCGGAGACTGAAGGTGGTATTTGCCGACAGTGCCTATGGCGGTCGGGGCTGCCATTTTTATTGACGTAGCGCCATGTATGATCGACAACCTCAGCGTCTCTTGGGACAGAATCCTTCTCGATGAATCTCGACGTACTACCCTACGCCGACCTTTGAGTAGAACAGAATTCTGTCCGGCAGGAGGTAGAGTGACTGAGCGCCAAGACGCAAATGAGGATTGACAGATTGGTCTTGACATACGGAGGGTTTTGGGAGGTTAGGCCAGGTTTAGTTGTTTGAACGCCCTGCGCAGCACGTCGGCCGACTGCTCAAGGCGCTCGCGCTCGTCCTGGCACATGTCCGGTTCGAGGACCACTACGGCGCCCTCAGCGCTGACGACCGTCGGGATGGACAGGGCCACTCCCCGCAGCCCGAGAGCGCCGTCCTGGACGCGTGAGACTGTCAGAACGCGGCGCTCTCCCCGCAGCATGCATCGCAGCAGCTCAGCGGTGGCGAGCCCGATCGCGTGGTTGGTCGCGCCCTTGCGCCGAATGATCTGGTAGGCGGCCGTCCGGACCTCCTCGGCAAGGAGATGCTCTTGTTCCGGGGTCCACCCCGGCCAGCCCCTTAGAGGGACGCCGCCGACCCGTGCGCCGGACCACGAAGTCGCCGAGCTTCTGCACCTGCTCCCGCTCGATGGCGAAGTCGAGTTCGGCGCAGAGGAGGCGTAGCTCCGCATTCGCGATGGAAGAGTCGGCTTGCGCCAAAACCAGTGGCACCTGGACACCATACAAGTGCACCATATAATCGGCCCGGTCCGTCGGCAAACCAGCCTCGTTCAACATGGCTCGCACCTCCTTGCGGTAGGCCACCACGTAGCTGAAATCGTGGAAATCATTGCCGCCGAGCGCCGTCGTGGCCGTTTGCGTCTCACCGCCGCGCCCGAGGCGCTTCACCACCTTGTCCATGATCCGCTCGCTCATCTTGCGGTAGCCCGTGAGCTTGCCGCCGGCGATGCTCAACAGGCCGGAGTCGGACTCGAAGATCTCGTCGCGGCGGCTCATCTCA
>JBGTFW010000038.1:0-6476 GCA_041747075.1 Pirellulaceae bacterium
GCTTTAAAGTTAATAAAACCTGGAATGGATTCCGCTCAGGTGTTGAAACGATTCGAAGCCGAGCGGCAAGCGCTGGCAATGATGGACCACACCAACATTGCCAGAGTATACGATGCCGGAACTACGGCAGGGGGGCATCCCTATTTTGTAATGGAGTTGATCAAGGGAGTTCCAATTACCCAATACTGCAATGAATTGGATCTGACGCTTGGTGAACGACTGTCGTTACTCATTCCGGTTTGCCACGCCATCCATCACGCACATCAAAAAGGGATCATTCACCGCGATATCAAACCATCCAACGTCCTGGTGTCGATTCAGGACGGTTTGCCCGTTCCCAGGGTAATCGACTTTGGCGTTGCCAAAGCCGTTCATCAACCACTCGCGCCGCAAACATTTTTCACCGAACTCGGCGCGATTATTGGCACTCTGGAATACATGAGCCCGGAACAGGCAGAACTAAACGCACTCGATATTGATACTCGAGTGGACGTCTATTCGTTAGGAGTACTGCTGTACGAATTGCTGACGGATTCAACGCCGCTCAACCGGAAAAACCTGAAAAAGACAGACCTGTTGCGTGTTTTGTCGCTGATCCGCGAACAGGTTCCACCTCGTCCAAGCACGCGGCTATCGGAGACCAACGTTCGGGCTGGCGATCATGCCATGCGGATGAAAGCCGATCCAGCGAAATTGAGAAAGGAGTTGCGTGGGGACCTCGACTGGATCGTGATGAAGTGCCTTGAAAAGGACCGGTGCCGCCGATACGACACACCGAATCAACTGGCGGATGATCTTGACCGTTACCTGAAACACGAGCCGGTCATGGCCCGTCGGCCTTCGTTGGGCTACCGGTTTCAAAAATTTTGCCGTCGCCGGCGAGTGTTGTTGCGAATGGCTGCGCTGGCATTGGTATTGTTGTCGATCAGTGCCTGGTTCGGCTGGCAGTACCGATTGTCATCAGCGGATGCCAGCCGCGAACGGGCTGCATCTGATCTCGCGCAGGCCAAAAGCGCGGCATTGGAAAAACTGGATGAAATCCAGAGTCTCATTGATCAAGAGGACTTTCAATCCGCCCTGGTAATGTTGCTCGAAGTGGAAACGGTAGTGGGCGGACAACCGCGGCTGGCAAAGTTGCGAGAAGGCTGCTCACAAATCTGGACCTTTACCAGTAACCAACCCGACACCCAATTTTGGCGTCGCGACTATGACAGCGATGATAAAACGTGGATTCCCATCGGCAGCACGAACGAGGTGGCCGAACAAATAATTTTGCCGCGCGGCGTTCACCTGTTGAAAGCCACCAGGGAGGGATATCGGGATGTTGTCGGTTTGCGAATGCCTCAATCGGCTCACTTTGATTTGGACATGGCGGATCAGATTCCTGAGGAAATGGTGCGGATACCGGCCGGTCCGGCGTCACGCCCCTCGCAGGCCTTTGTATTTCAATACGGCCCATTCAACTTGCCCTCCTACTTCATTGACCGGTACGAAGTTAGCAATGTTGAATTCGCCCGTTTTGTAGAAGCGGGAGGTTACGAAAATTCGCTGTACTGGCAGGACCTGGACTTCACCGACGAGAACCTCGCGAAATTAACGTGGGACCAGGCCCGCTTGCTATTTGTTGACAAGACCGGAAAACCAGGGCCTGCGACATGGGAGAATGGCTCGTATGCTAAGGGAACAGAATCGGAACCGGTCATGGGTGTGAGCTGGTTTGAATCAATGGCTTATGCCCGGTTTGTCAACAAGGAACTCCCCACGGTCTACCACTGGGAAACCGCCTGCCAGCATGAATTCGCGAGTTGGATTACGTCGGGACAAATCCTTGATCAATTCTATTTTGACAATCAGCCCTTGTCGGCGACGCAGTTAACGGACTACGGAATATTTGGAACGGCCGGGACCGGAGGCAATGCAAAGGAGTGGACGAGAAACGCGACGGAGTCACAAGACCGCTTTATTCTTGGCGGAGGATGCGGTGAGACCTTGTACAAGGTGGTAACCCTGGACCATTCCCTTCCAATACTTCGCGAAAACAACTTTGGATTTCGTTGCATGAAGTCTCTGGACGTCGAATCGCCGGAATTATCTCAGCCGCTGACTTCCGTTCCGTGGCCTGCTCCTCCCGCTCCCGAGAGTTTGTTGGATAAAAAAACCTTTGACTTGGTTATTGGGGATCGATTCACTTACGATCATTCGAAACCACTTGAAGTCCAGATGTCACAGATTGATGAAGGGAAATGGACTCATATCACCGCTACGTTCAATGCCGCTTATCGGGACGCGGACGGGAATCAGGACAGGGTACTGGCGCATTTGTATTTGCCAAAGTCAAGAACGCCCGAAGGGGGATTTCAAACCGTTGTGTACATGCCTCCTCTCGACGCAGCCTTCCTGTCGAAAATTCGGCCGCTGGAAAAGGAGTACGGACTGGACCAGATTGTTGCCAGTGGACGGGCTGTGCTGCGACCCATCTATGCCGGGTCGTTCGAACGAAAATCCGACGCTGATTCCGATGAGGACAAGAACTTGATAAAGATCGTGCAGGACCTGTTGCGATCCAACGACTTTCTGTTTGACCGGGACGATATCGATGAATCAGGAATTGCCTTTTATGGATTCAGCCTGGGGGCGATCTATGGCTATCCCGCGTTGGCAGTCGATACGCGTTTCCAGGCTGCGATTTTTCAGGGTGCGGGCTTTCATATCACTCCCGTCAGTGACCGGAACGTATTTCGTGAACCTGCGTTCACCTGGCCCAGAATTCAAGTCCCCGTCCTGATGCTTGGCGGCGAATCCGATCAGATCCGCCCAATCAGGGAGTCGCAAGAACCCCTGTTGGCGCTTCTTGGGAGCGCGGACAAGCAACTGGTCGTCTGCCCCGGCGGACATATGCTCCCGGCAGACATGGTGATGGAAAAATTGATCCCCTGGCTGGATGATCGACTTGGCAATCCGGCTGGCCAAAAAGTCCCCTGATCACTTCGATCCGCACGCATGGAGTACGGCCATTCTGAATTGCGGCTGGCAAATCGGGATCGACGATTCCACGTGCGCTCGGTCAGCTTGTGTCGGTTCGTTCTCGCCACCCTGGTAGATATCCGAAGCTCGCTGCGAATCAATCCCAATGGCCCCACACTGTCTTATCCGGCGTTCGAACCGCTGACAGAGCATCACGCCTTGATGACGGGCTGACCCATGGTTCCTTCTCCCGAAGGAATGGAACGCCGCCGCAGCACCGCGAAAGCATCGCCCGCCGCCTGGTTGCCGCAAATCCGCGCCTCGGCCCGCTGGCCCGGCGTTGACTTGCCAACGGCTTTCCGATCTGGGATATTGCCGGGCTTGTGGCGAGACCGGGCGCTGACTGTTGCGGCGGCGTCCGGCCGCGCGCCGAATTGCATCGGTCCCGGGGAATTCCATGTTGATTTGGCCAGCGATTGACATTCGCGACGGCAAGTGCGTGCGCTTGACCCAGGGGGACTTTGCCCAGGAGACGGTCTACGGCGACAGCCCCTCCGACATGGCCCATCGTTTTGTCAGCGACGGGGCCACCGGCCTGCACATCATCGATCTGGACGCGGCGCGGTACGGGACGATTGCCAACCAGGAGGTGATCGCGACAATCGCCCGCGAAGTCGACGTGCCTTGCCAGGTCGGCGGCGGTGTTCGCAGTCGGGAAACGATTGCCGGGTATCTCGAAGCGGGTATCCACCGGCTCGTTGTCGGGACCAAGGCGTTGACGCATCCCAAATGGCTGGCCGAGATGTGTCAGGCCTTTCCCGAACATCTGCTTGTCGCCATCGACGCGCGGCATGGGCGGGTCACGACCAACGGATGGCTGAAGACCAGCGACACCATGGCGGTTGATCTGGGGAAGAAGCTCAGCAGTATTCCGGTGGCGGGAATCGTCTATACCGACATCTCGCGCGACGGGATGATGGGGGGTCCCAATTTGGCGGCGATGCGCGAAATGGCCTGCTCGGTTGCCGTGCCGCTCATCGCTTCCGGCGGCGTGACGACTCCGCGAGATATTTCGCGGCTGGCGGGAATGGGTCTGGCCGGCTGCGTCATCGGCAAGGCGCTGTATGAGGACCGTCTGACGCTGGACCAGGCGATTCAGGCCGCCGCCAAACCTGATCCGGTCGACACGCAAGTAACCTGAGTTTCAACCAAACCAATTTCCAGGATTTTCCTTCACAAGGAACGAGCCCTATGCCTGACGTCACCTCCATTCGCAATTTCTGTCTCTGTGGACATGGCTCGTCCGGCAAGTCGACGATCGCCGACAAGCTGCTCGTGCTGGCCGGTGCGGTGAGCGGCACGCCGGACGTCGGGTCCGGGTCGAGCATTTGCGATTTTGATCCGGAGGAAAAGCACCACAAGTATTCAATCGAGGCCGCCTGTGTGCATTTCGATCACAAGGGAAAGACCTTCAATCTTGTCGACACGCCAGGCTATCCGGACTTCATTGGCCAGACGATCAGTGCGATGCACGGCGTCGACACGGCGCTGATTGTTGTCAACGCCCACGCGGGTATCGAGGTCAACACGCGGCGGACTTTCAAGGAAGCGGGAAACCTCGGCCTCGGGCGGATGGTCGTCATCAACAAAATGGACGAGGAGAACATTAATTTCCCAGCCCTCGTCGACTCGATCCGCGAGATGTGGGGGAACCAGTGCGTGCTGCTCAACGTGCCGTTGGGGTCTGGACACGATTTTCGCGGCGTCGCCAGCACACTCAAGGTCCCTGACGACACGAGCGGGGCGCTCATCGATCCGGCCACCATCAGCGAACCGTTGATCGAGTCGATCATCGAAGTCGACGAGGCGGTCATGGAAAAATACTTCGAGGGAACAATGCCGTCGGAGGCTGAACTGACGCGATTGATTGTCCGCGCCGTCGCGGCGGGAACGCTTGTCCCGATCGTCTGTTGCAGCAGCAGGACGGGGGGGGGACTTGAGGAGTTGATCGAAGCGGTTGCGACGTGCGGGCTTTCCCCCGCCGACCTGCGGCGAACGGCATCCAAAGACGGTCAGGAGACAATGATCGAGCCGAAGGCGGATGGCCCGCTGGTGGCGCGCGTCTTTCGCACGCGGATCGACCCCTTTGTGCAAAAGCTGAGTTTCATTCGCGTCTTTTCGGGAACCCTGAAAAAGGACGCGCATGTCGCCGCCTCCAGCGCCCGCAAGGGGATCAAAATCGGCCCGTTGCTCCGCGTGCAGGGCGAATCGACCGAGCCAAGAGACTCCGCCGGACCTGGCGAAATCGTGGCGATCGCCAAAATGGAAGAACTTCACACGGGAACGATGCTCGGCGAATACTCGATGCCGGCAATCGATTTCCCCACGCCGATGGTCTCGCTCGCCGTCTCGCCAAAAAGTCGCGGCGACGAGACGAAACTCTCGGGCGCGTTGCACAAGATTGTCGAGGAAGACCCGACCTTTCACCTCGACCGCGACGGCCAGACCAAGGAACTGGTGATCACCGGCATGAGCGAACTGCACCTGAACATTATCCAGGAGCGGCTCAAGCGGCGCGACAAGCTGGAAGTCGACACGCGCGAGCCGCGAATTGCCTTTCGCGAAACGATCCAGTCGAACGCCGAGGGGAGTTACCGCCACAAGAAACAATCGGGCGGCCGAGGCCAGTTCGGAGAAGTTCACATCCGCATGTTCCCGCTGCCGCGTGGAACGGACATCGAGGAATACGCGGTCAAGAGCCGGTTCCATTCGATGCGCGAATCGCACTACGACGAGAAATCAAACTTTCTCTGGATCGATTCAATCGTTGGCGGTACGATCCCCAACAACTTCCTGCCCGCCGTGGGCAAGGGCTTCGCCGAACGAATTACCACCGGTGTGATTGCCGGTTACCCCGTACAGGACGTGGGCGTCGAGGTTCACTTTGGAAAGTATCACGACGTCGATTCGAGCGAGGCGGCTTTCAAGACCGCCGCGCGACAGGCCTTCAAGCAGGTCTTTGAGAAAGCTCGTCCCAGTTTGCTGGAACCGGTCGTCAAGCTCGACATTACGGTTCCCGAATCGCACGTGGGGGATGTCTATTCCGACATGTCGTCGCGCGGCGGGCGCGTTTCGGGCAGCGATTCCGCCGGCGGCGCCTTCACGACCATTCATTGCGAAGTGCCGCTGCGCGAGGTGACGACCTACGCGCGGACGCTTTCGAGCATGACCGGCGGACTGGGCAGTTACACGATGGAGTTCAGCCACTACGACGTCATGCCCCCCAACGTCCAGCAGGAGGTCATCGCCAAGGCGCAACACAAGGACGACGAGGACGAGTAGCGTATATAAAACGGCGCGACGCACGGCACGATGAGCATTCACGACTGGAATCGCGTAGACGACGGCATTTTTCACGCGCTGCATGTGAATTGGACCGTTGAACTGGCCAAGGCTCTCAATCACGGCGTATTGCCGGAGGGTTATTATGCCTTGCCGGAGCAGGTTGCCCG
>JBGTFW010000039.1:0-13143 GCA_041747075.1 Pirellulaceae bacterium
GGCTGTCGCCGCCGCTTCGCAGGTCCGACAACTCCGAGTGACGCGCGACCATCGCCGACACTTGCTCCGGCGTGTCGCCCGTCGGCGCGTTGTCCATTGGCAAGTTCCGCGCCGTATCGATCAGGCTGCGCGCGGTTTCAAGGTCACCGTTGGCAAGCGCCTTGCGGGCCAGCAACAGCGCCTCGTGCCCGGTCGTTGCCGCGGGCAATCCGGAAAACGAACCCGTATCGCCAGTGGCAGTGACCTGCGGCGTCGGGGGGGTTGGCGAAAAGGAACCACCGGTGGTCGAGTCCTGGGCACGGACGGGCAATGACATGCCGCCGATGGCGAACAGGAGCGACGCGCCGGTCACGGAGAACGGTGTCAATAGTTTCAAGGCGACTTTCAACGCAACACTCCTTGTGCGAGATGCTCGATTCGGAATATGTTTTTTTTCGTCGTCGTATTTTTGAACCAGCCGACACCCCCCGCCACGAGATTTGCTTCTCCTGCCGGTGTTGCCACCAGGTCGCAATCACGGAATTCGTCCCGTGAAATGGCCACGAACGCACGATACACAGCGTCCGGCCAAAGATAGACGGGGGATAATTAGGTGCGCGTCAACCCCGCGTCAATCGCAGAATGTGCAACCCCATAAAAATTTCAGTCAGCTAGCAAAATGGGTGTGAAGGGCATTGAAAAGTAGTGCGAATGGCTAGTTCGCAGGGTGGCGGCGAACTGGCAGTTCGCCCTACTTACACCGTGGCGGCGAACTGGCAGTTCGCCCTACTTACACCGTGGCGGCGAACTGGCAGTTCGCCCTACGAGCTAGCTGCGTAAAAAACGGTCGTCGGGATGACCGCCGTCGAGGTCCCAGCCGCCTTGGGCGTTTTTCACGCGTTTCCCCGGCCCTTCCACCGGCGTCAACTCGCCAAAATACTCGATCCGTGGCTTGCGGCCTTCATAAGACCACCAGTCGCTGACCAGTCGAACGGTCGAGTCGCTTCCCGGCTGGTGAATTCGGTCCCCCTTTTGCAGGACCAATTCATGCGCACCGGTCCATCCGAACCAGTTGTAGGCAGCCGTGTGCGCGGGAATCCAGTGCGCCGCGCCGTCGCCGTCGATGAGGCAAAACTCGGCCCAGCAATGATTGGGAACGAGCACCAGTCGCGCCGGGATTTCTGCCGCCCGGCAGAGCGCAACGAAAACGCCAGCCCGCTCCTCGCAATCACCGCACCGGTGCTTGAGGGCCGCCTCGACGCTTGTATAGGCTCCGGGATGTCCCTCGATGTTCTCCCACACCCAGTCGAAAAACTTTCGCGCGCGGTTCCATGGTAAATCGTGGCGGCTGGAAATTTCCTCGGCGAGTCGGCGAACGGCCGTCGTTTCGCAGCGAATTCCCGGACTGTTCCCAATCGCATCCGCGGCGATTTCCGGGGGCACCACCCCTCCCGCCGGAAATTGTTCGGCGGAGTAGTGCGGGCAATGCCTGTAAAGTTTGACACGACCGATGACAGTCGCCGTAATCGTTTGGCCGTGCCGAATGACCGGCGCATGAACCTGAAGCTGCGCAGCCGTTTCCCCGAGCGCCACGACCTTCGCCGCGCAGTCTTCCGGGTTCTCGATCCGCACGTCGGAGAGTTCCTGTTCGGGAAAGGCAATCGGGACGGGCGTTGAGCCACGTAGATTTCGCGCCTCCCCCTCGCTGATCCATCGAATTCCCGCCTTGATTTCAAATTCGCGCGGGTCGAGGTATCCTGACTCCCCGGCGGGCTCCTCGCGCCAGTTCCATATGCCGTCAAATACAACCGGAGTGATACTGTGCGTGCGTGGAGTGATCGAACCCGTATGCCGAACTTGCGAACGGAGCAAGGAACGACCGAGGGGCCGACTCACACCGAGACATCCTGCCGCACATGCGGCAGTGTAAAGGAATTGGCGTCGCGAGAATTCCATAGCCACGACTCCCTGAAAAGGCCGGCGAACATTGGGATTCCGCCGGCAGTTCTGCCTTGCCCGGTATTGGTTGTATTCCATGGCGGCGGCATTTTCAACTGTCGATCGAAAGAATTGACTTTCATGAGTGAGCCAAATCACGGGGAATTGCCCGAACTGGACCGATTGCGGGACGCGCTGCGCGCGAGCCGTCAAACGATCGGTCGCCTTCGCGACCGTGTTGAGCGACTGGAACGGACCGTCGATCTGGTGAGCGACGATCCGCAAATGAAGTGGCTTTACCGGAATCGTGAGGAACGGATGGACGCGTTCGTTCCGATCTTTGCACCCTTGCGGGCGGCGTTTCATCTGGCCCGGTACGAGTTCGCCGCGCGATACAGTCCCGGAAAAGTCGCCGCCGATATCGCTTGCGGCACCGGCTATGGATGCCGCGTCCTCGCCGAGCGCGGTCGCGCCGCGTCGGTAACCGGAATTGACGTATCGCGCGAGGCGATTGAGTACGCCTGCTCGCGCCATGCCGCGGATAACGTGCGCTATCAAGTCGCGGATGCGGCCGACACGGGCCTCGACGCCACGTCCGTTGAACTTGTCACTTCATTTGAAACCATCGAACACTTAGCGGACGACGTAGCGCTGATCGACGAGTTTCATCGCATTCTTGTTGCAGGCGGACTCCTCATTTGTTCAACGCCCAACGGGTGGCCGCTGGAAATCGCGCGGCATCACGTTCGTGAGTACGACCGTCAGTCGTTTGTGGAAATGCTTGAGCGGCGGTTTGTGATCGAGGAAATGTTTAGCCAGAATTCCGGTTCTGATTTTCGCTACAACTACGGCCAGCCGGCGGGGATCATCCCGACGACCCGCGAGAACGAGGCGACGGCGGAATGCTTTATCGCCGTGGCGCGACGACGCCCATCCTCGCCCGATTCCGCGTCGGCATGACGAATCATTCGGCGAAGGAATTAAGAATACCCACGTACCGCGCCATCAGGGAAATGATAAAGAAGGCGATGAAGAGGGCGATCATCGAGAAAATGACAAAGAACATGATCTTGCTGATGAGGCTGAGGTTCTTTTCAGCCTCCGCGGTGTATTGTTCGGCGAGCCGGTTCATCGATTCGGGCAATTCGCCCGTCAGCTCCCCGTTCTCGACGTACATGAGGAAATCAGGCGGAAACGCTCCCGTCAGCCGCAATGCGTCGGCTACCTCCATCCCCGATTGAAGCCGTTCGCGGGTCTCCGCTTCGTGCTGCAGGTAGAAATAGTTTTGTGTTGAACGAAACGCGAGGCCCACTCCGTGCATCGTGTTCATGCCCGCTTCGTAGACCGCCGCCAGCACCCACGCGAATCGAGCGAGCGAAAAAATCTGGATCGTCTTGCCAAGCAGGGGAATTCGGCGGGCAATCCGCATTGGATAATCGCCAAACCAGCCGGACAGCGATCCGTAAATGACAAGCGTGATCGATCCAAAAAAGAGGATCGAAAGAGTGACCCACGCCCAGAAATACTGCATCGTCGTCCAGCCCAACCCCAGCCAGTCAAACGGTTCGGCGTTGGCGTTCACCGTCGCCGCCCAACCCATGCCGAGAATCATCAGTGCGATGACCACAACGGCACCCAATAACTGGAAGACCGGCCACGCAAGTCGTCCCGTCATGTCGCGCCAGAACCGGACGATCGTGTCGTAGTGGTGGGCGAGCAACTGGAACGACCGTTCGAGGCGTCCACCCGTCTCGCCCGCTTCCACGATCGCGCACGCAAGTTCGGGAAAGTACCCGTCGGCCGCGCGCATCCCCTCGGCGACCGTGTGACCCGATGAAACGCGCTCGCTGACCTTCCGCATGGCGAGTCGATGACGGGGGGAACCCGAATGGCTTTCCCGATCCCAGATCGTGCGGACGTCAATGCCGGCGCGATAACTAACCCCGACGCGATGGCACAAATCGGCCAGTCGTTTCAAGCGGATTCGGGCCATCGGCGTATTCGGGTGAAATGGACGTCGGGTGAAATGGACACTTACAAGATATATGCCAGCGGTGGAACAATTGAGGACCATTGTTCGACACTCGGAAAAACCCAATCATTTCCGCCTTCGCATCAAGGCGGAACTGGAATTAGGCAGTCTAGCGGATTTCGCGACGGGTCGCCGTGATGACGCCGAATCTCTCCGAGTCGTTTCGGACGGCTCGTTTCGGGAGAGCTATTTCGCAATCGCGTCTCGGTCAGTCAGCGAACAATTTACGGACTGGCACGGAATTACCGGAATTACCGGCAGATTTTAACCGGGTTGGACTTTACTCGTCGTTCACTCGTCATCAACCGATACAATGCTCGTGCTACTCTTGCGTGACACTTCTGCAAACGCTTTTCTCTTATCGGAACGCACCCATGATACCCCATCGACTGATTGCCTTTTTGACTCTTGCCGGTCTCGGTCTCCTGACGCTGGCACCGTCACTTCTGGCTCAATCGAACGACAACTGGCGGACCCGAATTGGCTATTACGATTTGCTCGCGGAATTTGGTTCTATCGAAGACGGTACCGGAATTGCCATGTCGATGGGCGAGGCGGACACGACCATCAATAATCCGGCGTTGTTCCAGTACATGCCCGATACAACCCTCGCCATCTTTGCGGGAAAATCGATTGTGGACGGCAGCGGATTGCAAAATTCCGGTTCGCCGTCGGGCCATTCGACAACGACCGCGCGTCATTTGCTCGCGACCTTCGGCGTCTCCCAGGGTGTAACCGACCTGACGGTTTACGAGGCGGCCGATTACCTCGACCGTGTGCTTGGCACCGCGACGGGGACCGATCCGTTGAGCCAGCCGTTTTTGGTGCAGAACCATTCGTGGGTCGGAAGCTTTACCGATCCCAACGACGCGGTGAACGCCTTGCAACGCCTCGATCACACGATCGAGCGAGATGGAGTTTCGGTCGCCGTGGGACTCGGCAACAATTCGAATTCGCCTCATCCACAATTGCTCTCGCAGGCGTACAACGCGATTTCCGTCGGCGTGAACAGCGGAAGCCATACGCGCGGAACGACCACGATCACCGGGGCGGGCCGTATCAAGCGGGACATCGTTTCGGAGGGTCCAGACACAAGTCAGGCGACGGCAGAGGTCAGTTCCGTCCTCGCCGTGTTGCATCACAAGGCGATCAACGAAGGCAACTCCGACGCCAACCGCCCGGAAACCATGAAGGCGATTCTCATGGCGGGTGCCCGGAAACAGCCCTTTGCCGACTGGGACCGGACCACGACCCGCCCGCTCGACGACGTTTATGGTGCGGGTGAAGTGAACCTTTTCAATAGTTACAAGATCGTCAACGCGGGCGAGTTCGACGGCCAGTTGGCAATCCCCGTGAGCGCGACGATCGAATCGGCGGGATTTGACTATGGCGAATCGATCGATCCCAACTCCTCACTTTTTTATGGTTTTGAGGTCGATGCCGGCACGAGCTGGGAGGACCTGTCCATCCTTTTGACGTGGAATCTCGAAGTCACCGACGGTGACGGCGATCCCAACAACGGTCTCTTCTCGCCCGTGTCACAAACCCTGGCGGACCTGAGCCTCTTTCTGTTCGATTCGACCGGTGCCCCCATTTTGCTCGATTCCAGCTTGAGTCCGGTCGACAATGTCGAGCACATTTATGTGCCCGGATCGCTGGGACCTGGACAGTATACGATCCAGGTTGCCTCGGACCTCGCCACGGATTTTGGGCTTGCGTGGTACGCCCGCGTCGTTCCCGAACCCGGCACAACGATTTTCCTTGGAGCACTGGCGATGGTAACATTACTGGTGCGACGCCGTCGCGATTGACCCGTCGTCAGGGGCAGTCGCGCCACGTAGCCGAGTCTCTCCGAGACTCGGAACCCGAAATCAACGTCACGGAGTGACGCTGCTACGTGAAGACTCGTACCCGAAAAAGCGACCGGAGCGCCCTATGAATGCTCACCGAATTTCCGCCTTGGCACCGTTGGCCCTCGTGCTCTTGTCTTCAGGCTGGTCGACAGGCAACGCGATGGAAACCGATGCCGACCCGTCGGTACTGCTCGACACCGTGCAACTGGACAACGGCGGTAGTATCCAGGGAAAGGTCTCCACGATCTCCGAAGGCCGCCAGCAATTCTATCTGGTGGAAACGCGGGACGGCGGCATTCTGAAACTTCGACGTTCCCAGGTACGACACGTCTTCCGCGCGCCGCCCGCCGCCGCCGAGTATCTCGAACGACTTGGCAAGATGCCGGACACCGTCGACGCGCATTGGGAGATGCAGCAATGGTGCCTGGAAAACAAGATGCTGCGACAGCGAGAATACCACATGCTGCAGGTGATACGGCTCGATCCGGATCACCGCGACGCGCGGAACAAGCTGGGCTACAGCGTCTACGGCGGCGTGTGGCTTCACGACGATCACTACAACCAGAACCAGGGTTACGTCAAGGACGATCGCGGGCACTGGCGGCTGCCCAAAAGCATCGAGATGGAAGTTCATGAGGAGGAAGTCCACGACCGAATCAAGTCGTGGGACGTGAAACTCCGTTCAATGATCAAGAAGTACAAGCGCCGCGATCCATCGATCCTTGCCGAGATCGAGGCGATCGACGACCCGGCAGCGATCAACGGGCTTGAAGAATCGTTTCGGAATGAGCGAGACCCCGAGCTCCGTAAAGTGATCGTCGAGACGCTTGGCAACATCAAGTCGCCGGCGGCACAAAATGCGCTTGTCAGGATTGCGATGGCACCGCTCCAGGCGCGTGATGTTCGAGAGCAGTGCGTCCGCTTGCTTAAACAACCGCATTTTAACCAGACGGATGTCGTTACGGCGTTGTTACCGCTGCTTCGTCCCAAGGTTGAAACATCCAATGACGCGGTTAACACGGCCGCGTGGATCATCGGCCAGATGGGCCAGCCATCCGCTGTCCCGGACCTCATCAGCGCGCTGAACACGACTCACAAGGTCCAGATCGCCGCTGCTGGCGGTAATCTCACGGTGGGCCAGGGTGATAATGGTGCGGGCTTGAAAATGGGCCGCACACCGACGCACCAGTTGGTTGAAATTCCCAACCAGTCGGTTCTCGATGCGTTGCGTTTACTGACCAACGCGCGTGATTACGGCTTTGATGAGCGGGCGTGGCTCGACTGGTACATTGGAACGCGTTCAATCGGCATGAACGTGCTCAACCGCGACGAGTAGTTCGTGTCAGCGTCTCGGAGAGACGCTGCTACTCGTTCCCCGGCAGACAGGTCAGTAACGGGGTTTTGGTTTCGCCCGACTTTTGCGAACCAGTCCGCGGAGCGTCTCAAGGTTGATCTCGTCGAGATTCCGCCCCTTTTCATCACCCTTGGGAGTCTCCAGATACATGGGTGTCGTAGCGAAGCGCGCGTCGTTGAGCAGATAACGAAAGGGCTTGAGTCCGATCTCGCCTCGCCCGATGTGCTCGTGGCGATCGCGCCGCGATCCAAAAGGTTTCTTGCTGTCGTTCAGGTGAATCGCCCTGATCCGGGAAAGCCCCAAAATCCGGTCGAGTTCGTCCATCGTCGCCTCATACCGCGCCGCCGTCGCCATATCGTAGCCCGCGGCAAAGGCATGACAGGTGTCGATGCAAATGCCCAGCCGATCTCCGTACCGGCACCTGTCGATGATCTGACGAATCTGCTCGAATCGCCATCCGAGATTACTTCCCTGGCCCGCCGTGTTTTCCAGCAAGACGTCAACGGGCAAACGGGCAGTCTGCTTGTAAATCCGGTCAAGCGATTTGCTGATCTTGCGGATACCCGTCGCCTCGTCGCTTGTGGTGAACGAGCCAGGATGCAAGACGACGCCCGGAATTCCCAGTTGCGCCGCGCGTTGCAGCTCGACGATCATCGCGGCGATACTTTTTTCATGGAGTGTCCGATCGGGGCTTGCCAGGTTAATCAGATACGAGGCGTGCGCGAGTGGGCGGGAAATCTCGAGTCGTCCCAGCGCCTCGCGAAACTGTTCAACGTCGGCGAGGCGGATCGGCTTGCCGGCCCATTGGCTGTTGTTTTTGGTAAAAAGCTGGACGCAATCGCAACCCGCCTGCGCGGCAGCCTCAACGGCGCGAAAGTAGCCGCCGGCGATCGACATATGCGCGCCAAGTATTGCCACGTGACCTCATCCTCCTTGATTGCGAAGATGGCCCATGGGACGACCCCTGACAAGGGGACCGTTATTAGCGAACGTTGGGCAGCAAACAGCAACCCAGACAGATCGTGACACCGATGATCGTTCCCGCGATTCCCAGGTAGTATCCGATGTCGACAAGAATCCGGTTGTTTGACGACGCGTCGCCGCGTTCGATTGCGCGGCGCTCCGAGGAACCCATTGCCCATGCAATCATCGCAAAAACCGGCACCACGAGAAACATGAGGCCGAGTACGCCCATGGCAAGGATCGGGGCACCGTTGTTCGATCGCGGCGTTGCCGGTCCCGGTGATACGCGTCGCGTCGTTCCCGTGTGGGCTTGCGGGTCACGTGAAGCGTAGACACCGCGAACATCCCGCGGACGCGCACCAGCGAGGTGTGGATACAACACAATTGCGGATTGCCAGTGCGTTTGTCCCGATTGCTGAACGAGGCAAGTCGCCGAGACGCGACCCTCGGCCTCCCAATGATCCAGTTCCGCACGTGCGACAGGCCCGTAAACGTCCCCGTCGGGAGTTTGCATCGACCACCCGTCGGACTGGTCGTCGATCTGGAAAGGGTCGGCGTGAGGCGGCTCGTCCACCGCGCGGGGCGCGAGTACCGTTTCGCGAGGCCCATCGGGATCCGGGGGCATCGCCGAATTCGCCATCGCGGTGCGCGGCGCATCGCCGATCATTCCGCATCGGGGACAGCGGATTTTCTTTCCCGCGTCCTCGTCACGAACTCGCAATACGCATCCGCATTGACTGCAAGCAAACTCCATAGCCGGAAAAAACTCCCTCGACCGTGTCGTCAATCAGGTCTGTTGTCTTGTCATTAACCGGGTGCGTTCCCGTAGCCAGGCACCCATTGATACCGATGCCATTCCCGCTGCCTCATGTTATAGTCTTCGATAGAAGAGGGCAGAACCTGGCGGCGTGGCGGGAACTTTCCCTGGATTTCCGAAAAAAACACCACTTTGGCAGCCATGAACGTCACCCAGCAACCCGACCGGTCCTATGCTGCATGGCGGCGACGGCTGTACCGGATTATTTTCGAAGCGGACACACCGGCGGGCAAGTTGTTCGATGTCGTTTTGATTGTTCTCATTCTCCTCAGCGTCGTTGTTATTTGCTTCGAATCGGTCATCGACAAGCACGAAGCACTTTACGTGCGATACCGTCTGCCGCTGCTCGCGATCGAGTGCGCCATTACCTTCGCATTTACGATCGAGTACATCGCAAGAATAGTTTCTGTTCGCCGCGCGTCGCGATATGTCTTCAGCTTTTTCGGAGTCATCGATTTGCTTTCGATCCTGCCGACGTACATTGCATTCGTGGCCGGAGGGGGCAATACGCTGGTCGTCCTCAGGGCGATTCGCCTGCTCCGTGTTTTCCGGGTGCTCAAGCTTGTTTGGCTGGTCGGCGAGTCCAATGAGCTGAGTGAAGCGATCTGGCGCGCGCGGGGCAAGGTGCTGGTGTTCCTGATCGTGGTCTGCATTTCCGTAACGGTTTCCGGCGCGGTGATGTACGAACTGGAAAAGAACCAAAACGCCGAACAGTTCAGCTCGATCCCGGAGTCGATGTACTGGGCGATTGTCACGATGACAACGGTGGGTTACGGCGACCTCGTTCCGCGGACGTCGGCGGGCAAGGCATTTTCGGCATTGCTCATCCTGCTCGGCTACAGTCTGATCATTGTGCCCACCGGATTCGTATCCGCCGAGTTTGTCCGCACGCGTCAGGAAAAACCGGTAACGACACGGGTTTGCGGTTCCTGCCTGACCGAAGGGCACGACGACGACGCCCGCTATTGCAAATACTGCTCGCAGGAACTGGTGTAGCATCGCATGAACCAGTACGCCATTGAGCTTTCGCAAGTCACCAAGCGATTTGGTCAGCAAGTCGCCGTGGACGGTCTCGACTTGCGCGTCCCCGTCGGATCGATTTACGGCTTTATTGGACCCAATGGCAGCGGAAAGACAACGACCTTGCGAATGATCCTTCGCATTTACCAGCCCGACAGCGGGACGGTGACGGTCCTCGGCGGATCACGCGGTGCCGCCGCCGACGACCGCCTTGGTTATTTGCCTGAAGAGCGCGGACTTTACAAGCGAATGCGCGTCGGCGCGCTGCTCAACTATTACGCGCGGCTCAAAGGTCATTACGACAGCCGTGAGTACATTCGCCAGTGGCTTAATCGACTCGGTGCCGCCGACTGGGAGAACCGGCGGATCGACACGCTTTCAAAGGGCATGGCGCAGAAGGTCCAGTTCATCGCAGCCATCGCCGCGCGGCCCCAACTCGTCATTCTCGACGAGCCGTTCACCGGACTTGATCCGGTCAACATGGAATCGTTGCGCGACGCCGTCTTGCACCTCCGCGAGGAAGGGTCGACGATTATCTTTTCGACTCACGACATGGATATGGCGGAACAGCTATGCGACACGATCTTTATGATCTACCGCGGCAAAAAGGTCCTTGACGGAACGCTTGATTCGATTCAGGGGCGATATGTCGCCAACCGCGTCCGGGTTCGTTTCGCCGATCCCGAAACGCGGTTGCCCGAAATCCCGGAAATCGCGTCGGTGGAAATGGCGAATCGCGGTTTCCTGGTTACGCTCGACGGCGGGACCGACCTGACGCGCGTCATCCAGAAACTTGCGCAACAAGGCGAACTGCACCACTTCGAATTGATCCGTCCTTCGCTTCACGAAATTTTTGTGCGGATTGCACGCCCGACGTCCGGGGAGTTGGACGCCGGATTGCCGGAGGAGGCGCTCGCATGAGAAAAATTCTCACGATTGCCGCCCGTGAATACCGGGCGATGGTGGGCACCAAAGCCTTTCTCATCTCCGTCACGATGATGCCGGTGCTGATGTTCGGCGGCGTGGCGGCGATGGAATTGCTCAAGAACGTCGCGGAGATCAAGCATCAGACGATCGTCGTCATTGACCAGTCCGGACGGTTGTTCGAGCCGTTGCGAATGGCGGCCGACAGCCGCAACCGGTTCCTCGACCAGTCCGCTAAACCCCCCTCCGCTGCCGAACGGGAATCGCCCGAAACGGACTCCGGCGATAACCGCGACGATGACTTTAACGGTTTCTCGCAGGCCGAGCGATACCTGCTGGAGCGTTGGGAGGGGGACGTAATCAATGATGTCGAGCGGTGGAAACTCTCGGAGAGGATTCGCAAGGGAGAAGTTTATGCTTTCGTCGAAATACCCCCCGACGTGCTTGACGCCCGTTTGCCGACGACGCCCGCGGAAGCCGCCGGGCTTCCGAGGGTCCGTTTTTACGCCGAGGACTCCGGTTTCTCCGAAGCGCGCACGTGGCTCATTGCCGTGATCAACGAACTGGTCAAGGTCATGCGGCTGGAAGCCGCCGGGATCGAGGTCGAAAAGGTACAGCGGGCCAGCTTGCCCGTGGGTATCCGCGGACTTGGATTGCTTGAGCGAAATTCGTCGGGCGAAATTCGACCGGCCACCGAAAAGAACGAGTTGATCGCCATTATCGTACCACTTGCCGTGATGATGCTCATGTTCATGGTGATCTTCATGGCCTCGCAGCCGATGCTGGAAAGCGTTCTTGAGGAAAAATCGAACCGGATCGCCGAGGTCCTCCTCGGCAGCGCCAGTCCGTGGCAATTGATGACCGGCAAATTGCTGGGAACCGTCGGTGGATCGATGACGATCCTCATGATTTACCTGGTAGGCGGGTGGCTCGTTGCCAGTTATCGCGGCTGGACGCAGTACATTCCGCTCGACCTCGTTCCCTGGTTCCTTGTTTTTCAGGTCTTCGGCGTGTTGTTCTTCGCCTCGATCTTCATGGCGGTCGGTGCGTCGGTCACGCAACTCAAGGAGGCCCAGTCGATGTTGATGCCCGTGTGGCTCGTCATGATGTCGCCGATGTTTGTCTGGCTGGCGATCATCCGTGACCCGAACGGGACGCTGGCGACATGGTTTTCCTTTTTTCCGCCCGCGACTCCGACGATGATGCCGTTACGAATGTCGACCGACGCAACGATCCCCACCATCCAGCCGATCGCCGGCCTGATCGTATTGATCGCGGCGACGGTGGCGTGCGTTTACATCGCAGCGCGTATCTTCCGCGTCGGCTTGTTATGGCAGGGCAAGACTCCGCGGCTGGGGGAACTGTTGAAATGGGCCTTCCGGGGTTAACTCGACAGGCAAACCGTTCACTCGCCCGATCAACCGGTTCTCGACCAGGTTTTCGTCCTCGTACTGCTTGCTCGTACTCGTACTCGTACTCGTACTCGTACTCGTACTCGTACTCGAAAAACTGCCGATCGAGTACGAGTACCGCTTCGCTGAGTACGAGTACCGCTTCGCCGAGTACGAGCAGGACTCAGAATTCTTTTTCGGCACGATGGCTTGCGCCAACTCAAGTCTCACGACGCAGGATGCATTCCATTCCGTCCCCGGCAGTACCGTCGGGCAGGAATGCCCCACGTCCAGTTTTTTCCAGCTCACTTTTCCAACTCATCGCGAGTCGGCTGGTTCAGTCGCCGACATCCATTCCCCCGCGACCTCCAGTGAATTCTCCCGGGCAATTTCCAGGTGGCTTCGCAGTTCCAACATCGTGACGTGGCGAATTCGAGTCACCTCATCCGCCTGGAAACCAAGGGAAAACAGCTTCCAGGTCCAATACCAACTGGGACGAACCGCTGAACTGACCGCACCGGCTCGCGTTCGCGTTTTGGCAGGGTTCAGTCCCGATTCGCCGGATGCACCGGATTGGCGATTGTAATCGGCTCGATGGGGACGATCGATGCGGGTAGCCGGTTCTTCGGGTTTCGCCTGGGCAACGGGCTGCGCGACGACCACAGGCTCTGCGGCGACATCGGGTGTTGTTTCGGCATTCGCGCTTGCGCCCTTTGCGAAACCGGGCATCGCTTCGTCGCGAGGAGGCTGGCGTGCGTCGGACGGATCGGCGTCGCGCGACATGGAACCCGGCAACCGCGGCTTCTCATTGCGAAAAACCTGATCAAGTCGCTTCAGCATTGGTTCGGGGATCGCGCGCAAGGCCGAATCAA
>JBGTFW010000040.1:0-3725 GCA_041747075.1 Pirellulaceae bacterium
GTTGACGATCGCCACCGAGTCAACAACCGAATCCGCCCGCCACTCCAGCCAGTTCGCATCGTCGGCCAGGCCGTTGGCCGACTCGACCAGCGCGCGGCGCAGCGGCAGCGGATCGTCGTCGGCAGAGGCAAAGGGCTGGTCACGCGGCTGCCGCGTCAGCCAGACACAGTGCAGGTTCGGGCGGCGGGCGCGCGCTTCATCAAGCGCCATCAGGTTCGTCGCGGCCGTGAAGCCGCTTCCCACGAGAATGAACCGGTCGCCCGGAGCTTGATCGACGCGCGTCGCGTCGAGTGTTCGGCAGGTGTAGATACCGTCTGAATTGTGTTCGCCGCACGCGTGTCGGATGCGAATTTCGCGCTCGCCGCGCGCGGGGGCACCACCGCTGCCCATCCAGTTGGGATGTGTCCAGGTGCCCGTCGCATCGATAACCACATCGTAGAGTTCAAATGATTCGCGGCCGTCTTGTTCGGAAAGAATTCCAAAGGGCCGTTCGCCGCGCGCCGGGCTGCCCGCATGCTCCGTGACCAATTGACGGTCGCGAGCGACACTGACAACTCGACAGTTGACACGCAGGCAACCGGCTAGCAAATCGCTGGTCGTTAATGGAACCAGGTACTCGTCGATCCACTGGTGACCGGTGTGGGGCTGATCAGGCGCGAGCGAATCGAAGTGGACTCCCTGGGCAGCGAGCGCCGACAATCCGAGCCGGCTGGAATTCATGTCGAAGGGTGTAAAGAGCGTCACTTCGCCCCATTGGCGCACGTTGTCGCAGGCGTCGCCTTGCTCGAAAACCTTGACGGGATATCCGAGGTACCGCGCGTAAAGGGCCGCTTCGATTCCGATCGGCCCGGCACCAAGGACTGCGATTCGACGCTGGCGTTCGTTCATGGCGTTGCGTAGGGAAAGCTGCCAGCTTGCCGCGTTGCGTGGGGCAAGCTTCAGCTTGCCGTGTTGCGTGGGGCAAGCTGCAGCTTGCCGCCAACTCCGCGAATGGCAAACATCGTAAACGCAGGCTGGTAGGTGGTCGTTACGGTCGCGAAAACCGGCTAGCCCGTCGTTTCCGGCATTTGGAAGGGCTTTGCCTTGACGGCCTTTTTCACGCGTCCACTTCGCAGGCATTGAACGCATACCTTGATGGACCTGGCACCGCCGCCAGGCATTTGCGCGTGGACTTTCTGCAAGTTGGGCCGGAACTGGCGCCGCGTGATGCCGGTGATTTTCGTGCCGACGCCGCCAAGGTACTTGGCCTTGCCGCGTTTGTCGATCGAGTTGCCTTTTTGGGCGCGCTTGCCACAAATTTCACATTCGCGAGCCATTTGGAATCAGCCTTTTATCAAGGTCATAAGCGGATGGAGAATCCCGAAATATACCAAAACTGCCCGGTGCGGCAACTCCACATTCAGTTCGTTCAGGCAACCGTTTTGCAAGCCCTCGCCGGCAGCCATCTCCGGTCAGTTCGCATGAACGCCCCGTCACGGGGGTTTTTTCGCGCCCAGCCCGCAAGCAACAGCATCCAGTTGACCGCCAGATTCGACGGGGAATTCCCGGTCGTCGAGGGAGACGTTGCCGTACCCCAATCCGCGATCCGCAAAGGATCGGCGGCATTCCCGCCTGGTGCTTCGGTGCATCGCAACAGGAATCCGTCCCGCAAGATCATCCAGTGTCGCTGGTGATCGAAGCCCGGATGTTCCCACACTCCATGCAGCTTTTTTCGCGCTGCCGACAACTGGCGTATTCGCCGGTCTGTCCACGTCAAGCGCGAAAGCTGGTCACGCAATACGGCCGCCCGTTCATACCTCCCGTCGCTGGCGGTGCGAACCATCTCCAATTCCAGCTCGCGGAGCACCGCCGCGTCCTTTCCCCCAAGAAACCGCCGCGCCCGCTCAACGTTGCGGCCATACGATTGCCGACTGCAACCGCCGGCGCAGGGGCCGGGACAACTCGATAACTCGTACCGCAAACAGCCCGCCGAACCACCGGCGTCGAACAACTGTAACTGGTCGCTGAACCGCAAGCGGACTCGTTCGGAACAATCACGTAGCTGAAAGACGTAATTGAGCGCGGCAACCGCCTCGCGCAATTCGCCCCGGCCGGCGATCGGTCCGACCGCCATTTCGGCACGGGGCGAAACGGTTCGCGCAAAAAAGATCGTCGGTGCCGCACCGCGACTGAGGCAAATGTAACCAGGCTGACGTCGTTCCGGCTTCCCCTCGACGTTGTACGGAGGGCGGAACCGGTCGATCAGTTCCTGTTCACGAACGAGCGCCAACAGCTCGTGCGAAATCGGTTCCCACACGAGGGCGTTGCTGTTGCGGCGAATCCGTCCCATTTTCGGATCGGCGGTCCGAGCGGCAAAGTACCCCGACAACCGGTGTCTCAGCGATTTCGCCTTGCCGACATAGATCACTGTCCCGTCCCCGTTGAGCCACAGGTAGACGCCGGGACAGACGGGTACGCGACCGCGTACGGAAGTCCGGTTCTCGTCCCGCGATTCGCCTAATTCGAGTGTCTCGGCGGGCCGCCGCGCGCAGTTGGCGAGGATCGATCGTCCAAGAGGGACGACGCGACGCGACGAAGATTCCCGCCGCAGCGAATCCATTCCAATTGCGCCGACGGAATCCTTTCCCAATGTGCCAACCACGGTCGTCCTCGCGTGCCAGGATCAGGTGCCTTTTTGCCAATGCGGACTGATTATGGTCGAAAGACGGGTGTGGACGTCAAGATCGAATTGACTCAACCTGAAACCGCTCATAATTGTTGCATGAGCGGGAGGAAATTATCTTCATCGTCCTCTGCGCCACGGTCGCCGGCTGTCAGACCTGGACGGACAACCAGACCTGCGGCACAAGGGGAAACTGGTTGGTAACCCGTTCAAACATTTCGTCACCTGAATTAAACCGTTCTCTTGAAAACATGTCGCGAGCAAACATTTCCTCGATATTTGCAATTGCAATGTGCGCGGCTTCAGGCAAATTTGAAAGAATTGCCGGCGGTCGCAGTTCCAAAGTCAACACGGTTTCGTCGTATTCAACATCAGTTTGATCCAGGGTGGCGTTGATGATCGAAAGCAAATGATCTTTGCGCGTATCCACGCTTGGGAATTCCGGGTTTGGAAAGGTCCACGCTGTGCCGACAACGAGCATCGATGCCAGTGATCCAAGCGAATCGCAGGTGGTTAGCATTTCCCGTATGCGGGCGTGTGCTTTCTCCCGGGCCAGACGCAATTCATCGCGACAAAGTTCTACCGCCTTGGTGGCATCGTGAGCGTCCCCAAACTTTGCCGCGATTCGGACGACACTGGAATCATTGGCGTTGACGGTCGCAGTCAGCTCAGTTAATGAAGAACTACTTCGATGCGGCCGTTGGAAACAAGGTCGTGCAGCAGGTCAGCTTGCCGGGATCCGTTGCGATCAGTTGGCGGAGGAAAGAAACTCCCTGCGGAAACCTGAAAACACTCTTGATCTCCGATTCGAACAGCAACTGGAGGTTCCGTCTGAAGCGGATCCATTGAAGCCGGTGACTGTCGCCATCCTTTCATTAGGGACTCCAGGCCCACTGTTGCTGAAGTTCGCGCGGCCGCCGCCCATTGAACGCCGGAATGCTCATGTGTTTCGTAAACCCAATTGTAAACCACCGATAAGCCGACCGCGCTTGCCGCGGGCGATCAGCCATAAACAAACCCACCCGTACATCAGCGGCGTGGATACCATCCGAAAGTACCATGG
>JBGTFW010000041.1:0-2426 GCA_041747075.1 Pirellulaceae bacterium
CCGCGCGTTGCCGGGCCGCCGCCCCGGAGCCATCGGCTTGCCAGCCACCCGTCGACGATCAGGACGAGCAGCACAGCCGCGGCGCGCGGCCAGAAAGCCCGCACGTACGGAGCGTAACTGAATGCGTCCCACGTTTCTCCATTGACCAGCAATGTCGCCCCTTGCGTGACCGTCGAGGCGACAAGGATTCCCAGCACGGCGGCAACGAGCGGTCGGCTGAGGAGGAGCGAGAACAAAAGGCTCCACGCAAAAAACTCGACAACACCCAGTCCAAACGTCGCAAGAAATGCCTCGATCCACGAGACATCACGCGACCCCTGCCAGGCTGGCACGGAAAACTGTTCGGCGACCGCCGATCGACGCTCGACACCGGCGAGCGCGGCGACGAGGGTCATGAGCGCCAGATAGACGATACAAAGTCCGGCGGCGACCAGCAGCTTTTCCGCCGCCAGCCGGCCGGACCCCAGCGGCAACAGGCGTAAAAACTCGACCGTCCGTTCCTCGCGTTCGGCAGCGAACAACGTTGCTCCGCAAGCCGCGGCGTAGACGGAGGCAAAGAGTCCGGCGAGCATCGATAGTCCGCTCCCGGATTGTTGGCTTGTTCCCGCAAGCTGATGGCCGACCAGAACGAGAACCAGATAGACGAGCGCGCCAATCGCCAGAAAGGCAATGAAGAAGGCAATTTGCTGGCGCAGTTCCTTCCATGCAATTCGACCCGTTGCGGATGTGCTCATGGAACTTGATTCTCGCTGATTGCAATCTCTGACATAAAAATTGTCGTGAATGAATGTTCGCAATGGTTACCGGGCAGGCCGCTCGGCGACAGGCCCGGCGCGGGGCGTGAGCCTGCCGGAAAACCGCTCGCCATCTTGCAGGCAAACGACGAATATCTCCTCGAGCGTCGGCACGTGAACTTCGACTTCCGCGATGGCCGGATGCTCGCGCAGTTTCCACAGCCATTCGGGTTCCGGTTCCACGACCGTTAATTGCACTTGCCGGCCACTCGGTTGCTGGTCGAGGACGCATTGCTCCAGGTCAACCAGTTCCAGTCCGCGGCCGGAAAGCGAGGGCAACGCGACGGCGCCTTCGCTGAGCGAGATCGTCCATCGTTCGAGACGCGACTTGAGTTGCTCGAGCGGTTCACAGACGACGAGGCGTCCCTGGTGCATGATCGCCACGATGTCGGCGACCCGTTCGACTTCGGGAATCTGGTGGCTCGACAAAAGGACCGTCCGACCATCGGCGGCGACATCGACCATGCTTTCGAGGAAACTTCGGCGGACCAGCGTGTCCAGTCCCGATGTCGGTTCGTCAAGGATGAGCAGCTCCGGGCGATGCGCCATCGCGAGGGAAAGCGACACGCGGGCGCGCATGCCTTTCGACAGTTTCCTGATCCGGCGATCCGTCGGCAAATCGAACGAGCGAATCAGTTCCAGATAATGCTCCTGATAACCGGCGGGATAGAACCCGGCGGCAAACCAGCCGATCTCGGCGACCGTCATCCACTCGTAGAGTGCCGGTTGTTCGGGAACGTATCCGACACGGCGACGAATCTCCAGCCCGTCGCGGCGACTGTCGACGCCCAGCACCGTGGCGCTTCCTGAATCGGCCCGTTCCAGACCGAGCATCGTGCGGATGCACGTCGTCTTTCCCGCGCCATTCTCGCCCAGCAGCGCAAAGATCACGCCGCGCGGAACCTGAAAACTGACCTGATCGACAGCCGCGCGCCCGGCGAACCGTTTCGTGACGTTGTCGAACTGTATGACGTGTTCCATCGGTTTACTCCCGGAATCCGCGATGTCGGTTAAGTTCTGACTCAAAAAGCGCATGAATTTCGTCGCGCGACAGTTGCGTTTGAGCGGCTTCATTGATGACCGCCGAGAAGCGTTCGCGAAGGATGCGGCCCCGTTCGCTCCGGCAGGTACCGCGCGCTCCGCTGGCGACGGCCATTCCGGTCCCGCGAATCGGTTCGAGAACCTCCATCTCCTGCAACTGCCGATAGGCGCGGGCGACCGTGTTGGGATTGATGGCCAGGTCACGGGCGAGTTGCCGCACCGAAGGGATCATCTCGCCGCTGGCGAGCGACCCGTTGGCCACTGCGAAGGTCACCTGGCGAACGACCTGTTCGTAGACGGGGACGCCGTTAGCGGAATCGATTTCAAAGAACATGGGCGCTTTTCCAGTCGCGAAAAGAAACCATCGTACTACTGTTCTAGTACGGTATCCTTTGACGAAACGCCTGTCAAGGGCCTTTTCGCAAGATCGTTCCGTCACCGAGGTAAACTGACCATCGTCGATTTACCCGAAAAAATGCCCAACAATGCCAGTTTGGCGCGATGTTTGCACAAATCCTGATGAATCGAATAGACGAAATCTGCTCGGAGCCATCCTTTGAAGCGGCCAATTTTTTCGATCGGTACGAAATC
>JBGTFW010000042.1:0-1974 GCA_041747075.1 Pirellulaceae bacterium
GACATCGACCTTGAAAGCAAACCGGTCGATCTGGGCTTCCGGCAACGGGTAAGTTCCCTCCAGCTCGATCGGATTCTGCGTGGCGAGCACAAAAAAGGGCTGGGGCAAGCGGTGTGTCTCCCCCATCACGGTGACGCGGTGTTCCTGCATCGCTTCCAGCATCGCCGCCTGCGTCTTGGGCGTCGCGCGGTTGATCTCGTCGGCGAGAACCAGATTGGCAAAGACCGGTCCGGGATGAAAAACAAGCTGGCGGCCCGAGGAGGTCTCCTGAAGGATGGGCGAGCCAATGATGTCGCTTGGCAGCAAATCCGGAGTGAACTGGATGCGGCGAAATTTCAGTCCCAGCAACGACGAAAGCGACTTGACCAGTTCCGTCTTGCCGAGGCCGGGAAGTCCCTCAAGCAAAACGTGACCGCGCGCCAAGAGACAGATAACCACCGAGTCCACCAGCGTCGACTGGCCGAGCAGCGTCGCGTTCATCCCGTCGATCAGCCGCTGAAGTTTTTCACGGGCCTGTCGAACGGCTTCGGGCGGGAGCAGACCCGATGGAGCAAGTGAGGAATCAACGGGCAAGGCTGCGGTCCTTTCCGATTCAGCGGTCGCGGCTCTCGTCGAAATATTTTTTCACAACGTCGCGGTGGCGCGGACGCAGTTCACGCTTCCACGCCTGGCCCGTCGCCTCGGTCGCGTCGCGCGCCGCGGTTCGCGAGCCAGGCGCGACCGGGTCGATAACGGGTTCGCTGATTCGTGTCTTGATTAATTCACCGTCGGGGTCGGGTACACCGGTCGGCAGGGCGACTTCGCGGAACTTGAGGCCCTGCTCATCGGACTCGTCGCCCCACGTGAGTTCCGCGTCTCCTCGTCCTCGGTTGACACTGCCCGCACCGGGCAGTTGGCCAGCAATTGCGGCGCCGGCGGCGGCACCGCTTCACGTGCTGGCCTCGTCGCCCTGTCACGTACTGCCAGGTTTGCCGCAATTCGGACAGCCCTTGCATTCGCGGACGCTCTTGATTTCACGTTCGATGTATTCCGCCAGATCGTCGAGGGCAGCTTGCAATGATTCCGGATTCCGCGGAAGGCGAAGATTCGAGTTCCCTTTTTGTTTCGACTCCTTGCCGGGGGAAAACGTCGAGTTGTCCTGTTGTTTCCATTTTTCCGTAAGCGATTCGATCCCGGCGAGGTCCATCTTTTCAAGAAGTTGTTCCAGCGTTTCTCGATCAGCGTCAGCATCGGCGTCAGAATCCCGTTCCTCCGCGTTCATCGAGTCTTCCGCGGCGGCGACGGCACTTGCGAGTTGTTGCAGTTCGTTCTCGCGACTGGCCAGTTCCAGGTCCATTCGCCGTCGCAACGCATCGACTGTCTCCCAGTCTTCGTGGGTCAGTGGGCGATAGCGGGTTTCCTCGGCGAGCTTTTGAATCTCGCGATCGAGTTCTTCCTTGTCCACTTCCTCGATGACTTCGTTTTCGCGAAGTTCCTTGAGCATCTCGTTGAGCCGCGCGACCTCGCCCGCCGAAACCGACGAGCGCTGAACGATCAGCGACTCGATCGTTCGCGGCGCGATCCAGCAAGTCACTGCGAGAAAGGCCAGTGGAGCGGCGAGGTGTTTCGCGGCACGCATTGGTCGCCATGCGGGCAGCGCCTTTCGCCAAAGACTCTCCGCCTCGGGTAGTCGGCTCGACCACGGGTCGTCGGGAGTTTCCACAAGCGTCATCAGCAAGCCGCCGGCACCGATGCGCTGGTCGAGCAAGGCGACCGATTGGATGTCGCTAAATCGCTCTCCGCGACCACGCCACCAGGCAAACGCGACCAACGGAACAACGCCAACGAACCCCCACGCCGCAACGGGCCACCACTGGGGAAAAAACAGCTTGATCGCCAGTACCACCACTCCCGCCAGCAAACAGAATCCAACCGTCCAGTCAACAAGGTGCTTGAGAAAGATTCCCCGGTCGAGCCGCCGGCGCAGCCGCGCCA
>JBGTFW010000043.1:0-19119 GCA_041747075.1 Pirellulaceae bacterium
TTCCTCGCTGGTGCTATTGTGTAGAACAATTGTCCTCAATGGTTCCCTCGCTGGTGCTATTGTGTAGAACAATTGTCCTCAATGGTTCCCTCCCAGGCGCTATCCAGGGAATTGAACAATTGGGACAATTGTTCTACACTGCAGGATCGTTTTTTCTTCTTGATACCGCCCCATGGCCATGCTTCATCACTTACCAAACCGATCCGGCAAGCACGCTCCCAAAAAAAACGTCCTTGCACAAGTTGTCCTGCTCGTGGTCGCAGCAGCGCTGACGGTCACGTCGGCAGTCGCACCTGCACGGGCGCAACCGGACTCCTCCGTCGATGACCGGTTGGCCAACGCGGTTGGGCAACTGGGGGCGGCAACGTTCTCTGAGCGATCGGAGGCCATGCAGGAATTGCTCGACGAGGGCGAGGCGGCCATCCCCTCGCTCGTTTCGGCACTCGACGAAGGCGACACCCAATCGCGAATGCGGGTGATTGGCGTCCTTGGACAACTGGCGGTCAATTCCAATGAGATGACCCGAACCGCCGCCGAGATCGCCCTCGAAAAACTGACGCGATCCGCCGACAAGGAAATTTCACGCTTGGCCGATCGGACCTTTCAGCACCTTGGGGAACGAATTCGCCAACGCGCGCTCGAAAGGCTTCGTGCCGCCGGCGTTCAGATAACGCGGGAAGAGGGTCGCGGCGACCGCGAATCGATCGAACTGGTCATCGGCGACGACTGGCACGGCGACCTTGCCGATCTGGAGCCAATGCGGCGTCTCAATCAACTGAACACCCTCGTCTTGGCCGGTCCCAAAATTAACGATGAACTGATCGACTGGATTTCCGACTTTCCAAAACTCCATACCTTGACAGTCAGCCGCGCGGGGATCACCAACGATTCAATCGCGGCGCTGGCGCGTCTTCCGGCGTTGAAGAATCTTCGCATCATGTACTGCGACATTGACGATCAGTGCCTTGAGGACTTGCTGGGTTTTGCGACCGGGCCTGGCAAGTCGCGACTCCGGGAGATTCGGTTTTTCGGAACGGGCTTGTCAAAGGAATCGGCGGATACGTTCGCGCAAGCGACCGGTTCGCGGATCGAATTGCGAAAGGGAGCATTTCTGGGAATCTTTTTCAATCCCGGCCCGAACGCCTGCACGATCATCCGCGTGATCGTTGATTCGGCTGCTGACCGCGCGAAAATTGTCCCTGGCGATGTCATCACGTCGTGCGCAGGGAGGACGATTGGCGGTGCCGACGATTTCCTTGGCGTCCTCGATCCGTTCTCGCCTGGCGACATCATTCCGTTGACGATTGAGCGCGAGGGGGACACAAAGGAGCTGAAAGTCGAACTGGGCCGATACCCCGACGTTCAGGATTAGCGGGAATTTGCCACGTTGCGGTATACAAGCCCGAAGCGCAAGCGAGTGAACACCGTGGGACAAGCTGCCAGCTTGTCAAATCCGATTGCGCGGACGTCCGATTCGACTTGCAACGGACTTCGCGGAAACCACGCCGCTTTCCAGCAACGGCAGCCCCGGTGCGGCGTACGAACCACAAAACCAGATCCGGTTGCCAGCGCGTTGCTCGCGTTCCTTCAGTCGATCCAGAACTGTCGCGGTATCGTCGCGAACGACGGGTCGCTGCATCACTTGCCTGGCGATCTCCGTTGATCGGTTGACGGGAAAATCATTTGGCTCGCCCGCCCAGATGGTCTGAAACAGCGGGTCGCGCCCTTCCAGCGAACTTCCATAGAATCGATTGAGCCAGATACTGCAACAGGCTGCCGACAGATCATCGCGTGAGACCATGTTGAGGGTCCGCCAGTCCCTTCGTCGCGCGGGCATGATCGACTCGTCGCGGTGAACAACCACCTGTACGGTCTCGTAGCGGAACGTGCCGAGCATCGAAAACTCCGCCGCAAGCCGGGCGTCCAGCAACGTCGCCGCATGATTTGCCTGAACGGCAATGACCGCGTGTTCGGCCGTTATTGAATCGCTTTTGCCGTAATCGACCTGCACTCCTGTCCCGGTGTCGGTGACTGACGCCGCTCGTTCTCCACCGACAAATTTGTCGATCGGTTCAAGCAGTCGTTCAACGACGTCGCGCGTTCCCAGTCGAGTGCGCAAGAGACCCCGTCCACTCGTCAAGTTGCGCAACATGCCGAGGATGACGGACGCCGGATACTCGTCCAGCGCGCGATACGAACAGGTGCAAACGGTCGAGGAAAGAGTGGGGTAGAGGAATTCCCGCCGAAACGGCTCGCTGTATCGCTGGCTCTCAAGGTATTCACGGAGCGAAATGGAATTAACGCAACCGGTGTCAAGATGGAGTTGACCTTCCTGAAAAAGCCGCCGTGCCTCGCGGACGACGGTACGTCCGCGGCGGCTGGCGATCAGTGAGAGCAGCGAGTTCGGATGCCATGCCGACTCAAGCGTCAACCATGCGGGTTGTCCGAGGACGCTAAACGACCTCGAGCCATCAACCGGCACCGTTTCGACGCCGATCTCCGAGTACAATTCGCAAAGTTCAGGCCACTGTCCCTCGTGAAACATGCGAACCGGGACGTCGATTCGACGGGAATCGGGGTCGTCGGACGAATGGACTCCCCGCGCATCCATGCCAGGCACCGGATGCCGGTCCATGAGCGTCACGCGCCACCCGGCGCGCGACAACGCCCACGCCGCCGTCAATCCGGCGATCCCGGAACCGATCACGGCGATGGAGGACATTGGGAACCTGTCAGGAATTATTCTGGAACTAACGGTCCCAGCCGACCGGGACGGACAGAAATGTCCATCTTACCGTTCGAGCGTCATGTGTCATCGCGCGGCGCGGATCACTCGCCAATCGCCACGACCGACGCGACGGCGAACGAATTGCAATGGGAGATTGAAATTTTCATTTCGCGAATTCCCTGATCGTCGGCGTAGCGTCGCGCCGCACCGGCGAGTTCCAGCCTCGGCTGGCCGCCCGGATCGTTCCTCACCTCGATTTCAGTCCAGTGGATACCGCGCGCCCAGCCCGTTCCCAGTGCCTTGAGCGCCGCTTCCTTGGCGGCCCAACGGCCGGCGAAGTGCTGGGCAGCGGCCTTTCGCCCGGCGCAATAGTCGATTTCCGCGCGGGTGTAAACGCGCTCGAGAAAGGTCGTCTCGTGCCGCTGGATCATCTCGTCGATTCGCGAGACTTCCACGATGTCGGTGCCGATTCCAATCACGCTCCCGCGCGTTCCGTTGATCGCGGCGTCGCCGTGCATCATTTGACTCCACACGCCTGCTGGGCGCGGCGGAGCACTTCACCAGCCTGTCGCCGCGCCTTGGCCGCGCCATCACCAAGAATCTCGCGAACCCGGTCGGGTAGCGATTCCAGTTCGCTACGACGCTCCCGCGCGGGAGCAAAAAATGATTCCGCCGCGTCGGCCAGCGCCTTCTTGACGTCGCCATATCCAAATCCGCCCCGGCGATAGAGGCTTGCCATTTCCGACCGCGACGCCTCGTCGGCAAACAGGCTGTACAACTGGAACAGGTGATCGGTCGCCGGGTCTTTCGGCTCCTCCATGGGCCGCGAGTCGGTGGCGATGCGCATCACGAGTTTCCGCATCGATTTGGGAGGCTCGAAGATTTCGATGGCGTTGCCGTAGCTCTTGGACATCTTTTCGCCATCCGTCCCCGGAACTTTCGCGGACGAATCCAGCAATTGCGCTTTCGGCAATACGAAGACCTCGCCAAACTGATGGTTGAAGCGCTGTGCAAGGTCGCGGCACACCTCGATGTGCTGGACCTGGTCCTCGCCGACCGGAACGACATCGGCGTCGTAGGCAAGAATATCAGCGGCCTGGAGGACCGGGTAGGTGAACAATCCGACGTTGGTTGGCAACCCGCGGGCGATCTTGTCCTTGTAGGATACGCACCGCTCGAGAAGTCCCATCGGTGCATCCGACATGAGCAACCAGCAAAGCTCCGAGACTTCCGGTACGTCCGACTGGACAAAGAGGACCGCGCGGTTGGGGTCGAGTCCGAGGGCGAGCAGGTCGAGCGCCGCATCAATCGTCATCTGTCGCAAGGTGGCCGGGTCGCGAACGGTCGTCAAGGCGTGCAGGTTGGCGATAAAGTACCAGGCGCGCTCCTCGGTCTGCAACTGAATGTATTGCTGGATCGCGCCAAACCAGTTTCCCCAATGGGGCCGCCCCGTCGGCTGGATACCCGATAAGACTCGCATTGGGCGGAAGGACGGACCAAGGGGAAAAGGCGACGCGACGGAACGATCGGTTGGCGATTCTACCGGGTTTTCGCTCGCGGGTGAACGGCCCTGTTGTGCGATCGTGGCCAATACAAGCGCGAACTCCGTCGTACTCTCCGCGTTCAAGCCGCCCGCGCTTTCCCGGTCCCCGTCACGGCGCGAATTCGCGACTCCTCGATGATGTGGTCAACAATCTTCTCGTGGGTATGATGGGCCGCCGCGTGACGGCGAGCGGTATCCGCCATTTCGGCGAGGCGTTCACGGTCCTTCAACGCCGCTTCGACTGTCTCGACGAGGCCGCGCCCATCGTCGGCAAGCCCCCCCGCAAACTCGCGCGCCGCACGTCCCTGATCGACCGCCGATCGATAGTATAGTCCTGCGTGCCGGTGACCAAATGGCTGAAAAGGTGAAATCCACGGGTTGTTCATGACCGGGACCGAACCGGCGGCCGCGGCCTCGTAGTGTCTGAAGCAATCCCACCCGCGACCTTCGGGCGACCAAACCAGATGGCTCGCTCCGCACCATTGGAGAAACTCCTTTTGCGACAACCTCGTCGCGGGCGTGGCAACGCGAACACCGCGGCGACGGAGTAATTCCAGCAGTGGGTACTCGATTCGACGTACGTCCGACGTTAGTCCGCCAGAGAAGAAAAGGTCGAATTGCTTTTGCGCTCCAGCGGGAGGCATATTGGCTTGTCGATCAGCGCACAATCCCAGTGAAACGGGTTTCAGTTTGTGCTCGTTGCGAGAAAGCAATTCTCGTTGTCGTGAACTTGCATTTCGGGGCAGGAGCCGAGCGCGATCGATGGACAATTCGCGCTTGAAATAGCAAATGCTCCGATCGAGTATTTCCAGGGCAACGGGGCTGAGACGCGCGCTGTCATTGAAATCGAGTCCGACAAGCGGCAGTTCGCAGCGCCGCAACAATTCACGATAGGCGAAGCCGCCAAAATCACCGTGCAACATTCGCAGTGCATGGCGCGGGCCGAGTCGTTCAGTGCGGATCGGGACATGGGCAAAAACCATTTGCGCGTCACCCCGCCGCAGCATCCGGCGAAACTCGAACAGCCCGCCAGGATTGAGGCGAAATTGCCGGTCGGTCAGCCGGGAGGGCCTTTGGCGACCCTGCCAGAACCATGTGGTTTGTTTTGGGTAAACGCGCGAGACGAGCACAAAGTGCCCGAACTCGATGAACCGGTCGTTTTGCAGGAAGGAATTGGCCACTGATCTTTGCGTCGCGCTCGATTGGGTTCATTGCGATCCAGCGATTTAGCAAAATCGACTCGCGACCGCAAGCGAAATGGAATCGCCGAAAACACGAAAAGCCACCGGAAACGCTTCGTGCATTTCCGGTGGCCCTGCGAATCGATGCCGCTCGTCATGAGCGACAGGAAGGTGTCTGGATGCCTCGCAACTGGAGGCGGCGTCTACAAAATGCCTCCATGGACCCGGTACGGCGTCATGTGGTCGGGTTGGTCGAGGAACCAGAATCGATGCCATTCGTACCGCATGGAGCGGAGGTCCTCGGAAGTGTAAATCAGTTGTCTCGCCCGGATTGCTGGATCAGCTTCGTAGATCGGCAAGATGCAACCGACGTTGGTGCTGATTGAGATCGCCAGAAGCGTCGCACAAAGGAACCGACGCATTGGATTTCCTCCCTGTGAAGGCAACGTCACGGCTGCGAGCCGCAAACAAAAACTCACGATGGAAGGTTGATCGTCAAATTCGACGGAGAAAGTTTAACTGTTAGAACCGTTTTATCTGGCAAATCCTGCCACGTCGCTAGCGAATGCGGCTCGATTGCAGCCTGGGACCGGTGAAGCGTCCGCCGGGTCCTTCCTCGTCCAGGCCGTTTGCCCAAACTGCGCATCTTCCGTCTTTCCCGCGCAGCGCCTGCCCGCGAGAAGAGCCTGCCTTCTCGAAGGCGTGGGGCGTGGCGTGGAACCCAACCCACCGTCATTCCCGCGAAGGCGGGAACCCAGGCAATTGCATCCCAATGAACGGCTAAACCGGATTCCTTACTCCAATGTCACCGAAAATGAAAAAGGGGACATTGTACTTTTTTCATTGTACTGATTTGGGTCGAGGAACGAGGATCGAGGGGAACAAGGAGAGGCAATGCGGAGCCTGACAGGGACGGGATGCAAGTCGAATTCGTCATTTCCGATTAGATGGCCCCGTTTTAATGGGCATGGGACGACATCGGAACGCCGAGCTTTTGCCAGTCAGGCTACCCGGCTATTCCGGCTGCCTGAGGCTAGTCATTCGCTATACTGAAAGTGGCTAACCTATGGGCTATGCTTCCGGCTCGCCAGCCAGATAGCGCAAATCTCCCTCGCGTCGCGTAAAGCCCACTTCATCCAAATGCTCGCACAGCGGAATGGCGTACTTGCGGCTGGTGTTGAGGTGTTGACGCAGGTCACTCATCGTGATTCCCGCACCATTCTTCATGATATTTCGTAACCGCCCCTTGATTTCCTCGACCGTGTCGGCGTGAAGGTAAATCTTGTCGTCGAGCCGAACAAGCTGGCCCTGGTCGACCGCCAGTTGGACGAGCTGCGGGACGGAATTCCGTGCCTTGCTCGCTTCCTTTTGCAATTCCTCGATGGAGGGCGGCTCCAGCCCGGCAGCGGCCAGTCGCTCAACGATCTGCACCAGCAATTTGCGCTCGTTCGCGGTCAACTGCGGTCCGTGCCCCGCCAGTGAAACCAGCTCGCCGGTCACCTGAATTCGCTCGTCCTCCTCAAGCTCCGACATGGCCAAATCGAACAACGACTGGGCGGGCAAAAAAGCGAAATGCCTTTCCAGAATCTTCCGCGAGACGCCGGCGGACAACGTGTCCATTTGATGGTACTTCTCCAACCACGCGGCAATCTGCTCCGCGACGCGGTTGACCAGGCGTCGGTGGACAAAAAAGGACCGCTGTTGGGTCAAGCTGATTTCAACGACGTCTCCATTCGTTACCAGTTCGCTCACGATCCCGTCCGCGGCAGCGACGCCCGCAATCCGCGCAAGGTCGCCCAACTCGTGGTTTGCCAGCCCGTCAAAATAGAGAGCTGATTCGATACGGACGCGTGGATTGGCGTCGGCCAACCGCCCGAGCATCTCGAGCGTTTCCTCCGTCACGCCACGGAGCCGACTGGCGTTCGGATGCAGGACGCGCCCTCCGCCAATGGTCTCCATCGGGGATTCGCTCCGAATCACAAAGGGCTGGTTCCAGACGGCGACGACCGGCTCGCTGAGAAAAAGTTGGGCAAGGACCGTGTCGCCCGGCGAAACTTCGCGGCGATCGAGCAACCGAACGCCGGCAAGCACTTCGCTTGTCCCCACGTGAAAGCGAACGCGCTGGCGGTCCTTTAACGGGCGAGCATTGCCAGGTAAAGTCACGAGGTTGACGGAAATGATCCGTGCGGGCCGCAGATGCCCGATCGAACAAAGTTCCTGACCCCGGCGAATCTGGGCATGATGAACGCCCGCCAGGTTGATCGCCCCGCGCTGGCCACGAGCAATCGATTCGACCGCAAGGTCATGGTTTTGAATTTCGCGTACACGAGCTTCAATTGCTCCAGGCTGGATTTCCAGCCGGTCACCCACGATGCTTGAACCGCTCGAAACGCTTCCCGTGACGACGGTCCCATGCCCTTCCATCGTAAATACGCGGTCGATTGCCATTCGAAAGGGAGCCGACGGATCGGCCAGCGAACTCGTCTGCTGCACTTGCCGGGCCACGCGCAACAGCTCGGACCGCAACTCATCGAGACCCGCGCCCGTTTGCGAACTGACAGGGACAATCGCGGACTCGGCGAGAAAGGTGCCGCGAACCAGCTCGCGAATTTCCTCGATTACCAGTTCGAGCCAGTCCCGTTCGACCAGATCGCACTTCGTCAACGCGATCACGCCTCCGGAAAGATTCAGAAGCCGAAGAATATCAAAGTGTTCAACCGTTTGCCGCTTGACCGAGTCGTCCGCCGCGATGACGAGCATGACAAGGTCCATCCCGGTCGCGCCGGAGAGCATTTGCCGCACAAACTTCTCGTGCCCCGGCACATCGACGATCCCGAAGCGGAATTCCTCAATCTCCAGCACCGCATAGCCCGGTTCAATCGTGATGCCGCGTTTTTTTTCCTCCGGCAGCCGGTCCGTATCCGTTCCGGTGAGCGCGCGGATCAGCGAAGTCTTGCCATGGTCAATATGCCCGGCCGTGCCGAGGATTAGATGGGTCTTCATGCGGACATTGTAGCGACCGCGTGAGGGCCTTTCAGGCCATCAAAACCGGTGTGTCGGCGTGCCGCTGCCAAACTGGCGAGCGGTTCGCGGTTCGGGTTGCGGGGAAGCGAGCATTCCCTGTTGTTCGAGGTCACGGCGCAACGCCTCGGCATCCGGATGAGCATTCCAGTGGTGCCCGGTTTCACCGAACGTCCAGCCCGGCGATTCGAGCTTTTTCAGTGCCTTGCCGGTGTCCGAAGTGAATTTGGAAATGTTTTCACCGGTTCGCGAAAAGAAGCTGCGGGTCTGGTGGTTCCATTCCTCGAACGACTTCGCGGCGGGCCGCGCGTCCTCACGCCGTCCGAGTAATCCGGAAAGCGGTCCATTCGCGAACAGGCCTGGTCGAGGCCGTGGCTGGTCGGTCAAGTGAAACGGCTTGACTTCCGGGGTCGTTTTCCGAAATGGAAGCAGCGACGGCAGCTTGAATTCCTGCGCTGTTGCCGCGGTCGTGTGGCCAAGGAACGCGGCAGCGATCGTAAACCCAATCAGGATTCGATTCATGGTTAGTCGTTTCGTTGCAGCTAAAAAACTCGGATTGGTCACATCAGCCGGTACGCGCTGGCGTCCGGTTCCTGGGGGTAAGTTCAACGTGATTGCAACTTCTTGCCGCAGTGATTGACGTTTTTCCTTGTGGCGATGCCGCTGCCGGAAGCCGCGGACGCCTATTGGAAGCCACGCTCCAGGAACTTTTCAGCTTTATCGACACTTGGCGAGAGAATTTTTTACAATGGTTCGCCTCGCCTTCTGCTTTTGTCTGGTTCGCGAACAAAACTCCCAAGTGCTGTCAATGAGTGATATCAAAATCGGATTCGCGGGTGCCGGGCGGATGGCTCAGGCGATCGGAGAGGGACTCGCCGGAAAAACGGGCTTTCTCGCCGCTCCAGCCCGGTTTTTCGACCCGGCGGACAAGGCGGCGGAATTGTTTGCCAAAGGTCATCCGGGCACCGTTCGCGTCGAATCACTGCAAAAGCTTTGCGACGATTGCAATGTGCTCATCCTTGCCGTCAAGCCTCAAGTCATGCCCCGAGTGATCGCCGGTCTGGCGAGGCATGTCGCGTCCAGCCACGTGGTGATTTCCATTGCCGCCGGGACGACGCTGGCGGAACTGTCGGCACTGCGTGGAACATCGCGCCTCGTCCGGGTAATGCCCAACACTCCGTGTCTGATTGGCGAGGGCATTTCCGCGCTCGCCTTTACCGAATCCACCAGCGAGGAAGACAAGCGCATCGCCCGGGCAATTTTTCAATCGGTGGGCGAGACGATCGATGTTCCCGAAACCCAGCTTGACGGCGTGACCGGCCTGTCCGGTTGCGGACCCGCGTGGGTATTCACTTTTGTTGAGTCACTTATCGACGGAGGCGTCCTTGCGGGTTTGCCTCGCGATGTCGCGCAACAACTGGCTTTGCAGACCATTCGCGGTTCGATCGCTTTGATCGCGGCGACGGGCAAGTCGCCCGCCGAACTGCGTGGCGAGGTAACCAGCCCTGGAGGAACAACGATCGCGGGCCTCGCAGCTCTTGAACGAGCGGGATTCCGCGGCGCGGTGATGGACGCCGTATCGACCGCCGCGCGCCGTGCCCGTGAGTTGGGCCGATAGACGTCCAGTCGTTCGTGATCCAGGCTCGGCTCTGACATTCGCGCTTGCTTCGAGTACGAGTATTGGCTGTCGCTTGACTGCGCCTGTTACCTTGGCGAAATGTCAGCCCGCGTGGCGGATGGGGAGTGCTCAAGCATTAACAAGTACACCAGTTTTCGTCCCAATTCGTCAACATTAGCTTGCGACCAATTTGCAAGAACACAGACTCCGACTTGACGATCGGGTAACATCGCCACGTAACTGCGTGAACCTCCCGATCCTCCATTGTGCCACACAATATCGAGGGCGTTCTCCGAGTCGATATGCCAGCCAAAACCAATTGCTGTGCGAGGCGAATCGGTACGGCGGTGCTTTCGCGTGGCAAGTGTCAGGGCGCGGCCCAGCGTCCCGGTTTTTCCCGACCAGTGCGCTTGCAGGTACCTGGTTGTGTCCCGCGCCGAAGAAAGAAACGAACCGGCCCCGGCCATAGTGATATCTTCCCACACCTCCACGGGCAGATTGCCGTCGTGCGGCGTCGCAACCCGGGCACGCTGCTCGTCCGAGAGTGTCATTCTGGTGTCCGGCATGTTCAGCGGATTACAAATTCTCTCAACGATCACAGTTTCGTATTCCGTGCCGGCCTTCAGTGCCAAAACGTGGCCAAGCAATCCAAATCCGAAGTTCGAGTAGCTGTAGCCACGACCCGGCGCGAATTCCAGCTTTGTTTGCCGAAGTTCCTGGTACATGAGAGGAACCGTGTAATCGGCGTACGGGTTTAACGGGTTCCTTGCGGGCATATTGCCCGGGAGCGACCGAATTCCGGACGATTGCGTCGCCAGATCAAGCAGTGAAATGGTCTTCCCATCGATGCGCGAGACACCCGCATCGGGCGGCATCAACGTATCGATCGTGGTGTCGGGAGAAACGTCGCCGCGCTGGATCATGTCCGCCAGCAACAATCCGGTAAACGTCTTTCCGACGGATGCCAGCTCAAAGATCGTATTCTTGTCTGGGCTGGACCCGTCGGGGAGTTTTCCGAACGTGAAGTAACGATCGTCGTCACCAACTACAACCGCTACGACCAGGCAAGCGACATCCTGATCGTGATACTGAGCGCCAAGCTGATTGATGTACGAATCGACTTCATCGCGTGTCAGGGTTTCTCCGGGGATGCCAAGGTTGGCTAGTGGATCGAGCGATTCTTCACGTACGACAGTGGCATATGCCCACCAGAAAACACCCACCGCAGCGCCGCCAATCAATATTCCGACAACAAAGATCAATAGCCACAAGCCAAGCATGACGAACGATTTTGCCCTCATTAGATGAACTTCCCGGTGCATGTTATGGATCTGGCTGCTCCGGGGCACCAAAATCGCCCATTTGAATTGTGCCTCTAATGCTATTGAATGTCGAGGTCAAGATGCCGCTGGCACGCGTCTGATGCTAAGGCCTATCTTCTTTTCGACCATGTCGACGCGAAGTACGATCGCGGTGACGACATCAGGATACCCGCAGTGACTCCGATCGATCAAGTACGAAAAACGAGGGCAACCGCGGAAGTGCCTCACTTCAAACAGTGCTGGTTGGCGATGGTAATCCCGCTGATCATCGCACCGATGATTCCGACAAAGCCCTGGTCGTTGCCGCACAGGAACAGATTGTCGAGGTGCGTCGTTCCGTCGAGCCGCTTGTCGGGCGCGCCGTAGACCGCGCCGTTGTCGTGCCAGGTAAAGCGGCGGATGGTGGTTGGCGTGAACATGTCCGTTGCAATCACGTGGGCGCGAAAATCGGGGACAAAACGAACCGCCGACTCAACCGCGCGATCGTACCAGCGAGCCTTGGCGGCCAAATAACGAGGTTCATCGAGCGCGCTCCAGCGATCGTGGCTTGCGATCGACGTAATGCGGACAAATCCGTCCTCAAGGTGCCGTCCGTCGGTGTACTGGTAATTGTTGGGCGAACAGATCACGCCGGTGCGCACGTCGCAAAGTTCGTGCGCGGGAACTTCCCAGCGAAATGTGTCGCTGTCGTTGTAAAAGACGATCGTCTCGTTGATGCCCAGTTCGGCGGGCTGGCGGTCAAGGACTGAACTCGATTCGATAAAGCTCAACTGGCCGGCCCGCCGCGGATCGATTTCGCTCACGTCCTCGCACATTCGCAGTGTTTCGATGTGCCCCGCCGACGAGACAATCCGCTTGCCAACAAGTACCTCGCCGTTGTCCAGTTCCACCGCCACGGCGTGGCCGTCGTCGACGTGAATCTTCCGCACGCCTCGTCGCAATTTCAGTTCGCCGCCGAGCGATCGATAGCGCTTGACGAGGTTCTTGAGGATCAGCCGGACGCCGCGAAAGGGGCGACCGAACCCCTCCACGAAAATGCTGCGGAACATGATGCTGAACTGGCCGAAGTCCATGTCGTGCTCGCGCGCGTTGCCGTACCACATCGTCGGGCAAAGCAGCATCTCGGTCAGCAAAGGATCGGTGATGCAGGTCGCCAGCACCTCGCGCGTTGACTGATCAAAAGATGATCCGTCGAGCTGGTCATAGTCGACGACGATCGACTCAAGCCGCCGGAACCCGTCGATCTGGTCGGGAAAGCGCCCGGCGATCTCGTCGCGGAGCAACTGGATATCGTTGCTGAAGCGCAGATCGACGCCGGGAAAACTGATTCGCGAGCCGCATTGGGGCGCGAGGGCAAATTCCTCCCATCGGAACCGGAGCTGGCGAAGGACGCGGGAGAGCGGGCCGTGTCGCGCGCCGCGCTCGGTCCAGTTCGTCACGGCGTGGAGGCCCACATCGTAATCCCGCCCCGCCTGGCGATAAAACGAATTCAGCCCGCCGATCGTCGTATGGCGTTCGAGAATGCAGACTTTCTGATCGTAATAGGCGAGCCGAATCCCCGCCGCCAGTCCCGACATCCCCGCGCCGATGATGATCGTGTCGTACATGGTGCAGCCGGACGTTGACAAGGCCGCCGGTCCATCCGTCAAACCGGAACGTCTTCCATTTTGGGCGTCAGGTATTCCACAGTCGACTTCATCGATTCGAGCCGCCCGTATTCCTCTTCCGGAATCTGGACGCGGTAGCGTTTCCGCAATTCCATCACGATGTCGAGAAAGTCCATACTGTCGAGTTCCAGTTGCGCGCGGAACGGCTCGTCGTCCGTCAAACCGGAGAGGTCCTCGTCGGGGGCGATGTTCGAGAGAATGTCGAGGACGGCGGAACGTATTTCTTCGGGGGCCATGGGCAGCTCCAGTCAGTCGTTATTTACCGGTAAATCGCTCGATGACAACCACCGAATTGATTCCCAGCATACCAAAGGAATTGTTGAGTATGCGATTGACGGGCCGGCCGAACTCGCGCGGCTGGTTCTGAACCAGTCCCCGCAACTCGCATTCCGGATCGAGCCGGTCGACGTTGATTGTCGCATGACAGACACCATCGTCAAAGGCGGGGAGGTTGCCAGCCAGCTCAAGCGATCCGGCCGCTCCCATCGAATGACCGATAAAGCTCTTGGCGTTATTGATCAGCGTCTTGTCACTTCCGCCAAAGACTTCGCGAATCGCCACACATTCGAGCGAATCGCCGTTGGACGTCCCGGTCGCATGCGTGCTGACGAGATCGATATCATCCGGCGTCAGCCCGGCGCGGTCGAGCGCGATCCGCATGCACTCGGCCTGGCGCTGGGGATTGGGCAGCACGAAATCAGTCGCGTCGGTATTGATTGCGTAACCCACAAGCTCGCCATAAATTCGTGCCTCTCGCGACATTGCGTCGGACAATCGTTCGAGCACATAGAGACAGCCGCCTTCGGCCACGACGATTCCATTTCGGTCGATGTCAAAGGGTCTTGAGGCGCGGTGGGGGTCCTCGTGGGAGGCCAGTGCGCCCTGGCTGGAAAAGCCCGCGAAGATTCCGAACGTGTGAATGCTCTCGGAGACTCCACCGGCAATCGCAAGGTCACATTCGTCAAGCCGCAGTTGCTGCGCGCCCTGGATCAATCCCGCGTTTCCGGCGGCGCACGCGGCACCGATCGTGTAATGGGGACCCGTGATCCCCATATTCAAGGCGATTTCACCCGCAGGGTTGTTGGCAACGGTGCGCGGGTTGTGATGGTGCGACCAGTATTTTGTATCGTAGTCATAATTGCTGATCTCGTAGATTTCGTTTTCCGTTTCGACATTGCCGTGCTCGGTGACGCCAATATAGACACCGACGCGATCGCGAGAGGCGTTTTCCCAATCGATGCCTGAACCGGAAATTGCTTCATTGGCGCAATAGACGCCAATGCCGCCGGCACGGGTTCCCCGGCGCGCGTCCTTGCGCGACTGGTGCCGCTGGACGTCGAAATCACAAACTCCCGCAAGCGTCTTGCCAAAGTAGCGGATTTCGTAGTCGCGGACCCCGCTCACGCCGTTGAGCAACGCCTCACGGAACTCCGCGAGAGAATTGCCGTTGGGCGCGGTCAAGCCGATCCCCGTGATGACAATTCTCTGTTCGGGAGGGAGGTTTTTGCGAGGTGATTTTGCCGGTTTGATCATGAGTGACAGGCTTAAGTCAGTGGCTGGGGCTGGAAGCCGCGGCATTGTTATCAAATAATCGGTCAATCACGCCGGGCTGGAAGCCGCAGTCAATTATCCAGGATGCGGCGCAATTATCCAAGGCGCGGAGCCGTTTCCAGAGTGAGGAGCGTTTCCAGGTTTAACCGCAAAACCGACGGTTAATTAACAGCTTGAACGGATTCAGCCAGTGCCGGGTTGGCGGACATCGAGGCGGCAAGACGCTTCATCCCCTCGTCGTGGGAGACGATCGGCTCGTAACCGAAATCGTTCTTCGCCCGGGAAATGTCAAAGTAATGACTTTTCGCAAGCTGTGCAGCCAGAAACCGGGTCATTCGCGGCTCGGATGAACGATTCAGCGTTTCGTGTACGCCTTCGAGCACCGCTCCCAGTCGCCACGCCCAGTAAAAGGAAACTCGTTTCCTCACCGGGGGAATTCCGGCAAGCGCCAGCACCTCGTTGATAAACCCCCAGCAGTTGACCGGGTCCCCCTGACTGATGAAATAGGCGCGCCCGCAAACGGGGGAATCAGGGCCAAGCGCCCGACCCGCCAGGACATGCGCGTGAGCGGCGTTGTCAATATACGTCGTGTCGATCTGGTTTGTTCCATCTCCGACCTTTCGAAGCTGACGCAATCGCGCTCGCTGAACCAGTCGCGGGATCAGGTGCCGGTCACCCGGTCCCCAGATCAAATGAGGCCGCAGGGCGCACGTCATCAGCCGCGGGGGATCGTTCGAGTCCAGCACGTGTTGTTCGGCCAGCGCCTTGGACCGCGGATAATGGCAGAGCCAGCGATCGGCGTAGGGTGCCGATTCGTTCTGGTTGATCTGGTGTTCCCCGTTGAACGTGACGCTCGGACTGCTCGTGTAAACGAGTTTCGGAACGCCCTTTTGGAGGCAGCACTCGACGACGTTCCGCGTTCCGACAGTATTAACGGAATGAAAAAGTTTCCACGGACCCCAGATTCCTGACACGGCGGCGGTATGAAAAACGACATCGACACCATGGAATGCTTGTCCAATCAAGCCGATGTCGCGAATATCTCCGTGAAGCGATTCGACTCCATGTCCCTCCATCGCGGTCGAGCGAGTTCGCGTCAGGGTACGCACTTCCCAGTCATCGTCCAGCAATTGTTTTACAAGTGCAGAACCGAGAAATCCGTTAGCTCCGGTTACCAGTGCCTTCACGTTTGTTCGCGGGTGAGGTGGTTTTTTCAATGGGACTCGTGGAGAGACGTCCCGTGGCGGCGATTATATCCGGGAATCAAGAACCGGGTCGGCCACTCTTGCGACAAACGCCTCCCACTGGCCGTCGATCAGCCGCTGATGGGGGAGAAACCTTGCCTTGTAAGACATGTTCGGCGACTGGCTGATGTAAAAGCCGAGGTACAAATAGTCGCGGCACGTCTGGCGGCAATACTCGATTTGTTGCAGGATCGACCAGGTTCCGAGACTCAAGGGTGCCAGCCCGGGATCGTAATACGTGTAAACCGCCGAAACGCTGGTGGCGCCCTGGTCACAGATCGCCACGCACGCCAGTTTCTCGCCGAGCGACCATGACAACTCAAAGGTGTCGAAACAACTTCGCTGAAAGGCCCACGCGTACTCTTCACAGTCGATGTTGCATTCGCGGCGTCCCAGATCGCGGAGTCGCCGGTGGCGGTTGAACAGTTCAACTCGCACTCGATCGACGACCACCGGACCAATGTAAGGCGTCAGCAGTTCGCGGTTGCGGCGAACCGTTCGGCGATGCGTGCGTGAAAACCGGAATTCATGGACGGGAATCCGGATCGGCTCGCAGGCGGAACAATTTAAGCAGCATGTCGTATAGACAAACTCGCCCGTTCGTCGCTGGCCGTCGGCGAGCCGCGTGTCCGTCTGGCGAGGCGAAACCTGGTTGCCGGGAATACGAAGCGGCAGCCTTGCGAGCCGACCCTCAAGGTAGGGGCAAGGCTCTTCTTCGTCGTAAACCGTGACGTCACGGAAGATGGGTAACTGGTTCATGACTCGGCTGTCTGGCGATGTCGGTCCGCGGATTCCATTATCACTGACCGAATGGCGAGGTAAAGGCGCCGATTCGGTCATTGAGAATCAGTCTCGCGACCAACGGAATAAGCCTCAGAATTCGCCGCGACCCATGCCATTGCCGTTGCCGCCGATTCCGCCAAATTCCTCGTGATGGTGCGGTGCGCGATCCTCAAACCGCGTGAACTTCGACAGCCACGTCATGTTGACGACGCCGGTGGGGCCATTGCGGTGCTTTTCGACGATAATTTCCGCCTGACCGGCGACTTCCGCCTGGGCTTCCGGGTCGTGATTCAGGTAGTATTCCTCGCGATGCACGAAAATAATCACGTCGGCGTCCTGTTCGATCGCTCCCGATTCGCGCAACTGGCTCATTCGCGGACGGTGGCCCTTTTCATCCGCCTGGCGGTTGAGTTGCGAGATGCACAGCACGGGGACGTTGATTTCGCGGGCAAGGCCCTTCAATTGTCGTGCGATTTTGGCAACCTGCTCCTGTCGTGGATCGCGCGAGCTGTCGGGTTCCACCAGTTGCAGGTAGTCGACGACGATCATGCCGAGAGAACCCGCGCGGCGCTTCAGCCGGCGTGCCGTCGAGGCAATCTCGGCGACGGTGCGGCTGGGCGAATCGTCGACATACAGCGGAACGCGGCTCAGCCCGGATGCGGTCGTTCTCAGGCGGCCGCGTTCCCCGTCGTCGAGACTGCCGTTTCGCAGGCGGTGACTGTCGACGCGGGCGACGCTGCAAAGCATTCGCTCGATCAGGTCGATCGCGTTCATTTCGAGACTGACAAAGAGAACCGGACTGTTCGTGTAACGGACGACATTTTCGGCGATATTCATGGCAAACGCGGTCTTGCCCATGCTCGGCCGCGCGGCAAGGATAATCAACTCCGCCGCGCGAAGGCCGCCCAGCAATTTGTCGAGGTCGACGTAATGCGTTTCCACAAGCCCCTCGGTGTGGTCGCCGCGCATCTTGGCGTCGAGCCGGTCGAGCGCCTGCATGATGACGTCGCGGACGCTGTTCTCCTTGCCGATCTGCAGCGCGGCGTTTTCACCGATGGCAAAAATGCGTTGCTCGGCCATCGAGAGCAGTTTTTCAGCTTCGTCCGATTCCGTCTCGTAGGCATCGCGGAGCGTTTCAGTCGCCGACTCGATGACCGAGCGGAGGATGGACTTTTGACGGACAATTTCCGCGTAGTAGCGGGCGTTGGCTGTGTTGGCAACCGAGGAAAAGACCTCGCCGATCCACGACGCCCCGCCGACTCGCTCCAAATCCCCCTTGTCCTTGAGTCGCTCGAGCAGCAAGGTGACATCGATCGACTTGCTGGAATTCCGCATTTCGAGCAAGTGCTCATAGAGGAGCCGGTTGGCCTCGAAATGAAAGTCGTGCGACCGCAACATCGTCGCCACATCGTCGATGTTCGAATGCATGAGGATCATGCTGCCAAGAACGCCCTTCTCCGCTTCCATGCTGTACGGCGGCTGGCGATTGAGAAGCGAGCCGAGTTCCGAACTGGCTGGCTGGCGATCAACGCGGCGGTGCTGGCCATCCTTACGTTGAGCGCCTGAATTCGTATTGGACTCCCTTGCCACCCCTGCCTCCATTTTCCTTCGCTGACGCGCGTTCCGTGATTTCCCGCCTTGGCAAAATTCCAGCTACGATTCTCGCCTCTCGATCGTAGTTGTCAACGAGTGCGCTTTTCGCGCACTTTTCGCTTGCTCGTTACCGGTTCAATTCTTTCAGCGGATCGGGACCGTACTGGTTTTTCCCGGTCTGCCCAGGAAAAAACCCGCACTCGATGGTGGTCCATATCACGCCCAGTGGAATGAACGCGATGAGCACCCACAGTCCGGACTTTCCCAGATCGTGGTATCGCTTGACGTGCAAGGCAAGGCTGACCCATGTACTGAAACCACCCACAACGACAACGAAAAACAAAAAAATCACAAATGGCAGGATGCTCCCGCGCGGATTCGCGCGACCCGGTACGGAGACGTCAACGCTCAGCGCGATGGCAATGACGAACAATACCCCTCCAATGGCAAACAGCGCAAAGAAAAGAAGCGCGTGAAATAACAGGGCGCTCAGCCAGTATTTTTTCCGGTTGATCCGTCCCTCAAAGCTAAAGAGTGTCGTCGCGCCGAGGTAGCCGGCCTTTCGCGCGTCGCGGGCATCCGTCATTTCCACGGCAAACTTGTCAAGCGCGCCGCCCGCCGCCGTGGAATCCGCCACGGAGGATTTCCGTACCGCGGCAAGCCGTTGCCTGCGCACTTCGCCAGGATCGACTTCGACAAAACCGGGGTCCTGAACGATATGGTTCGCCAGCGGATCGGGACCGGTCGGCACGGTTTCCGGAAACAAACCGGGCTGGCCCGTCATGGGGGCGATTCCGAGTCGTTCCTCTCCTTTCGATGGTCTGGCGGGTCGCGTTTGAGGCCCGGCAACGACGGGCCGCGCGGCGGC
>JBGTFW010000044.1:0-9342 GCA_041747075.1 Pirellulaceae bacterium
TCCGCGAGGATTTTGAAAAGGACTCGTCACGCGCGGATGCCCCGAACATCGCACAAGAAATCCCCGACGACCAACTCAAGGCCGAACGAATCTGGTCGCGTGAGGAAGCCGACTCGGTGGTTGAGCGATGCGCGGGGAAAACGGGCATCGTGAGCGAAACGAAAAAGCCAACCAAACAGGCACCGCCGCAACTCTTTGACCTGACAAGCCTCCAGCGCGAGGCGGGCAACAAGCACGGATTCAACGCGCGGCGAACTCTTCAGATTGCCCAGGCGCTCTACGATCGGTACAAGTTGCTGACCTATCCGCGAACCGATTCGAAATACCTCCCGGAAGACTACGTCCAGACCGTCCGCGACACGATCCAGACGTTCGCCGACGCGAATCCCGGCCCCTCGTTTCCCGACGACTACATTCGTCACAGCTCGTGGATTATTGAAAACGATCGCGTTGTCCCGACAAAACGGATTTTCAACACGGCGAAAGTGAGCGACCACTTCGCAATTATTCCCACCGACAAGACGCCAGGAGCCAAACTCGACGAAGACGCGCGAAAGGTCTACAACCTCGTGATGCGGCGATTCATGGCGATCTTTTTCCCGCACGCCGAATTCGAGGTCACCCAGCGAATCACTCGCGTTGGCGACGATAGTTTCCGCAGCGACGGACGCATTCTCGTCGTTCCCGGGTTTCTCGCCGTCTACGGGCGAACGCCCGGTGCGACCAGCGAGAAAGGGGACCTCGTTCCCGTGACGGACGGCGAGTCGGCCGAAGTTGAATCGATCGACGTCAAGGTCGAGGAGACGCGCCCACCGGCACGATACAACGACAGTACGCTCCTTTCGGCGATGGAAACCGCCGGCAAACGCGTCGACGACGAGGAACTCCGCGATGCAATGAGCGAACGTGGATTGGGAACGCCCGCCACCCGCGCATCGATCATCGAACACCTGATCCGCCAGAAATACGTCTTTCGCGACGAGCGAAACAAGCGTGATCTGATCGTGTCCAACAAGGGGATCGCACTCGTCGATTTGCTTGAGGAAATCGGCATCACAACGATCGCGTCACCGGAATTAACGGGCGAGTGGGAGTACAAGCTCAAGGAAATGGAACATGGGCGGCTCGAACGCGACCAGTTCATGCGGGAAATTCGCCAGTTGACCCGCAGCATCGTCGAACAGACACGCGATTTCACGAACAACATCGTCAACCGGCAATTCCCCGATCTGAAAGCGACCTGTCCGGAATGCGGCGGCAAGGTCCATCGCCAGACCGACGGCACGTTTGAGTGCCAGAACGACGAATGTTCGTTTCGCCTGAAGAAACACATTGCCAGCTACGAATTGACCGAAAGCGACGCACGCGAACTAATGGAAAATGGCCGAACCGGGCCGATCGTGTCGTTCAAGAACCGGTTTGGCCAACCCTTTACCGCCACGCTCGTTCTGGAAAGGGCCAAACGAAGCTGGAAAGTCAACTTTGAATTCGAAGGGGACCAGGAACGCGAGAACGAACTCGATAACCTTGGCGACGATCAGGTTCTCTGCGAAGCGCCCCTCGACGACGGTTCGGAGAAACTTGCGAAAGTCTACGAAACCGACCGCGCCTTTCTTGCACCGGATATGGCGACCGAAGCCGACGAACGGGGCGTCCGCATCAGCAAGACGATCCTCCAAAAGGAAATTCCCGCTGACCAGGCGAGAAAACTTTTTGTCGAGGGCAAGACCGACCTGATGCCCGGTTTCATGTCGAAAAAAGGCCGCCGCTTTTCGGCGCACCTCACGCTTGACCGGAAGACCGGGAAACTCGGATTCGAGTTCGCGCCGAAAAAGCCAAAGGCGAAAAAGGGCAAGGACAAGCAGGAAGAAAAGAATTCGGACTGAGAGTCCAAAAATACAAGCCCGAAGCGCCAGCGAGTGAACCTCTACTGAAAGTCCGAAAATACAAGCCCGAAGCGACAGCGAGTGAACCTCTACTGAGAGTCCGAAAATACAAGCCCGAAGCGCAAGCGAGTGAACCTCTACTGAAAGTCCGAAAATACAAGCCCGAAGCGCCAGCGAGTGAACCTCTACTGAGAGTCCGAAAATACCAGCACGAAGCGCCAGCGAGTGAACCTCGACACTGGTCGTTCACTCGCTGTCTCGCTACCTTTTGCCGAATAGCCCAGGACGCTTCGCATCCTTCTTCGTTTCAGGTTCGTCGCCGAACAACTGCCGCTCCATGTTTCCGCTGGAAAAGATGGAAATGTCGTGCGGGCGACGTTCCATCTCACGAGACTCGCGCGCCTCATTCGACTCGCCAAATAGCGGAACTGACCAGTTTCTCGTCATACAGCCGAGGCTCGCAACGAGTATCCCGAACAAGCAAACGAAACTAAAAAAACGCATGTGCCGATCCCTCGTGCCTTGGTTCCTGATCGCATCCGGCGATCGTCGTCCAGTCTGGCAAACGGTCCGCCCGCCGTCCAGATCGTTGTTGACATTGCTGCCACAAGGGTCATGCTTCCATGATAAGACGGGAAATTTGGGTTGGCTGGGCAGCGCCAGGTTGTCGGTGCAGTAGTGTGTGTTGTAGCTGCCGTTGCCAAACGGCGGGAATTCCGTTTTTCTTCACGCTTTGGCAAGCGTGGTTACATCGAATATGGCGCTGTCCAGTTGACGAAATCACCAGCCACGAACTGGCAGTTCGTGCTACCTTGGTGTCCCCCACGAACTGGCAGTTCGTGCTACCTTGGCATTGCCGGCCACGAACTGGCAGTTCGTGCTACCTTGGTATTGCCAGCCACGAACTGGCAGCTCGTGCTATGTTCGTGCCAAATTCGTGCCAAACGGGTGTTGTAACCGAGAATCATAACGCTATGACGGAATCGCTTGATGCATTGGTCATCGCGCCGCACCCCGACGATGCCGAACTGGGGATGGGCGGAGCGATCGTGAAAATGCTCGGCGCCGGGTGGAACGTCGGCATCCTTGACTTGACCAGCGGCGAGCCGACACCGCATGGCACGCCGGAAATCCGCCGCCGTGAAACGCAACACGCCAGCGAGGTTCTGGGAATCACCTGGAGGCGGAATCTGGATTTGCCCAATCGCAGCCTCGAAGCAACGCTCGAAAACCGCGCGGTTCTCGCCGGTCTCTTTCGTGAGACGCGTCCGAAATGGCTTTTCGCGCCCTACTGGATCGATGCCCATCCCGATCACCTGGCGGCCACCGAACTCGTGGAAGCTGCACGGTTCTGGTCCAAGCTGACGAAAAGCGAACTGCCGGGAGCACCGCATCACCCGGCGCGAATCTTCAATTACTACTGCGTCCACCTGAAAATCGTGCCGCAGCCGGCATTTGTTCTTGATATTTCGGACCAGTGGGAAACCAAACGGCGGGCGATCGAGTCTTATCACAGCCAGTTTGTCGTGGGACGTGCCGGCACGGACTTTATCGATCAACTGGAAATCGAGGCGGCGTGTTGGGGAAAAGTGATTGGAGTCCGATACGGAGAACCCTTTACATGCCGCGAACCGATCGGACTTGGAAACCTCGCGTCGCTGATCTAGCTCGTTCACTTTTCGCCACCAGACCTCCGCACGCGAACCGTTCCAGTTTATAATACGCGGATGCTTCACCCCGCCTCCAATCCCCTTTCCGAATCGATTTCCCTCCTCGTCGAACAGAATTTCGACAAGTGGTGCGGCTGGCGCCGGCATTTGCACAAGCACCCCGAACGGTCCTGGCAGGAGTCCGCCACGACCCGGTTTATCGCCAACCGCCTCGAAGCGTTCGGGCTGTCGCTCAATACCGGCCCGCGCGGGATGGGAGGCTGGGTTGATCTCGAACTCGGCGATTCAGCCACCGACCGGCGAATTGCCATTCGTGGCGATATCGATGCAATTCCAGTCGAGGAAGCCAATGACGTCGAGTATCGCAGTGTCATTCCGTCCGTCATGCACGCTTGCGGGCACGACGTTCATACGACGATTGTGCTCGCGGTGTGTGAAACGCTCGACCATCTTCATACTCGCAATGAACTGCCATGTCCCGCGCGAATCCGGCTGATTTTCCAGCCCGCGGAGGAAGTCGGCCAGGGGGCGCGTGAATGTATCGAGACGGGTGTCCTCGATGGCGTCGATGCAATCCTTGCCGTCCACGTTGATCCAACGCGCCCGGTCGGCCAGATCGGCCTTCGCGACGGAGTGCAAACCGCCGCCTGCGACGAACTGCAATTGCAAATTGAGGGTACCGGCGGTCACGGTGCGCGGCCGCACGAGACGAGCGATACCGTTTTGGCCGCCGCCCATTTCATTCAGGCGGCCCATGCCCTGATTCCGAGAATTATCGACGCGCGCGAAAACTGTGTACTTTCGTTTTGCTCGATCCACGGCGGTGGATCGGCGAACGTGATTCCGGTCGAGGTTCGCATCGAGGGAACGTTGCGAAGTTTTGACGAATCCGTCCGGACGAGGATACTTTCACGACTTGAGCGACTGGCCGAGGCGACTTCCGGCACCTTTGGCGTCAACGCGCGGTTGCGAGTCAATAACAGCATTCCGTCGGTCAACAACGCGCGGGAACTCAACCGAATCGTTTCCGCCGTCGTCTCGAGGGTCGCCGGGGACGACGCCATTGCACTGGCGTTACCGAGCCTCGGCGGCGAGGATTTTGCCTGTTACCAGCGGCGCGTACCCGGTGCGCTGTTGCGAGTCGGATCGGCGGGCGAGGACCGGTTCAACGCGCATTTGCACTCGCCCCAATTCGACGTCGACGAGCGGGTGATCGCGTTCGCCTGCCAGGTGCTGGTCCAATCGATTTTTGCCTGGTTTTCAAGCGACCGGGAGGAAACCGCATGAGTCAAAAGCTGGCGTTTCGCTCAAATCTGCAACCGACGGTCGGGATCGAACTGGAGCTTGGTCTGGTCGACTCGGAAACGCTCGCCCTCTCCAGCGGCATCGAACCCCTCTTGCGGCAACTTGAGGCGACTCTCGACGACTCGCCGTACAAGCCCGAAGTGATGCAGTGCTACATCGAAGTCAACACGGGGATTTGCCACACGATCGATCAGGCCCGCGAGGACCTGACGGGCAAGCTGCTGACCCTCGAAAGAGCCGCCAGCGAGATCGGCCTGGAAATCTGGTGGGGTGCGACTCACCCGTTTTCCAGATGGCAGGACCAGCAGGTGACTGACACGCCGAGGTATCACAACCTGCTGGAATTGCTTCAGGAAATGGCGCGGCGGATGATCACTTTCGGACTCCATGTTCACGTCGGCGTCGATTCGGGCGACAAGGCGATTATGATCTGCGACCGCATCATGCAGCACCTGCCGACGTTGCTGGCGATCAGTTGCAGCAGCCCTTTCTGGAACGGGCGTGACACCGGCCTTCAGTCGATGCGTTCCAAGACGATGGAGGGGTTGCCGACCGCCGGCTTGCCCCCTCTCATGCGAAACTGGAGTGAATACGTGTGGCTGGTCAACCATATGATCGAGACGGGATTCATTAACACAATTCGCGAAATCTGGTGGGACGTGAGGCCCCATCACAGCTTCGGAACGGTCGAAGTGCGCGTCTGCGATATGCCGGGCAATCTCGACGACGCCCTCGCCATCGCCGCGCTGGTTCAATGCCTTGTCAAGGGACTTTCCGATCTGATTGATGAAGGCACCTATCAGAACGACTTTCATCCAATTCTGGTTCAGCAAAACAAGTGGCGCGCCGCCCGGTACGGAAACGCCGCCACGCTGGTTGAAACCGGGACGTACAAGGGGCAGCGGCCCGCCCAGGCGGTCGAACGACTTGTGGAACGACTGATGCCGGTTGCCGAGTCGCTTGAATGCGTCGGTTATCTCCACCATGCGTGTCAAATGGCAAACGGACCGAACTGGTCCTCCCGCCAGCTCGACATTCTCCGCGAGACGGGCGACCCGCGCGAGATCGTGCGGCGAATGATCGACGCCTCACGCCTTTCGGACAAACAACTGGCGTAAAGGAAACCGGCAAGCTGGCAGCGTGCCGCACAGGGAAAGCTACTTGCGTTTCGCAGCCGTCGTTTTTTTCTGGCCGTAGGTCCCCGCGAATTTCTTGCGAAACTTCTCGACCCGGCCCATCGTGTCGACAAATTGCTGTTTCCCCGTATAGAAAGGGTGCGAGGCGCTGGAAATATCGACATAGACCACGGGATACTCCTCGCCGTCTTCCCACTTGATCGTCTCCTTGCCGGTGCGGATCGTCGAGCGGGTCAAGATGGCGAAATCAGCCGTCTTGTCCTTGAAGACGACTGGTTTGTAATCGGGATGAATTTCAGCTTTCATGGGAATGGTCCAACGCGCGAAGGGTTAAAACAGGCAAAAATCGTTGTCCGGGAGGAGAGAATTCTAGCAAAACGACCCGAACCCGCAAGCGGCAACCACTTGTCCGGAAAATGCTCGGAGTTCTCGTTGACTCGTTGACAGGAAATGGCTGAAAGTCCGCAAGGAGGGAAAACGTTACATCTACCGCACGGCCGTTGATGGCGATAAATCACGTCGCCGGGCGGTCAGTCGGCTGCTTCAGACTTTTTTTTCAGGCTCACCGCAGGACGCGCTTGCTTCGTTGCTGGACAAACGGCTGACAGATTGAAGGACGAAGAATTGCGGCGCATGAGCGAGTTGATCAACCAGGCACAAGAGGACAAACAATGAGTCAGCTATTTCAGGAGCGGGTTGCGTCACAAGGCAGTCGCCTGTTCCTGACGTTGGCAATCGGCAGCACGGCCTTCATGTTGTTTGCCTTGGGGCTGACCCGGCTCATGCGGCGCCATTCGGCATCGACGCGGTTTTTGGTTTGGCAATTGGCGTTCGTTGGCGTTTTGTTAATTCCGCTAACACAAGCGCTCGTACCGATCCAGGACGATGAATTCACTGGCAAGATTGTGGGCGAGGAGGGGAATCCCATCAAGAACGCCTCAATTCGAATTGAGATTTTTGAGGAAGAGGAAGGAGCAGGGGGAGACGGACTGGCTTCACGACTAAAAGAACTTGCCACAACGACTGATAAAACAGGAGAGTATCGAGTCAATCTTGCCGAATTTTCCGCGTTGGGGAAATCACTGGTTGTTGGCGTATGGGCAAGTAGTGACAAATGCTGGGAGCGACACAAATATTTTCGTCCCCGGGAATTCAGGGAAACGGGTGAGTTTCCGGCAATCGAGCTGCGTGTCGGCCGAAGGCTTGTCGGTCGCATCAGTGTTGCGGGCGATTCGGACGAGATTCAGCTTAACGCCGGAAAAGTCATGCTATTCGGTTTGTCACTTGACCGTAATGATGGCGCCACAATCTGGTACGATTCTTTTACGAAAGAAATCGAGACTGTAATGGATGATCGTTTCGAGTGTATCGTTCCCGCGGATTGTTCTCTGTTCATTGCGGCGACTGCCGACGGGTATGCGATCGCGCGCCATACGATCGACGAGACCGAAACGGACGCGGGCGATATCGAATTAGCGAGGGGAACCGTCGTCAAGGGCATTTTGCGCAATCGAGGTGGTAAACCCATGCCAAATGCTGTTGTTCAATTGACAGAGAACGAATTATATTTCTCGCCTCTCGACTCGGTTTACCAAATTCGATCCGCCGCGAAGACCGATTCCGAAGGACGATTTCAGTTTCCGGCCCACAACGGAAAATGCACGATTCTTGTTGGTTTAAGTGGCGCGTCGACTTTTGGTCCTTCGCATTTCCCGGACTCGGACCGTCAGCCCCTTGTCGTTCCAGTCACGCTGGACCTGGATTCAGGTAATCGAACGGACGAAATTGAATTACAGGAAGCCGCACCGCGGTACATCTCGGGCAAGGTGCTGCTGGACGACGGTTGGCCAGCGGGCGAAGTGGTCGTTGAGGCTTCCATCATGGCCGGTGGAATGAGTATCCGAATATCCAGAACGTTGACAAACAAAATGGATGGAACCTGGACGATCGCCGTGCCCGCGGAGCTCTCCTGGTTTTGCATCAAAGTCAACGGTCGGCGAAATGAAATGGGTGAGATGTTGTTTGCCTTGCCGGAGGATCATCCCAGGGCAAAAGGTTCATCGACGAAAAAAATCTGGTTCGAGAATGTCGAAGGTGATGTGACTGATGTCAATTGGGTGTTGCGCCCGAATAACCAGGAATAGTTACCGTCGCTTTTTCAACGCATCGCGGACGGTTCGGTAGTGGACCGAGGCATAGTACTGGTCGACGATTTTTTCGGGATCACGATCGATTCCAGGCAGGCCGGGCGTGTATTTTTCAATTTGTACGAGGAGGCCGCCCGCGGCGAAAGCGCCGACCGATGGATTTGATTATTATCCACGCGACCACAAGCCCGACCAGCCATGCCGCCATCGCGATGGCATTACCCGCCACAAACACAACTGCGTTCTGGAAAAAGCGCACCGTATTGTCGAGCGAGTTGTTCCATGCCATCCGGACGCGGTTATCGAGCGTCGGTGCCTGGGGCGGTTGGTAGTCTCGTTCCTCGCGCGCGGCAATCGTTACGGTCGTCATGGCTGTCTGGTCGGCGAGATAACGGAGGCGGCCCTCCATTCGCTCAATCTCCTCGCGAACCCTTCCCAATTCCCGTTCTACCTCGATCACGTGCTGAATCTTGTCGTCGGGGCGGTCCAGCAATTCGAGAATGCGCTGTTCGAGCCTTTTCTTGTTGTCAATCCGCGCCGTCACGTCGACAAACTCCTCGGTAACATCCTGGGCATTTTGTTCCTGGGAAGTTGGCACCCCCAGATCGACGACCGATTGCAAAAACGACTCGTACCGGTCGACCGGAACGCGCGCGGTCCACCGTCCGCTGCGCTGCTCACCCTGCATCCGGTCGAGATCGGCTTGTGAAAGATAGCCGTTGTGCTGTTGGACTGTTTCGCGAATCCGCTGTTCCAGACCGTCAAAATTCTCGACGACCAGGCTGACCGAAGCCGTGTAAATAATTTTTCGCGGAGTGTCAACCGACTGGATCGGCGCCTGAACTTTCAGCTCCCCCTCCGTTTCCCCGGCCATCCCGCCCGCGGATGACAATTCTGTTCCACGAGGCGCGGCGAGGGACGCTGACGAATCGGAAACCATCGCAGACCCCGGCCTGTTGGCAATTGTCGTTTCGTTCACTGCCCCGCCGCAACCAGCCGTCAGAAAAAGCGACGTGGTGAGAAACCCTGAAAGGAGCCAATGAAACGGCGAAGACATATTTCACTCCGGTGATGATAACGGACCCAGCTTCCAGTTCCGCGCTTTTTGCGAAGTTCAGAAAAGGCACGGTTTTGAGTGCAGAACAAGTGTCCTCAATTGTTCAGGCCGTGACATTTATCCAGAGTACCAAACAATTGG
>JBGTFW010000045.1:0-7680 GCA_041747075.1 Pirellulaceae bacterium
ACATCGTTGTCGTCGCCAAAGTCTACTGAGAACGGTGCTCCAACGGACGACCCTGCCTGCAATGTAAAGATGTCGTTGCCACCGCCGAGGATCGCCATAATCGCGGCGGGCGAACCCGTCAGGCCAAACGTCACGAGGTCAATGCCATCGCCGCCGGAATAGTCCACCGCGGCACCGCCAAAATTGCCGCGAAGGACCGCCGTATTGGTACCATCGCCGAGATCAATCGCAATGTCGCCGCCAATGCTTGAGCCGCTGCTGAGGGACAAACTGTCGGGGTCGGTCGCATTGGTCGAAGTCGCGTTGAGCGCTCCACCCACGGTCAATACACCGTCCATGACAAATGTGTTGACTTCCGTCAGATCGAGGTTTCCGCCCACATTCACGTTGCGGCCGTCCTCATCGACAATGTCGTTTCCGCTGCCGAGGCTGAAGAGCGCGTTGCCGCTGACGGTCAGATTGCTGTTCACCGCCACTTCGACGGTTTGGTTGTCGCTGCCGCCAGTCACGGTCAGGTCGCCGCCAATCGAATTGTTCGATCCCGTCAGGTTAAGACTTCGGGCACCGTTGCCGAGGTTGACCGCCAGGTCGCCGGCATGCGCGTTGTCGAGGTCCACGTTCAAGGCGCCCGCGCCGCCATCAAGGAGGCTGATTGCAAGGTCCGTAACGGGTGTCAGCGTCGTCGTTCCGCCGTTAATAAAGCGAATGGCACCGCCTGGCCCGTTGTTGTCAACGGTCACGTTGCCGAGGTCGCTGATTTGGGTCGAGGTCAGCGTACTCGTGGCCTGGACGAAACTGTGATTGAACCCCTTCAGCCCGAGGAGCGTTGTGTTAAACGCGAAAGCGCCAAGATTGTTGACAAAGGTATTGTTTCCCGTCCCGAAATCGACGAAAAGGGAGGTCACTGGCGTGCCGCTTTGCAGCGTCAGTGTGTCGTCGCCCGCGCCGAGCGTCACGTTCAGCGCCGCGGCGCTGCCAGTCGTGCCAATCGTCACCAGATCAGTCCCCGCGCCGCCGGTGTAATTCACCATCGTGCCGCCGAGAATATTCACCAGCACCGCCGTATTGGCTCCATCACCGGCGTTGATCGTGATGTTTCCGCCAATGTTGGTCATTGTGCTGAAACGAACCTGATCGTTACCCGCTCCGCCCGTGTAGGTAAAGTCGCCGACAACCACCAGTGGCGAGGCGTCCTGGAAAATCGAAGCGACCGCTTCAAATGAAACGTCGACGCTGACATTGCCACCGACATTCATCGTGCCGTTGTTAATGAACGTGTTAACCCCGGTCAGAACAAGGTCGCCGCCAATGCTGACATTGTTGCCGTCCTCGTCGACCGTGTCCGTTTCGGTGCCGAGGTCGATGACGACGTCTCCGCCAACGGTCAGACTGTTGCTGACCGCCAGTTCAATCGTCTGCGCACCGGTTCCCGCGGTAACGGTCAAGTTGCCGCCGATCGAATTGTTCGACCCGGTCAGGTTCATCGCGCGGGCACCGTCGCCCAGATCAACCGTCAGGTTCCCCCCAAGCGAGTTGTCGAGATCAACGAACAGGGTGTCGCTGCCGTCGAGAAGGTTGACGACCAGGTTGGTAACGGGAGTCAGAACGCTAACGGGTGTCGCGCCGGACTGGACGCGAACGGTCGAGCCTGGACCATTGTTGTCAAGCGTTACATTGCCAAGGGAATTCATCTGGGTCGAAACCAGCGTCCCGGTGCCAACACTGTAATTGTGAGTGAATCCGTTGAGGTGCAGCAGGTTCGCGTCGAACGTAAACGGTCCAAAGGCACTGGTGAACGTGTCCGTTCCACCGCCAAAATCGATGGTCAACGGACCTTTCAGTGCCGCACCCGCGAGCAAGTTGAACGTATCGTCGCCACTGCCGAGGTTGACGGTCAGCACGGCGGGAGTTCCGGTCAAACCGTAAGTGACCAGGTCCGCGCCGCTTCCACCGATGTAGGTGACGGTCGTGCCGCTGAATTCACCGACGAGGTTTGCCGTGTTGGCACCGTTGCCCAGGTTGACGCTGATGTTTTTGAGAAATTTCGTGCCCGGACTGGAATCAAACAGGTCCATCCCCGCCGAACTTGAGGAAAGAACGGTCAGTGTGCTGCTGAAACGGCTGAGCGGGCTGTTGACAAGGACCCGTTGGGCACCGCCGCCGGTGCTGCCGCCAAGATCGATAAGGGCGGTCCCGGTGATCCGCGCACCGGACGTTCCGTTCAGGCGAACTTCGTCGCTGCCATTGCCGCCGGTATAGGCAAACATCCCGCCAACGATCATCGATCCGTTGCTGGCGAAAACCGACGACTGGACATCGCCAACGGTACTGATGATGGCATTGCGAAAGACCGACAGCAAGCCATCCTGGACGAAGTTGTTGACACCCGTAAAGATGAGGTCCTGATCGATGATCAGGCTGTTGGCATCGTCCACGACGGTATCGAAGCCGGTCCCCAGGTCGATATTGAGCGTGGCGACGCCCAGCGGATTGTTGACTGAAAGCGCAACGTCCTGGTTGCCGCTGCCGGCGGTGATCATGATGTCGCGGAGCGGGTTGTTGGCGATACCGGTGAACTGAACACTTCGGGCTCCGTCACCGAGATTCATCGTAATGCTCGCGATGACGGGATTGCGAAGATCGATCTCCACGTCGTTGCCCGTGTTCGACAACATGTTGAGCACCAGGTTGGTGGCCGGAGTCGTCGAGGTCATGCCGCCGATGCCGGTGAACAAACGCCATGCGAATCCCGAAAGGCCGCCGTCATTGTCGATCACAATGTCGCCGGTATCGGCTAACTGGTTCATCACCAGTGTGTTGTCGAGGGCGGTATAGAAGTGGTCAAAAAACTGGAACCTGGTGATGTCAAATTCGAAGGTGATTTGATCACGGGTGACAGGGTCGTCAATGTTGTTGACAAAACTGTCGCCAAGGTCGTTGCCAAAGTCGATTTCAAGTTCATTAACCGGTTGGCTGATCTCGAACAGGTCGTCCCCGGCGTTCATGGTGACGAAGACGTCGGCCTGCGCGCCGATAAATGACAGAAAGACCGAGTCGCTCAGGTTGCCGCCGATGTAAGTCACGGAGTTGCCCAGAAAAGCACCTCCCAGAAAAATCTCGTTGCCGAGATTCGAGTCGCCCGCGACGATTAGAATGTCGCCGTAGACGGTGCCGTTGATCATGACGTCTTGCGGATCGCCGAAGAAGGGAATTCCGACTCCCAGGTCGATATCGACATTGCCACCGTTAACCGGAGTGCCAATCGTGGCCGTTCCCAAATCGACGTGATCGATGTCGTCGCCGCCGCGATAGGTAAAGTTGCCGAGGATGGTGCTGCCGCCATTGGGAACCAGGAACGACTCGACCACCTCGTTCGAGGTGTCCATGAAAACGTTGCCGCCACTCACGGGAGGACCCGGCAAGCCGACCATCAGCGAATATTCAAAAAGATTAACGCCCGTCAGGCTGAGGTTGGCATCAATCGTGATCAGTTTCGCATCATTGAGAACCGAGTCGAATCCGGTACCGAGGTTAAAGGTCGCCGAGCCATGAACGATCAACGGCGCGCCGGCGACCGGCATGTCGGGCGAGACGTTGATCTGCTGGGAACCCGTGCCGGCACTGACGACCAGATTGCCGCGCGCCCCGTCCTCGATTCCAATTTCATTCAGTCCGCCAATGAAGTTAACCGTGCGTGTCCCGTTACCAACGTTGAGCGTCACGTTCCCTTCGTGCTCGTTTTCGATCTGCAGGTTCAGTTCGTTAACGGTGTTGTCGATCATGTTCACGATCAGATGTCGCGAATGAACGAACGTGAACGTGCCGGCATTGTCCGTCGCGCGCCAAACGCCCTGGCTACTGGCGTTTAAAGTCGTATTCTCGATCAACGCGTCGCCGTTGTCCGCCGTCTGGTTGATCGTCAGCGTTACGCCGTTGAAGAAGCCGAGAAAGGCAAGGCAGCGCTTTTCCTCAAGTTGTTCGAACTTGCCAAAGTCGTCGTTCTTGCGAATCGATCCGCCGCGGTTTCGACCGGGTTGAGCATTGCCACTCTTGGCGGGAAAAAACTTGCGGAACATGGCGGGCCTTCGGGAATGCGGGAAAGGATTTTGAAAGGCGGCTGGAGATGATGGAAAGGCAAAACGTTTCCAGACCGTCGGACGGCTCTCGTCACGTAACGCATGGTAATCAAGGAAATTCGGGAACGCAACAAAACGCCGGGGAATTCCACGGGACACTTTTTCGGGAAACGGGCGGATTTCCGCGGCTTTTCGAGCTCTTGCGAGTCCGGCTACTTCCGCGAATCCAGCTACATCCGCGAGTCCGGCGCCGTCCAAAACCGGCCCGCGAGCCGGTTGGCAACCATTCGATGTCGGCGGGTGCCGGGGGAATGCTGGCCAAACCAAAAAGGCCGACAAACCGTTGGTTTGTCGGCCTTTCTCGTTTTCTTGTCGATCAGTACTAGTTGATCAGGACCAGCCAATCCGGATCAGCCGTTGAACGCCAGCTCACTAGCTCACGGTTCCTCCACGGGAACCGGACGCTAGTGCGTTGTTGGTAGCTGCCGTTGCCAAACGGCGGCAATTCCGGTTTCGCGAATGAATTTCCACGCTTTGGCAAGCGTGGCTACGTCAAATTTGGCGCTGTCCGGCTAGTTGCTGGTGTTCACCTGATTCTGCTCTTCCTCTTCCTGAATGATAATCCGCGGCGTGACCATCATCATCAGACTGTTGGTCTCCCGCCCGATCCCCACGTTCTTGAAGAGCCGGTTGACATACGGGATGTTGCTGAGGAAGGGAACACCCCGTTCGGTACGGCCCTCCGACATCGACTTGATGCCGCCAAGCAGAACCGTTCCGCCGTCCGGGACACTGACGGTCGTGGTGATCGTCGTGTTGGCGAACGTCGGCAATTGGACCGTCGTTCCCGACTCGACAATTTCCAGTTCGTCGTTTCCGAGCGGAGAGTCGTCGGTGCCATTGATGATGTTGAGGATATCCTGAAGATCGGTTCCGGTGCCGCGACGGATACGCCGGTCGCTTTCAAAGGAAAACGTGTTGACTTCCGTGATCTGGCTGAAGAACGGAACGAGCGTCATCTTGACAAACCTCCGATCGGCGGAGACGACGGCGCGAACGTTCAGTTGCGTCCCCTCGGGAAGGATCGTGATGACCGGTTGCTGTGCAGCGGCGAAATCGCCGACGACCGGCGTGATGCTTGTCACAAACGGACGCTGCACCCCGTCGAAAACGCTGGCCGACTGGCCGTTGAACATGGTGACCGTGGGGGCTTGCGTCACATTGGACCGCTGATCGCCCTTGGCCGCCTGGAGCAGGAAGAAGACCTCGATGTCGCTGAGGATCGCGAACCCGAAGTTCAATGCCGAGTCGGCGGCAAAGTTCCCGAACTGCGGCGTCGACGTCCCGAAGCTGTTCTGTGTGAACGGAATATCGAGGTCCCCCGTGGCGATGAACTGATCGGCGATGGGTGCCCGACCGACAATCGCCCGGCTGGGGATCACCTGGTTGATGTTATCGGGAATCTGCGCCTGGTTGGCCAGGCCCGTGTTGTCGTTCAACTGGAAGTCGAAGTCGATTCCAATCCGCTCAAAAAAGTCGTCACGAAGACGAATGAAGCGGACCTCGACGACGATCTGCACGTCGTTCAGTTCACGCAGCCGGGTCAACAGGTCCTGAATCCGGTCCTGGTTTTCCTGGGTCTGCGTGACGATCAGACTGAGCGTGGCGGGGAAGGCGCGAATCGTCCCGCTACCGCCATTCTCGTCCCAGCTCGGATTGTCGATCGTTTCCTGAATCAGTTCAATCAGCTCGGTAAAGTCGGCGGCGGTGATCCCGCCCTGACCCGTGCTCTTGGGACCCCAGGTCGAATACTGGGGCGAGACGGTTTGCGGTGCCGCTCCGCTCCACATCGTCGAGCCCGTGCCAAATCCGAACTGGCCGTTGCCCGGCATTTGCTGCATCATGTTGACGGGAATGGTTGCTCCGTCAGACATATTCTGGCCAAATCCGCCGCCCGACGGTGGCAGGTACTGCTCCGACGGATTGGAGGGACTGATGAACTGCATGTTCAGCGCGTTGCCGCTATAGTCCGGCACCGGAACGACGAGGTCGCCGACATAGAACGTCCGCTCAACCGGATTTGCCTGCAAAGCCGCCCGGTTGGTGATCTTGACGACTTCGTCCTCGACCTTGAAAACAAGCCCGGTTCCGCCAAGCACGATGTTCAGCGCGCTTTCGACGGAAATTGGCTGACTGATGTTGTGGTTGACAGGTTGTTCAACCGTGACACCTTCCAGCTCGAGGGCTCGCGTGTCGAAGATCATGTTCACCCCCGCGCGCTCGGCGAGAATGGCGATTGCCTCGCGAAGCGGCGTCTGGTTGTACTGGACCTGGACCGACTGGTTCTTGAGAGCCGACCAGATCAGTCGTTCCTTGTCGCTGCCGTATCCACCGCCGCCCACGTTTCGCGGACGATCGCGAATCTTGTCCCAGTGGTTTGTGTCGATGACCAGTGGGTTGTAGGTGTCGACGCTGATAATCGAGCCTTTTTCCTGTTCCGCCCAGAAGTCCTCGTTGCGGCGGGCCTTTTCCCATGCAATGTCGTCGAGCCGCTCCTGGTTCCCGACCAACCGTGCCCGCTCCATCATCGTCACGACGGCTTCGCTATTCGGGTTCAGTTCCCACGCCTGACGCGCGACCACCTCGGCCTCGGCAAACCGTTGTTCGTCCATCAGCGTGTTAAAATCGTTGACCAGCGTCTGGAGCTTGCGCTCGACGTCGTCGCGCTGCTGGCGATCGAGTTCAACTTCCTGCATGGCGATTCCATTGAGTTCGTCGTTCTCGATTTCCGCAAGATTGAGGTCGATGAAACGCTCCATTTCGGTGATTTCACGCTCGATGATCGCCACGAATTGATTCTTGCTTTCCGGATCGAGTCCCGACGTCTCAACCTTGTCGCGCGTCATCCGCATGTGGTTAAGCGCTCCGCGCGGGTTCCGCTGTTCGACCATTCGCATCGCGATGCCGCGCTGCTTCATCACGTCCTGATAGATTTCCTCGCGTAGTCCGCCTTCGACGCCCGTGATTTCCTCTTGCCGGGTGAATCCGGCGTTCGCCGCGCGGAACTCCATCTGTGACATGCGGGACTTCAGGTCCTTGAGCGTCGTCGCATCGAGACTGTCGCGGTACTTCCACGCCATGCGGAAATATTCCAGCGCACCCTCCGGGTCGTTGTCCTTCAGCGCGCTCATGCCCGAGTCGTACAATTGCTTGCCGCGCGCGTCAGTTGCGCCCAGGTCGGGCGTCGCCTCGGGAATGTTTGCCTCGTTGCCGGCCGGCATGTTGCGCGTCTGGTCCAGCTCCGGATAGTAGTCCGCTTGCTGGATCGTCGATGGCGACCGGGAATCCGTCGTCGCGAGCGAACCCCTTTGCTGGATCGCTTCACGAATTTTCAGCTCCAGTTCCCACGGTACAATCGCACTTGCGTCAAACGCATCGTCGGGAACGTTCAGTTGCTTTGCCTCGTCGACCAGGGCAAGCGCCTCGTCGAGCCGATTGCGGTCAAACGCCAGTTGAGCCTGGGAGATTAGTGTCGCGGCGCGGGCTTCCGGGTTGATCTTGTGAATCGGCGGCTGGACGTTCGACGCAACGCGTTGCCCGGCGC
>JBGTFW010000046.1:0-3266 GCA_041747075.1 Pirellulaceae bacterium
GTCGTGGGGCGCGTCCAAAGCATCACGATCCGCAACACCCTAATTCGCCGAATGGACGGCGAACTGGTCATCGTCCCCAACGCGACGATGTTCAAATCGAACGTGGAAGTCCTCACGCACTTGCCACAACGCCGGATTCGAATCATGTGCGGCGTCGATTACGGCACCGACCTCGACGCGGCCCGCGAAATTATCGAACAGGCCGTCTCCAGTTGTGAAACCGTCGAGTCGACCAAACCCGTCCAGGTCTTCGCGAACTGCTTTAATGATTCGAGCATCGATTTCGAGATTGCGTGGTGGGCGGGGGCGATTCCGTACGAAGTTCGCCGAAGCCGCGACGAGGTGATTCGCGCCATCAAGGTCGCCCTCGATAAGGGCGGCATCGTCATCCCCTTTCCAATTCGCACGGTCATTGTCGATCGACGCTCGGAGCGACCGCCGCTCGATTCGAGGGACTGAACGTCCAGCGACCAGTGGTGAACGTTGAAGCACCAGTACTCAACCGGAAAGCGCGCCCCATTCCGACGGAAAGGCCGAAAATACAAGCCCGAAGCGCAAGCGAGTGAACGTCGATGCATCTAATTCACTCGCGTTCGCGTCGCGACTGTAATATGGCACGAAAACGTAGAACACCCTTCCTTGGCCAGAAAAATGGGAAAAACGTGCCTGATGGCATGGTAAGTGCAAAGTTGTCGTTTGATAGCTTAGGCCCGACGTTTGACAGCTTACTCCCGAAACCGGCAAGAACCTGCTGCCTCGCTGGACTTACAGGCAATTCGTTTACCCATCCAACCAAATCTTGAAAGTCGAGAAAAACCATGATTAACGCTGTTATTACATTGCTCATCCTTGCGGTTCTTTTTGCGGTGTTGGGATTCACCACGATCGCCGGCACATTCGCATGGCTTGCGAAGATCATCTTTTTTGTCTTCCTTGTGTTGTTTCTTATCGCCGCCGTCATGGCTGCGATGCGCGGACGGGCACCCGTTTAAGAATGAACATCTCGAAGCCGTTTGAAAACACATTGCTCGTGACGTAATCCACCGCTCACGGACTGTTCGCGGGGCCGATGCGCGTTGTTCAGGTCGAGGACCACTCCTCGCTGCTCTTTGTCACCGCAGACGAATCGGGACAGGTCGCCGGTGAACAAATCGACGTCAGCGACGACGATTCGGAAGGCAGCACGTCATTCCCGTAAAGACGGGAATCCAGCCGCGCCCCGATGAAAACCGTGGTTTTTTTGCCCTTGGCGGGATAAAATAAATTTCGCGTGCAAGCACAACATTTTGTGTTGACAACCGCCGGGACGTCGATATATTGGGCCTCAGCGCTTTGAGAACCGGTTTTCGGGGGCTGAAACATCGAGGCATTTTCCTTAAGTCTGGACGCCGCCGGAAACTGCTGGCAACCCACGCTCGGCAATCCCCCAAACCCCGCGCTCTCAAGGCAAAACGGTCAGCGAACCAATCGACAATCCGGGTTGGCTGGGAAGGGGTTCCAAACTGGGGTCTCAACCTTGGCCCCATTCGGACCCGCCACCTTCTGAGCCGGTGAGGAATCAACACCGCACGCGCTCGGCATGGATTGCCAGAATTGATTCGTCGTTGACCAGACTTGTCCGTCGCTCAATCCACAGTGAGTGCGGCAAATGCAATGCAATGACCGGACAACACGGGTTGGACGCGGAGTCCCTCGCGTGCGGTTAACAACGGATTGTTGAAAACAGGAGCACGATCATGCTGGAAACTTCTTCTGACAGCGGAAAAAAAACGTCTCAGGAACTTCTCGTTCGCAAACGTGACGGCCGAATCGCACCCTTTGACGGGAGGCTGATCGCCGCCGCGATGGCCAAGGCCTTTTGCGCCGAGCACCGTGTCATCTCGCTGGATGAACTCGACGGGGGGCTGATCGAGCGGATCACCGCGATGACGTCGTCGGTCGTCGATCAGGTTGGCCAGGCGGCGGGTGCCGCCCAAGGGGTCGACGTCGAGCAGATTCAGGATGAAGTCGAACGGGAATTGATGCGGAACGAGTATTTCTCGGTCGCACGCCGGTACATCCTGTACCGCGAAGACCACGCGCGGCGGCGCGAACGCCGCACGGACGAGGAAGTCGTTGTGCCGGTCCAGCCCGTCGAGCCGCGGATGCAGGTCAATGTCGACGGCCAGATGGAGGACCTGGACCAGGAGCGGCTGCAACGACAACTCGAGCGGGCTTGCGAGGACCTGCCCGATTGCTCGGCGGACGAACTTTTCGACGAGGTTCACCGCCAGTTTTACAACGGTATCCGCCCGGACGAGATTGCCCGCGCCCTGGTACTCGCCGCGCGATCGCGGATCGAACGGGACCCGGCCTATGATACCGTCGCCGGGCGGTTGCAACTGAACATTATTTATCGCGAAGCACTGGGGAGCATGGCCCAGAACGGTGAGCTCGATTCGCTTTACCGGGAACGCTTCCCCGACTACCTCGCCACCGGAATCGGCGAAAAGCGCATTGATCCGCAACTGATGGGGTTCGATCTGGAGACCGTAGCGGCCGCGCTCCGGCCGGAGCGCGACCAGTTGTTCCACTACCACGGCTTGCAGACGATCTATGACCGTTACCTGCTGCACGTGGGCGGACGCCGCATCGAGGCACCGCAGTATTTCTGGATGCGCGTGGCGATGGGGCTGGCGATCAACGAAGGGGACGAGCGGAACGCGCGGGCGATCGAGTTTTACGAAATGCTTTCGACATTGCGCGTGACGTCAGCGACTCCCACGCTGTTTAATGCCGGAACGCTTCATCCGCAACTGAGCAGTTGCTACCTGAGCACGGCGATGGACGACCTGGAACATATCTTCAAGGTCGTTTCCGACAACGCCCGGTTGTCCAAGTGGGCGGGGGGCCTTGGCAACGACTGGACCAACATCCGCGCCACCAACTCGCACATCCAGGGGACCAACGGCCAGTCGCAAGGCGTGATCCCTTTCCTGAAAGTCGTCAGCGACACAGCGGTCGCAGTCAATCAGGGAGGGAAGCGCAAAGGCGCGGTTTGTTCCTATCTGGAAACCTGGCACCTCGACATCGAGGAGTTTCTCGATTTGCGGAAGAACACGGGCGACGACCGGCGGCGGACGCACGACATGCACACGGCCAACTGGATTCCCGACCTGTTCATGAAACGGGTCCGCGAGAACGGCGAGTGGACTCTGTTCAGCCCTGACGACGTCCGCGATTTGCACGACCTCTATGGTGCTGCCTTCGAGAAGCGATACCTCGAA
>JBGTFW010000047.1:0-2815 GCA_041747075.1 Pirellulaceae bacterium
CGAAGGTCCGGTGGCCTGGACTGAGTCGATGGCCAGCCAGTTGCTTTCGCCGGCGTCTCATCCGGAGTTGCTCGGTCGCATTGGTCGCTACGAAGTCGAACGACTGATCGGCTCGGGTGGCATGGGAGTTGTCTTCAAGGCGCATGATTCGGAGTTGAACCGTCCTGTTGCGATCAAGATCCTGGCTCCGTATCTTTCCAGCAGTGGTCCGGCTCGCAAACGTTTTGCACGCGAGGCTCGAGCTGCGGCGGCAGTCGTTCACGAACATGTCGTCCCGATTTACAACGTCGAGACCGAACGCGAGACGCCGTTCCTGGTGATGCACTACATTGCGGGCGAATCGCTGCAAGGGAGAATCGATCGCGAGGGTACGCTGGAATTGTGTGAGATTCTGCGGATCGGAATGCAAGTGGCGTCTGGAGTCTCTGCCGCTCATCAGCAAGGTCTGGTTCATCGCGACATCAAGCCATCGAACATTCTGATGGAGCAAGGAGTCGAGCGAGCATTGATCACCGACTTCGGACTTGCTCGAGCTGCCGATGACGCCAGTTTGACAAGAACCGGATTCCATCCCGGCACGCCGCAATACATGTCGCCCGAGCAAGCTGCGGGCGAACAAGTCGATGCGCGCAGCGACCTGTTTAGTCTCGGCAGTGTGCTCTACACGATGTGTACCGGCCGCCCGCCATTTCGTGCCGAGACAAGCCTTGGTGTTCTGCGTCGCATCACCGATGTCGAGCCGCGACCGATTCGCGAAATCAATCCAAACATTCCTGAGTGGCTTTGCGAGATCATCAGCAAGCTGATGGCGAAACAAGCGGATGATCGATTTTCATCGGCACAGGAAGTTGCCAAGCTGTTCGAAGATTGCTTGGCTCATGTTCAACAGCCGGCAGCCATTCCGCTCCCCGTTGGTGTCCAGGCTTTAGCCGCTCAATCGCGATCGTCATCCACCGAATCGCTCCAGGCAAATCGCCTAAAGGCTAAACACCAACGAATACCTCCGATCGGCAAATTCATCGCCGCTGCGGCCGGTTCCTTTGCACTGATTTTCGCTGGCGTGTTGGTCGTGCTTGAGCTAAACAAGGGGACTCTGACGATCGAATGTGATCCGGATGACGTTCCGATTCGAATCATGCAGGGCGACAATGTCGTGGAAAGAATGACGGTCAGCAAGTCGCCGCAAAACGTACGCATTGCCGCTGGAAACTATGTCGTCGAAGTGGATGGCGACTTTCAAGGCGTCACGATCAAAGATGGAAGAGTGTCACTCACGCGGCACGGCGTGGCTACGGTCGAAATCTCCAAGAACGCGAAATTGGTTTTGGCCAGCAACTTTCAACCTGGAAACATCGATGGTTTGCGATTCGGTGGGCGACACGAACGTATTGACCCGAGGAATCGAGGCTACGCGAATATACAAGTTGCCGAACCCGGCGAAACGAATAAGTATTTCGCCAGCTTTCCAACGCTCGGCAACGGCATCGAAGAAGTCGGATTGCTCGTAAGCGTGGAACCTCCGCATGAACCAACAGAACCTTCCAATTGGAAGAGCTACCTTGTCCGAGCGAGCGGCATCCGTCGGATCAGGAACTATTCTGCTTGCGAAGCGAGTGTCGAAGGGAAGTCGTTTTTCAAGCTCGATGATGAGCCCTACACTGTCGGCTACTTTCAACTGCAACTGGATGGAGAAGAAGAGGAGAACGTCACTGTCGATATGATTGCTGGTTCAGCGCATGTGAACATCAATTACGTCGTCGGCTTACCCAACGAACAAGTCCGCAAGGTTCTTAAACTCGACGCACCGAATAAACATTCCGAGTCCTGGCTTTCGGTGAATCTACGAACTCGTCCGCAATCCGCATGGGCCTCGCATTTGATGAAGCTCGACGGATGGGAATATGACCGCACCAGAGGCGTGCCCAACATGATACAGCGGGAAGTTGCTCTCAGGTCCGGAGAGACGCAGACGGTCACAATCGAACCGGCGGACGTTCGAGATGTTTCACTTGCTACATCGAGCGCACCGAACTTCAGTACATGGGGCAAGATGCCGGCGCAACCGACCAACTCCGCCATACCCGCCCGTGTCAAATACTTCACCGTCGGCAACGGCAAAAAGATCGCGTGTTCGCCGGACGGTAAGCTGATTGCCGTTGCGAATGGCGGCAAGGCATTACGCGTAGCCGAAGGCTGGAAACGAACGGTGGAGATCCTGGACGCCGAAACGGGGAAGACCGCTGTCTCGATGTCGCTCACCACGCAGGATGAAGACGCACTACTCGCTGCGACCGAAGGACCGCGCGACTTCGAGGTCGGGGCGCTCGCATTTTCACCTGATGGACGCCTGCTGGCCGTCGGGACCACCTTGGGCCAGGTCAAATTGTTCGAGTCGCGGACAGGCAAGCTGGTCCTGTCGTTGGACGATGAAGCGGCAAGACTTGCGGATCAAAAGACTCCCGAGAAACTGAAGTCGCTCAAGCGAGCCATGGGAAGCGTCCGCTCGTTGGCATTTTCCCCAGACGGCCTTTTGATGGCGACGAGTGGCGGGTCGTTTGAGGACGCCGCGCCCAATTGGGGCGGCGTCCATGAGTTGGGACGACTGGCCACCGGGCCCGGGCGGCTCAAAGTGTGGGCAGTGCAGTCCGGGACGCTACGCAACGATCTGGTGGGGCATAGCCATGCAAACGCGGTCGCGTTTTCGCCAGACGGGGCCTATTTGGCGAGCGCGGGGAGTTGGCAGGGGGGCGGTGGCAGCGACCATGATGGGAGCGGCGTCATCCTGTGGGCTCCGAACACCGGCATCAAGCTTCGC
>JBGTFW010000048.1:0-8519 GCA_041747075.1 Pirellulaceae bacterium
CGTTCCGTTCATCAACCGACAGTAGGTGATCGCGCCGCGGAACTCGTCGTAGTGGGAATCAAAAACCATTGCCTGAAGCGATTCGTTCCGATCACCGAGCGGCGGCGGAATTCGTTCAACGATCGCGCGGAGAAGTTCCTCGATGCCGATCCCCGCCTTGGCGCTAACGCGAACGCAGGAACTGGCGTCGAGGCCAAGGACCTGCTCCATTTCGCGGGCGACTTCGTCAGCGCGCTGGTGTTTCAAGTCGATCTTGTTGATCACCGGAATGACGGCCAGGTCATGTTCGAGAGCGGCCCAGGCATTGGCGACCGTCTGGGCCTCAACCCCCTGAAAGGCGTCGACGAGCAACAAGACACCTTCGCAACAGGCCAGCGAGCGAGAAACCTCGTAATGAAAATCGACGTGGCCTGGCGTATCGATCAGATTCAGCTCCAGCCGCCGGCCATCGACGACGGCCTGCATCGTCACCGCGCGGGCCTTGATGGTGATCCCGCGGGCGCGTTCCAGCACCATGTCGTCGAGTATTTGCTCCTGCATTTTCCGCTTCGCGACGGTGCCAGTGAATTCGAGCAAACGGTCTGCCAATGTACTTTTGCCATGATCGATATGGGCGATGATGCAGAAATTGCGAATATCCTCGCAGGCAATGCGCGATTTGGGCGCGGCGGTTTCGGGCTGGTTCATCCTGGTCCTGGAAAGTCACTTGCTGAATAGACCTGAATCATAGTCGCGTTTGGCCAGCCCGGCAGCGCCAATCCACCCGGCGGCACTTCCCAACGATGCATAATCAACCGTCAGGCTGGCGGCGATCTGCGAGAAGACCCGGGCGGCGATCCCTTCGCGTATGGTTCCGATGAAACGCCGCCCTGTCGCCGTCGCCTCACCGCCAAAGTCCATCGCGCCGCCCAGCAAGATGCGCTGGGGGTCAAGGGTAAACGCGAGGTTGACGATTCCGCGAATGAGAAATTCAGCCGTTTGATCGACGATCGCGAGCGCTGCATCGTCCCCCGCTTCGGCGGCGTGGCAAACGTCGAGCGCGGTCACTTTGCGACGCGCGGCGAGTACCTTGCCAAGCCTCCCCGTCGGACAACGAAGGGCTTCATAATTCGCGAAGTTCGATACGGCGGTGGCACTGCAACAGGCTTCCAGGTGCCCGCGTTGTCCGCATCCGCACATGGGAGCATCCCTGGAAAAATCGACGGTGCAGTGACCGCATTCGGCGGCATGACCGGTCGCCCCGGTTATCAACCTGTTCTCAAGTACGATCCCTGTTCCAACTCCCGTTCCGAGCGTTAGTAGTACCAGGCTGTCGCAGTCGCGTCCGGCACCAAGCCAAAACTCGCCAAAGGCAGCGGCGTTGGCGTCGTTGGAAAATGTTACGGGCCGTCCCGAAGCGGCGGCCAGTTCGTCGCGGATCGAAAAATGGCCCCAATTTGGCAAATTGACAGGGTCCAGCACCCGGCCGGTCCGTAAGTCAAGAGGACCGGGCGTCCCCAACCCAATCGCCCGAACCGGGAACTTGCTGGAGCAAATCCAGTCACCAATCACGTCCATGATTTTCCGGATCGCCCGTTGAGGGTCCGGGGCTTCATCCGTTGAAATAACGGCCTTTGCCAGTACGCGGCCGTCGTCGCGGACCCAACCGACTTTAATGTTCGTACCGCCAACATCGACGCCGACGAACGAGTCGTATTCGGCGGAGTCTGTCATCGGGTTTCCTGGATTGGTTCGGATCGATGCAATGCGGTTCTTTCCCGTTTTAGCGGGACAGCGCCAGGTTGTCAGTGCAGTCGCGTGAATCGCGGTATTTGTAGCTGCCGTTGCCAAACGGCGGGAATTCCGGCTGCCGGTGGAACCATTGAGAGCAATTGCAGACCCCGGCGGTGGAACAATTGAGGACAATTGTTCGACACATTCGCAACCGTATCGATTCTACTTGTCCAGTTCGCTCACGTCGACGTACCGGTACGTACCTGAATTCTGCGCGGCAAGCAGGCGCATGAACGTGTTACGGTCCTGTTGCGGTCCGGAACCAAACTGAATGCAATGAATTTGCGCTCCGCGGGCGGCCCGGGAAATTCGCCTTAACTGCGATTCGTTCAGGTCCGGCAGACCACCGTCGGTCAGCAGTACGACGACGTCCGGGTCCATCGAGAGAGCCGTGATCAAGGCACCTTCGTGTTCGGTTCCGCCAAAGGCCGCGAGGTTTTCGATGAACTCCGACACCTCGGCCTTGGCGTCGCTGGTGGCGGCCAGCAGCGCGCGACGGGTGATCGTCACGGTCTGGTGGTGATAGGCAACAATCTGGAACTGGTGATATTTCTCGAGCGAGTTGATCGCCGCGCCGAGTTCCGCCGAAGCGGCCTTGAGCACGTTCAGCCCTTGCCCGCCCATGCTTTTCGACCGGTCGATGACGAATACGAATTTGCGTCCGGTCAGATCGCCGGAGCCGAATACCCTGAGCGTCGTCGCCGGGCCTTTGGGACGACGCGCCTCGAAGGCGGCTTGCTCGGCGGCGAGCATCGCTTCCTGTTCGGGCGTGAGGTGAGTCGTCCGCGCGGCACCAGCGCGCACGTCAGGCCGCGCCATCGCTGTCGAATCAAGTCCCGGCAAGGGAACGTCCAGCGGAGCAGCTTCGGTCAAGACCTGCGAAGTGTCGATCGGCGGCGCGTCACTTGAGGGTAACACGTCGATGAGCGACCCGGCGTCGTCGTCACCCGATTGTTCGGCGGGTTGCAAATCGGCTTGTTCGAGGTATTCCGCATCGTCATCCGGCGAAGCGAGCACGATTTCCACGCGGCGTGGTGCCTCGTCCCCGCCCCCCACCGTGCGCGTTGTCCACAAGAACGCCAGCGCGACGAGTAGTCCCGTGTGAATGACGAGCGAGAGGGCGAACGATTTCCACGAACCCCCGCCGGGTGCCCCAACGCGATTTGCCGAAACCTCACTCATGCAACTATTATGCAATACAGGGTTTCTCAGGGAAGAACCAAATGAAGACATGTCGGAAAGCACCGGAGGGTCGAACCATTAACACGGGAGAAATGGCGAAGGGTATTTCGCGGCAAATGGTTGGAAACGGCGATTCGTTGCCCGTCGCTACCCTTTCGCACGGCTCCCCGGTTACAATGCGACCCGCTTTCCGTCCCCGCCAGCTATTCAGTTGCCGCTTCCGCTATTCGATCCGCCAATTGACGATTTTTGATTCGCCTTAGGAAGGAAAATTCCGCATGAACCACTCGCCGAGGGAACAGATGACGGAGCTGAGCGACGATGAACTTCAGGCACTTGAGAACCTCACGACGGCCTACCAGAACGTTCGGCGTGAGCTTGGCAAGATCATCGTCGGCCAGGAGCCGGTACTCGAACAACTGATGATCGCGATTTTTGCCCAGGGACACTGCCTGCTTGAGGGCGTTCCAGGCCTTGCCAAAACGCTCATGGTCAGTACGCTTGCCAGGACCCTGCAACTGGACTTCAACCGCATCCAGTTCACGCCGGACCTGATGCCCAGTGACATCACTGGTACCGAAGTGATTCAGGAAGACCGCGCGAGCGGCAATCGCGAGTTCAAGTTTCTTCGCGGTCCGGTCTTTGCCAACATCATTCTTGCCGACGAAATCAACCGCACGCCGCCGAAGACCCAGGCCGCGTTGCTGGAATCGATGCAGGAGAAACAGGTGACGATCGGCGGCCAGCGCCATCCGCTTCCCGCCCCCTTCTTTGTCCTCGCGACACAAAACCCGATCGAGCAGGAAGGGACCTACACGCTTCCCGAAGCGCAGCAGGACCGCTTCATGTTCAAGATTTTTGTAAAGTACCCGTCGTACGACGAAGAGTACATGATCGCCGCCACGACGACCGCCGACCTCAATCGGGAAGTCGACCGCGTCCTCAACAGCGACGACATCATCAGGCTGCAGCAACTGGTCCGCCGCGTCCCGGTCGCGCCCCACGTGATTCATTACGCGCTCCGGCTGGTCCGTGCGACGCGCGTCGCCAGCGACGACGCCCCGGAATTTGTGAAAGAGTCGGTGAGCTGGGGTGCCGGTCCGCGCGGGTTGCAGTACCTGTTGCTGGGCGGCAAGGCGCGGTCCGTTCCCGAAGGCCGTTACTTTGTCTCGACAGACGACATTCGCGCCGTCGCGCGGCCCGTGCTTCGTCACCGGATTATCACCAACTTCAACGCCGACTCGTCCGGGATCACACCCGACCACGTCATCGAACAATTACTGGAAACCACATCCGACCGGGGCGCCGGCGACGAGGTCGCTCCCGAGCTGGCTCGCGCGTTCGCCTGACCCTTTAGGAAACCAGAATAACCGTGCCCACCAACGCCCCCGCCGACTATCTCGATCCCGTGGTGCTGGATCGTATCAAGCGGATGGATGTTCGCGCGCGGCTGGTCGTCGAGGGATTTATCACCGGCCAGCACCGCAGCCCGTTCAACGGGTTCGCGGTCGAGTTCGCGGCCCACCGCGAATACGCGCCCGGAGACGACTTGCGGCATATCGACTGGAAAGTCTGGTCGCGGACCGACCGGCTTTATATCAAGGAATACGAGGAAGAAACGAACCTCAAATGCACGATCCTCCTCGACCGCAGCCGGTCGATGCGGTACGGCGACAAGTCATCGGACGGAATCAGTAAATTTGACTATGCCGCGACGACTGCCGCCTCGCTCGCATGGATGATGCAACAACAGCAGGACGCCGTCGGGCTGGTACTTTTCAGCAACCGGATCGACAAGTCGCTCAAGCCCGGTTCCCATCCGTCGCACCTGAAACTGATGCTGCACGAATTGGAACAAGTCAAGCCCGACGACAAGACCGACGTCGCGGATATTTTCCAGTCGCTCGCCGCACAGATTCCCCGTCGCGGGATGGTGATCCTCATTTCCGACCTGTTTCTCGATCCGGGACAACTGACCCGTTCGCTTCAACAGTTCCGGCTGCGGCGGCACGAGGTGATTGTCCTCCAGGTGATGCACAACGACGAATTGACCTTTCCGTTCCAGGAGAACACGCTGTTTCGCGGCCTGGAGAATGATTTGAAATTGCATACCGAGCCGCGGGCGCTCCGCGATTCGTACCTTGAGGCGGTTGATCGCCATCTCAGCGAAGTCCGCCGCGCGTGCGCCGCGCTGGGAGTCGATCATGTGCTGCTCGACACCGGGCGACGGCTCGACGTTGCGCTCGCCAGCTATCTTGCCTTCCGCCAGAAGCGGAGGAAGACGCTTTTAAGGAAATAGGAAAAAGAGGGACAGGAGAAGATGGGAGAAGATCGCGCACGAGTACGAGTACGAGTACGAGTACGAGTACGAGTACGAGCACGAGTACGAGCACGAGAACACTGAACACTGAACACTGACGAATGTCCGCCTGGCTGTTTAATCCGTTAATGATGTGGATCGGTGCCGCCGCGATCCTTTCGCCAATCATTATCCACTTGCTCAACAAACGACGCTTCAAGATCGTCGATTGGGCCGCCATGGACTTTCTGCTCGATGCCGATCGCAAGAACCGTCGCCGTGTGCGGCTCGAGAATCTTGTTTTGCTCCTCCTTCGCTGCCTTGCGATGTTGTTGCTCGGCCTGATGCTGGCCCGTCCCTTCCTCCCGTCGCAACTGGCGGGCGTCCTCGGCCAGTCGCGTGAGTTCCAGCGCGTTGTGCTACTCGACGACTCGCTCAGCCAGAGCGTCATGGTGGGCAACCAGACGGCGTTTGACTCGGCCCGCGACCGCGTCAAACAATTGCTGCAAGCCCTTTCAAGCGACGGAGGCAGCGACTGGTTGACGCTTTACGTGACGAGCCAGCCCGACAACCCGGTGATCGCCAACGAGCCCGTTACGGGCGATTCGATCAATTCTCTCATCTCGCGAATCGACGAATTGAAGTGTTCCGAAATGGTGGCCGGATACGACGCAGCGCTCGGCGAACTTGACAGCTTTCTTCGCGAGAATCGCGGGGCCGCCAACAAGGTGGTTTATGTGCTGAGCGACTTGCGCCGCCGCGACTGGGCCGACCCGGCAAACGAGGGTTCAGAGTCCTCGCCGCGGAAATTACTGGCGGGGATGAGCGAAACTGTCCCGAACACTTTCCTCGTCGATGTCGGTGCTCCGGTCGAGGAGAATCTCGTGGTGACCGGCGTTTCCGTCGACGACCTGCTCGTCGCCGGGACGATCGTGCGGTTCAACGTTGCCGTGCGGAACGCCGGATTGGTGACGGCCGAAGACGTACAAATCCGGTTCCGCGTCGATGACGGCCAGCCATCGACCGAAACGATTGCTTCGATTCCTCCGGGAGAAACCCGCGCCGCGACCTTTCGCCATCTGTTCCAGTTCGATGTGGACGCCTTCGCAAACCTCGATCTTCAGCAGCAACTGGCGAGCAACCGGATCAACGGACGCGTCCAGGTCGACGTTGTCCAGCAGGGGACGATCAACGATTACCTGACCGCCGACAGCGAGAATTATTTCGCGGCGAGAGTTCTCAAGGGACTGCCGATCCTCATCGTCGATGGCGACCCCTCCCCCTCCGAGGAGCGAAGTGAATCGTATTATCTCAAGGGGATCGGCCTGCCCGGCACCGGATTGCTGGTCGATACGGCGACAGTGGGCGAGCTGGAAACCGTTTCGCTCGGCAAGTACCGCGTGATCTTTTTGTGCAACGTCGACGAAGCTTCCGCCGATCGCGTCAATGTATTGCGGCAATGGGTCGCCGATGGCGGCGGGCTGGTTTTCATGCCTGGAGACCGTGTCCGCGCGACAACGTTTAACGAAACGTTTTGGCGCGACGGCAAGGGCCTCTCGCCGCTGAAACTCGAATCGGCGGAAGGGGACGTGACGCGTGGCGACTGGGTGAATTTCGAGTTGCAAAACCGGCAACACCCGGCCTTCCGAGTCGCGCTCGACGAGGAAGTCGGTTTGAGCAACGTCGAGATTTTCTCATGGTGGAAAACGACTGTCGCCGAGGGCCAGTCGGGTGTGACGGTGGCGACACCGCTCGTCCTCACCGACCCGGACCATTCACCCGCCATGGCCGAGCAAACCGTTGGCAAGGGCCGAGTCGTCAGCTTCGCCATCCCCGCCGACGCCGACTGGACACTGTGGGCGGCTCATCCGACGTTCGTCTGCGTCATGTGGGACCTCGTCAATTATCTTGTGGGAAGCGATCTCGAATCGTCCGGCAATCAGGTGGGCGAGCAAATTACCCGCCAGGTCGATTTGTCGCTTTTCGATCAGGACGTCGCGATGACCGATCCGGCCGGGGAAAAAATCCAGGCCCGCGCGCAGCCCGTCGAGGGATCAACGGGCGGTGCGGAAAACGTCCTCTATCAGGTGCACGTTCCGGCGCTCGCTCGCCGCGGATTCTGGTTGATGGAGTTGAAGGAGAAAAACGGCGAGACCGACCCGGTTCTTTATGCCGCCAACGTCAACCCGAACGAAGGCGACCTCCGCCGTCTTGACCTGGCGGCACTCCCCGACGACTACTTTGGACAAAACACGCACGTGATCGACGGCGAACAAATGATTTTGGAAAACGAATCGGGTACGAGCAATGAAATCTGGCCTCAGTTGCTGCTCGTACTCGCCGCCGTGTTGGCGGTGGAACAATTGCTCGGAACGTGGTTTGGCCGACGAAGGTGATTTAACGTGACGGTCAATTCAACGTCGATTCGAACGGTTTGCCTGTTGCTGGCGCTGGTCCCCGCCACTTCGTTCATCCCGACAGCGAGCCTGAGCGGACTGCAATTCGTCCCCCTTCGTGTCGAGGCGGCGGACGACGAAGCAGAAAAACCGGAAGCGACTCCGGGTCTCGAAGGTTTGGGGGAGTACCTGGGAGGCGCTTCGCTCAAGACTGATCCCGACCTGATGGCCCGGCTCGACAAGGCCGAACAGTATCGCAACGACGGAAACTTTCGCGTCGCTGTGCGCCTCTGGCAATCCGTGCTCGACGAAAGCGGTGACACGCTCTACACCGACGATGGGGAAACGTACTTTGCCCTTGCCCGTCGCATCGAGGACCTGCTCGCCGGGCTGACGTCCGAGGGGCTGGCCGCCTACCGGATCGCGGCCGACGCGGATGCGGCGGAAATCCTCGCTGCCGCAAGGGGAGAAAATGACCCGCAGGCACTGGGACGAGTCGTCAAGAGCTACTTCATGAGTTCGCTCGGCGACGACGCGGCGTTTCGGCTCGGCTGTCTCTACCTCGATCGCTACGATTTCACCGGTTCGATCCGGCTGTTCAAAAAAATTGTCGAGCAGTATCCCGACTCGTCGATCGCGCTCGACCAGGTCTGGTTGCGTATTGCCGTTGCGTATGCGTGGACGGGAGACGGCGATTCGGCGCGGGAAGCGCTTGCCCAGGCCGCCGAACATGGTGCCGACGACGCCGATCGACTCTATGAAAGCGTCGCCGCGCTGATCGCCGAGACACCGCGGCGCAGCGCCCGGACGTCCCCCGCGGCTTGGCAAGGTCGCCTCGGCGGAAATGACCGTATCAATCTCATGCCGTC
>JBGTFW010000049.1:0-6050 GCA_041747075.1 Pirellulaceae bacterium
CCGCAGCCGCCGCCCGGCGTCAGCCACTCGTGAATCGCACCGCTGGCCATGCCTCCCTCGGGCAACCGCGCATCGAGTTTCCTGCATCCGGTGGAAATGATCCGCCCGCCATCGCGTCGCCCGGCAGTCTCAAGGTGACGGATTTTCCGGCGCAGCGCCTCCAACACCCCCTCGCGTCCGCGGGGAACGCCCGCGCGAGGGACGCCCGCGCGGGGAACGCGCGAGGAAGTCGCCTCGCCCGTCCCTTCTGACTTCGTTCCCGTTGCTCTCCGGTGGGCGGTCATTTTCTGGCCTCGTTCCCTGGCGGAATGGGTCAACATCGAAACGCTCCCGAAAAACTGCCAGAGGGCGTGGACAAGTCCGGTCCCCCGGCGGCCCGGAAAAACTGCTAGCAGGATACCGCTAGCATGGACGTTTGTACAGCTTCGGCGGGAAAACGCGGGCTGCTCAAGAACTGACCCTACCTCGACGCGCGACTTATACCGGCGGGTCACGCCGGAATCGACGGGTTATCCGGGAACACGCGCAGCAAGGGCCGTAGCAAGGCCTTTTCGCTCGTGTTCGAGCAGCCATTTCTTTCGCCACACTCCGCCGCCGTAACCGGAAAGTTCACCATTCTCGCGGATGACGCGGTGGCAGGGGATGACGATGGCGATTCGGTTCTGGCCGTTGGCATGGCCGATCGCTCGCTGTCCGCCGGGGCGACCCAGGGCGCGGGCGATCGCCGAGTACGACCTTGTCTCGCCGATGGGAATCTTCCGCAGCTCGTTCCAGACCGCTTGCTGGAAGGGTGTTCCGCGCGGATCAAGTGCCGTCGAGAATCTTGCGAATGGGCCAGTGAAGTAGTCTTCGAGTTCCGAGGCAAGCTGGTCGACGTGCTCGTTTTTTCCCGGCACGATCAACGCTCCGAAACGATTGCGAATGTATTCGAGTTCAGTTTCCAGAGCACGGCGATCAACAAACTCGAGCAGGCACACGCCCCGTTCGCTGGCGACGATCAGCATGGGACCCAATGGCGAGTTGTACCAGTGAGCGTTGAGGAAATCGACGTGGCCCGAACGGCTGGGCGGATCGCCGAACAATTTTGTAAAGGCATCGCGGAATCCACTCTCGGATTGGTACCCGTTGCGGTACGGGGTCGTCGCAAGGGGCGTTCCCGCGCGAATGTCGCGGACGGCGGTCGCCAGTCGTCTTGCGCGCTGATACGCCTGAAACGTCATGCCGTAATGCTTACGGAAGTACCGGCGAACGCGCGCCGGTTCGATCGACCGGGCTCGCAAGTCGTGGTCACGAATCCGTGAATCGGCGGACGATTGTTCGACCCGCGCGAGCAGATCGCGAACCCACGCGGGAGGCTTCGCACTGTCGTCAGTGGGCTGGCAAACCTTGCAGGGCCGGTATCCGGCGTGAAGCGCCGCCGCCGATGTGGCAAGGAACTCGACGTTTTCCCGTTTCGGTTTGCGGGCGGTGCAGGTCGGTCGGCAAAAGATGCCGGTCGTGCGGACCGCGACGACGAAGACTCCCTCGTATTGGGCGTCCCGTTCGAGAAGCGCACGGTACATCTCGTCTTCGGATGGCAACGGCCTGATCCGTTCCGGTTCGATGAAGCTTTTCATACCCGGATTCTAGCCGGTTGAAATGCCGTCACCACCGAAAAGTGAGCGCGGAATTCGGATTAGAGACAGCGGAGAAACGCGACCAGGTCCTTCTTTTCAACTTCGGTGAGTTTCGTTTCCAGGACGATGTTGAAAAACTCAACGGTGTCTTCGAGGGAGAGCAATCGCCCGTCATGGAGATAGGGGGGTGAGTCCTTGATGCCGCGCAGGGGAAAAGTCTTGATCGGCCCGTCGGCGCTTGCCATCCGGCCGTTGATCATTTGCGGTTCGAAGAACCTTTCGGTTTTCAGGTTGTGCATCAGGTTGTCCGTGTAGTAGGCGCTCGAATGGCATTCCGCGCAGCGAGCCTTGCCGATAAACAACTCCTCGCCGCGCAATTCCGATTCGGTCGCCTTGTCAGGATCGAGTTTGCCAAAGATGTCCAGTTTCAGCGCGGGAGGAAAATCCAGCAGTTCCTGGAATTCCGCCATCGCGTGAACCTGGCTGCCCCGTTCCAGCGGATTGACACCTTTTTTCGCGGCAATCACCGGGTCCCCGTCAAAGTAGGCCGCTCGCTGTTCGAACTCGGTGAAGTCCTCGACGGTCTTCAGGCCGCGTTGGGAACCGAACAGGCGCTGCACATTCACGCCGCGCAATGACGGCGTGTCGATGCGATGTCGAAACTCCTGGGGCCGCATGTCGCCGACCAGGTGCGTCGCCGCATTCGTGTGTCCATTGACGTGACAGTCAAAACAGGTGACGCCGCGATGCGCCGTCAGGCTTCGGCGGTCATGCGTCAGGTTGAATTGCTGCTGCGGGAACGTCGTCACGAGGAGGCGAACGCCCTCGAGTTGCTTCGGATTGAGGATGCCATTGAATAGTCCGTAATAATTGTCGATGGTGACCACCTTGCCCTTGGAGACGTCGCCCAGATCGGTCCGCGTCGTCAGGTAAACGGGTGGCGGAAATTCGGGCAACAGGTGTTTGGGCAAATCGTAATCCAGGTCAAACCGCGTCAGATCGCGATCTTCCTGCTTCTTGATTTCGTCGATGTGGTGTTCGGGAAAAACCATTCCGCCTTCGGGATGATTCGGATGGGGGAGCGGAAAGAACCCGGCGGGCCAGACGCCCTGTTCACGGATTTCCTCCGGTGACATTTCGGCAAGTTCCTGCCACGTCATTCCATCAGGCAATTTGACGCGCACACCCGCCTGTACCGGTTTTCCATTCGACATCACAATGCCCTCGGCCGGATTGTCACCCAGATCATACCGCTGGTTGAGCAAATCCATTTGTCGCTTCATGACTTCCGGTTTGGCGGCTTCCATTCGTTTGACAACGGTTTCAAAATCCTCTTCGATGACGGGCATGTAACTCGACGGTGGCGTCGATTTCTTGTCTTCCTGTTTTTTCGCGGTTTCCTGAAGCGGCACTCCCGGCGACCCGGCAACGACAAGACTGATTCCTGTTACGAGGAACACTAACAGCCCCCAAAACGACGTGGATGTGAGTATTTGTTTACGCATGGTGAAACTCCAGGTGAATCCGATCTGAAAAACAGGCTGCCGCCGCGCCGACGAATTTCCTTTGCCATCAAGATATCATTGGGTCGGCGAATCGCCGTGCAGGTAATTTAACCTAAACGACTTCCCCGCGAAAGTAATCCGCTAACCGACAAAACGTTCAATTCAGCGAATCACGGACTCGGCAAACCGTTCCATTTCTTCCAGTTGCGGGCTGCATTGCAGCAACAGCAGATCGACGCCGGCCTCTTCAAATCGGGAGACCTGTTCGGCAACTTGTTTCGGCGTCCCGACCAGTTCCGATCGCAACCCCCGGTTGGAAACCGAGTAGTCTTCCAGCGAGACCTGCCTTTCGAGTTTCGTGTTGGCCAGCCAGTCCTGATAGTTGCCGTAACCCGCCGCTGACTGCTTGACGTCCGTGATTCGATCGACTTCTTCACGGGCCTCGCGCTCGGTGTCGCGGACAATCGTATAGCCGGCGACGCCGTAGATCATCGGCGGCAGTTCAAGCCGTTCGCGCCGCTGCCGCATGTCCTCAATTTTGGTCCTCACCGCATCGGGTTCGTCGCCGTGCATCACGTAGGCGTCACAGTGGCGGGCGATCGTTTCCTTGCCCGTCTCCGATTCGCCGCCGGCATAGATAACTGGCTTGTGAAGCGGTTTGGGCTGCAGGACCGTATCCTCGACTGAATAATACTCGCCGTCGACGGAGAAATGATCCTCGCGCCACATACGGCTGACGATTTCCAGCCACTCGGCGGTACGTGCGTAGCGATCATCGTGCTCGTCAAACTGAACTCCGTACTTTTTCGCTTCACCCGCCCACCAGGAGGAAACGACATTCAGCGAAAGACGTCCGCCGCCGCCGATCCGCTCGATATTGGCGGCGGTTTTGGCAAGGATCGCCGGATTGTGAAAGGTCGGCCGCACCGCCACCATCAATTCCAGGGTCGTAGTCACGGCCATCAGCGCCGCCGCGGTCGACCAGGCATCGAGCGAAGGCGAATCAACGCCCTTGATGTCGTTCAGGTTTAGTTCAGCAATCAAACTCAGGTCGAATCCGATTTCTTCGGACCGCTGGGCGACGCGTTTTACATATTCCCAGTCGGCCCGCATGTTTTCGTCGTCGACATTCCGCAGCCAGCCGCCAAAAACAGGCATCCAGTACCCATACCGCATCAGTTCGATTCCTGTTGCAAAAAGTCCACCAGATTCTCGTGCGGGTCGAACCCCAGCACATTTTCCGCGTCGGCTACGAAATTTGACAGGGCATTGACGTCGTAAAACAACATCTCCCCCGTCCGGTCGTCCACCATGTATTCGACCCCGCCAACATCGATGCACGCGGCGGCTACGATTCGTTCAATGGCGTCGATCGCGGCCCGCGACGGCTGAAACGGCTCGATTCGCAATCCGGAACGGAAGCCGTCGACGACGCACAGATTCGTGCTGGTTCGATTGGCCACCTTGCCGGAAGTGGTATCCGGCTGAGTCGATTCCAGTTGGCAAGCCTCGGCGGGGCATAGATTGAAATCCTCGTCGCCGGGGAAAATCCGGATCGCGTACAAGAACTTTTTCCCCAACGTTTCAACACGGCAAATATGCCCGTCGCGCTTCGGAACAAACTCCTGGATCAGCATCGTGTTGTCAATGCCTGGTTCGATCAAGCCCTGGTCGATTGCGGCTCGCAACTCGTCGAGTCGATCAAACTTGATGATCCCGGCCCCGCGACCGCCAATGTTTGGCTTTACAAGTAGCGGAAATCCGATCGCCTCCGCGGATGGAATCATCCGGGCAACGCTGTTCGTAACTTGCGTTCTCGGAGCCGGCAGATTCAATCGACGCAACAGGTTGAGCTGGTGAGCCTTGGAAATCTCGATCTCGTAGGAAGCCGCTCCGTTGATTACACGGACGCCGTTTCGCTCCAGATGAGCCAGTAAGGGCCTCGTGAAAAAAATCGCGTTGGTCGCGCCACGGAGCCAGGCCGAAGCGCTCATTCGATTAAAGAATACCGGGTATTCCCTTTCCATTACGTCATCGGGAGAATAACAGCCGTCAACGGCATCGAGTTTTTCGTAGGCGACACCGCGACGATCGAGCGCCGAGAACAAAGGCGTGAACCAACTGGGGTGTTCGTAATAGATCGCAATCGGCCTGGCGTTCATTGTCTGCTCGCGGGCGGAAACCATGGCGGAAACCAGGGGAAAGCAACAGATTACCGGATTCTGTTGATGTTGAAACGCCAAAAGTGGCAAGCCCCGGCACAAGCACGATTCAAGGGGGAAATCAGGAGGCTTTGGCGCGCGGTGTTTGGCACTGCTTTGGATTTTGGGGTGCGAAAGTCCTCGAAACGATCTCCTCGTCGGGCCGTGGCGGAAGCCGCCAAGGCTTTCGCCGCGCGGGCGTTTTAACTCGACCGGACGCGTCGATTCAGAAGCGCCGAGCCGACGCCGGACTGGACGTGACTGTGCGTAGCCGAACTGAAAGTAACCCGGACTGGCAACAGTTCGGGTCCGCAGATTGCGCCGATTCCGCAGATCAAGAAGCGCCGTGCCGTCGACGTCGCCGGACTGGACGTGACTGTGCGTAGCCGAACTGAAAGTAACCCGGACTGGCAACAGTTCGGGTCCGCAGATTGCGCCGATTCCGCAGATCAAGAAGCGCCGAGCCGTCGCACGTAGCTGGACTGGACGTGACTGTGCGTAGCCGAACTGAAAGTAACCCGGACTGGCAACAGTTCGGGCGCGCGGGACAATCTGCTTTTCCATTCATCCTCCAAATCAGCGCCCCAATTTCTGCCCCCTCTTCCCCGGCTTTGGCGGGGAGAGGGTCGGGGTGAGGGGGGAATTCCTGGAAATGAAAAAGGGGACATTGTACTTTGTTTGGGGTCGAGGATGGTTGCGTGCAGCCTTTCAAGGTCATGTGCGAACAG